>NC_011761.1:1249375-1552500 GCF_000021485.1 Acidithiobacillus ferrooxidans ATCC 23270
CGCTTTCAGCACCGAGAACTGGCGACGTCCAGCCATTGAAGTTCGTTTGCTGATGAATCTGTTCCGTCTTTTGCTGCGGCGGGAAGCACGCAAGTTGCATGAGAATGGCGTTCGTCTGCGTATCATCGGTGATCGCAGCGCACTGGATCCGGAGATATGCCAGCTCATCGATGAGGCGGAGGCGCTCACCCGCAACAATCAGCGACTCCAGCTCAATCTGGCAGTGAATTATGGCGGACGTTGGGATATTGCACAGGCAGCACGAGCAGCGATGGCGGCGGTACAGGCGGGGGACCTCGCCCTTGAAGACTTCTCCGCCGCACATATTGCCCGGCATCTCTGTCTGGCAGACATCCCCGAGCCCGATCTGCTGATCCGTACCGGTGGCGAGGAGCGTATCAGTAACTTTCTGCTTTGGCAGTTGGCTTATACCGAGTTTTACTTCAGCGATACGCTGTGGCCGGATTTCAACCGCGCAGCTCTGGAGCATGCGCTGCATTCTTTCGCGCATCGGCAGCGGCGCTTCGGACGTACGGGCGATCAGGTGCTGGAGGGCGATTGCTCCGTCAGCGACTGATCACCGCATTCCTGTTATTCCTGCTGACCCTTGTGCTGATTTTTCGGGCACCATTCTGGATTTTCGTCGTTTTCCTCACGCTGGTGGCATTTCTGGGAGGGCGGGAATGGGGCCACCTCAGCCTGATAGCATGGCCGGGCGGGTTGGGCCTGATACTCGCAGCGCTGATTCCTTCGCTACTCATGCTCCCGCAGCATCTTCCCTGGGTGTCCATGGCTCTGGGCAGTGTGGTCTGGTGGATGCTTCTCGCCACAGGGCTGGTGCTGATGTCCCCCTCCCTGTTACGCGATGCGCCAGCCTGGCAGCGCCCATTGAGCGCCATCACGGCGTTCCCGGTACTATTGCCTGCCCTGCTCTTCAGCGTGTCTTTGCAGCGATATGCCCCGCAGTTTTTATTGTGGGTAATCCTTGTGATCAGTGCCGGCGACGTAGGCGCGATGGCTTCCGGTAAAATCTGGGGACGCCACCGGTTGGTACCGCGCATCAGCCCCGGCAAGACCTGGGAGGGACTGGTGGGTGGCTTGCTTGCCAGCGCCATTATGGGCACACTGGGCGCATGGATATGGGTAGGTGCGGCCACCCCGATACTCCTTTCCGGCACCTTCTTGGGTCTGATTACGGGTGCTTTCGCGGTCTTGGGAGATCTTTCCGAGAGTTTTTTGAAACGCCGCGCCGATAGCAAGGATAGTGGCCAGTTGTTGCCGGGGCATGGCGGCCTGCTGGATCGCTTGGACAGCATGAGCGCAGGCATCCCGGTGTTTGTCGCCGGGCTTTATTTTCTGGATTGGTGGAAATGACACGAGGCATCTGCATACTCGGGGCTACGGGCTCCATCGGCAAGAGCACCCTGGATGTGGTGTCGCGCCACCCCGACCAATTCCGGATCGTCGCGCTTACCGGCAATCACCGTGTGGCAGAGATGCAGTTGCTGTGTCAGCAACATCATCCCGAGTTGGTGGTTATGGCTGCCCCGGAAGCGGCGCAGCAGTTGCGGGTGGGGCTAGGCGATGCCGGCCTCAAGAAGATCCAGGTAGAGAGTGGCCCGGAGGCGCTTGCCGAAGCGGCACGTATGTCCGGCGTCGATGAGGTGATGGCAGCCATTGTGGGCGCCGCCGGCCTGTTACCGACCCTGGCCGCCGTAGAAGCCGGGAAAAAGGTCTATTTGGCCAACAAGGAATGTCTGGTGATGGCGGGCAACCTCTTCATGGAGCGTGTGCGACAGCATCAGGTGACGCTGCTTCCCATCGATAGCGAGCACAATGCTGTATTCCAGTGCTTTGCAGATGGCAAAGGCGTGCGCCGTATTCTGCTGACGGCTTCCGGAGGACCGTTCCGGACCTGGCCGGCGGAGCATCTGGCGGTGGTAACGCCGGACCAGGCCTGTGCCCATCCCAACTGGGTCATGGGCCGAAAAATCTCCGTAGACTCTGCAACCATGATGAATAAGGGGCTGGAGGTCATCGAGGCGCATTGGCTCTTTGACCTCCCCGCCTCCCGGATCGACGTGATGATTCATCCCCAGAGCATCATCCATTCCATGGTGGAATATGTGGATGGCTCCGTGCTGGCGCAACTGGGCAACCCCGATATGCGCACCCCCATTGCCCATGCTCTGGCTTTTCCAGAGCGCATGGAAAGCGGGGTTTCGTCTCTGGATCTGGCGCATGGGCCGGACCTTCAGTTCGAGGCACCAGACTTACAGCGGTTTCCTTGCCTGGCCCTCGCTTTTGATGCCCTGCAGGCAGGGGGAGCAGCAGCGACGGTGCTGAACGCGGCGAATGAGATTGCCGTACAGGCCTTCCTGGAAGGGCACCTGCCATTTCTACGAATTGCGGCCGTCGTCGAAGATACCCTTGGTGAATTACAGCCCGCCGCCCCAGACCATCTGGACGATGTGCTGGCTATCGACCAACTGGCACGGGAAGTGGCTCTCCGCCACCTGGCCCGGCATGGATCGGGTATGCAGTGATTCCTCTGACCGCGCATGCAGATTCTTGAGACCATAGGGGCCTTTATTCTGGCTATCGGCATCCTTGTGCTGATTCACGAGTCGGGCCATTTCATCGTCGCCAAAACAATGGGTGTCAAGGTGCTCCGGTTTAGCATCGGGTTTGGGCCGGCGCTGATTAGCCGTCGCTGGGGGCGGGACCAGACGGAGTATGTGATTGCCGCGCTTCCCCTCGGTGGCTACGTCAAAATGCTCGGTGAGCAGGGTGGTGAACCGGCTTCGGCGGAGGACAGCAAACGGGCCTTTGTCAACCTTGCTCCCGGCAAACGTTTTCTGATTGCGCTGGCGGGACCGTTGGCCAATCTGCTTTTTGCTGTGGTTGCTTATGCGGGTGTGGCGTGGCTCGGCATTCCCGGTTTGGCGCCCATTGTCGGTCTGGTACAGGATCATTCTCCGGCGGCTCTCGCGCAATTGCAGCCCGGCGAACGTATCACGATGCTCAACGGACAGGACGTACATACCTGGGAGGATGTGCGTCTGGGACTGCTGTCTGCGGCCATTGCGCGTACCCCGGTGACCCTGCAGACGATAGGTAGCAACGGCGTCCGGCTAAACCATGTGCTTCGGCTGCAGACCCTTGCCGCAGATAGCGTCGGACCGGATTTTGTCAGTAAAGTCATCGGCATGGAGCCATACCTGCCGGCCGTCATCGGCGCCGTGCAGCCCCATAGCCCGGCGCAGCAGGCCGGGTTGACGGCGGGAGATCGCATCCTTGCGGTTGATGCGCATGAGATTTCCAGTTGGGAGGGGCTGGCCAGGCAGGTCGAGTCCCACCCTGGCAAGACCATCCAGTTGCGTTATCTGACCGCGCAGGGGCTCGCGAAAACGGTGTATCTCACTCCGCAGGTGTTTCTCGACAAGTCCGGAACGCCCATTGGCCGTATTGGTATCCTCATGGCGCCGTTGCCCGAAAACCTGATCGTTCTGCGGCAACGCGGCCCTCTGGAGGGGGTTATCTACGGGGCGCGAACGACCTGGCAAATGTCGCTGATGACTGTCGTGATGATCGTGCGAATGGTGCAGGGTTTTGTTTCTCCGGACAATATCAGTGGCCCAATCACCATCGCGGAGTATGCCGGGCAGTCGGCGCATGCCGGTCTCGCGCCGTTTTTATCCTTTCTCGGCTTGGTCAGTATCAGTCTGGGGGTGCTCAATCTTCTCCCTATTCCGATTCTGGATGGCGGGCATCTGATGTTTTACGCCGTGGAGATGGTGCGCGGCAAAGCACTCCCTGCGGTAGTGGTGCAAAAAGCGCAGCAGATCGGTATAGTGCTGCTTCTGATGCTCATGTCCTTCGCCTTCTACAATGATATTATGAGATTGCTGACCCCGTGAAAAAATTCAGCCTCAGCTCCGCCCCCCTCATCTTCCTTTCCGCCGGAGTGGCTTGTGTCACCGCCGCATGGGCAGCACCGGCCTGGGCATTTACGCCCTTTACGGTCAGGAATATAGAAATCCGTGGTCTGGAGCATATCGCACCGGGCACGGTCTACAACTACCTGCCCATTCACATCGGCGAGCAGGTGGATGATCAGAAGGCGCAGCAGGCCATCAAGGATCTCTATTCCACGGGATTCTTCAAGGATGTCACCATCGCCCGTTCTGACAACAATCTGCTGGTCATCGTGCAGGAGCGGCCCATCATCTCCAGCATCAAGATGACGGGCATCAAGGCTTTTTCCAAAAGCGAAGTGAACGGCACGCTCAAGGGCGTCGGTCTGGTGGACAGGCACATCTTTAACCATTCGATCCTGGATCAGGTGATTCATGGCCTGCAGGAGCAATACGAGGGCATGGGCTATTACAACGCCCGGATTCATGCGCGGGTGGAAAAACTGCCGCGCAATCGGGTAGCCATCCATATCGATGCCAAGGAAGGCGAGCAGGCGACCATCAAGCAAGTGACCATTGTCGGTAATCACGCCTTCAGTGAAAGCCGCCTGCGTGGCCTTTTCAGTATCGGTGCGCCGGATGCCTTTTCCTTCTTCACCAAAAATGATCGTTACTCGCGTGAAAAACTCATGAAGGGTCTGGAGAAACTGCATAACTTTTATCTGGACCGGGGCTATCTCAACTTCGATGTTGAATCCACCCAGGTGCAGGTGACGCCCGATCGCCGCTTCGTGTACATCACCGTTAACGTGCATGAGGGTAATCTCTATCATATCCAGTCGGTGGGCCTGACGGGTAACCTGATCGTGCCGAGGCCGGAACTGGAAAAACTGGTGGAGATCAAACCTGGCGAAGTGTTTTCCCGGGCCAAAATCAACGACACCAATAGTGCCATTGCAGATAAACTCGGAAACCTGGGTTACGCTTTCGCCAATACCACACCGGTGCCCAAGGTGAATGAAAAAACGCATGAGGTGGCGCTGAACTTCGAGGTGGATCCCGGCCGCAAGGTCTATATTCGCCGTATCGAGATCACAGGCAATGACAAAAGCCGGGATTATGTGGTCAGGCGCCAATTCCGGCAGATGGAGGGTGCGCTTTATGATGGCTCGCTGATCCGGCGTTCCAAGATGCGTCTGCAGCAAACGGGTTTTTACGACAAGATCGAGACAAAAACCGTGCCGGTCCCGGGGCATCCTGACCAGTTGGACCTGGATGTCCATGTACACGAAAGGCCTACAGGCAGTTTCAGTATCGGTGTCGGCTACTCCAATGCCCAGGGTGTCCTATTCAACGGCTCGATCAGCCAGAACAACTTTATGGGTACGGGTAACGCCCTGTCGTTCTCGGCTAACGTAGGCGGTCTGGGGACGGCGTATAACCTGTCTTTCACCGACCCATATTTTACGCCGGACGGCATCAGTCTGGGCGTTAATCTGTATCGCAACGATACCAACCTCTCTACCCTGATGGTGGCTCCATATCAGGAGATCGATTACGGCGCGACCGTTACCCTGGGTATTCCGGTGATGCAGTATGTCTACGATTACATGTCATTGGGGTTCAGCAATACGAACATCAACCTGACTTCTGGAAGCCCGCAAATATATACTGATTATGTAAATAGATTTGGCAATACAGCCACGGCGGTGACGGTTGGCAACGATCTTACCTATGACAGCCGCAACTCACCGATTTTCCCCACCAAAGGGGTTTATGGGACTTTGTCGCTGAGGGCTGCAGTACCTCCTGCAAAGCTCCGCTGGTATAAGGCGGAGGTCAAAGGGGAATATTATCATCCCATTACCTCCTGGCTGACGGGCGGATTGAGCGGGCGCTATGGTTTTATCAACGGTTATGGCGGGCTAAGCGTGCCATTCTTTAATAACTTCTATCTGGGTGGTCCAACCACCTTGCCGGGTTATCAGACTTACGCTTTGGGCCCACAGATAGGTGGTTATCCGGTGGGTGGCACGCGCGAGTTACTTTTCAACGCCAATCTGTATTTCCCGCTGCCGGGTCTGGCGGATAATAACAACTTCCGGATGTCGGTATTTCTCGCAAGTGGTTGGGTCTATGGCGTGAATTCCAACACGAATGGTTCAATATATAATTATAGCAATAACTACTTCCCGAATTTAAGCGAGATGCGGACGACGGCGGGCGTCGGCTTCATGTGGATCAGCCCGATGGGGCCGCTGCGCCTGTCTTTGGCCGTCCCGTTAGACAAGAAGCCGGGTGACCTGACCCAGCCCTTGCAGTTTACTGTGGGTAACAACTTTTGACGGTGTGGTGTCGGGGTATGGAATGGCGACTGCGTCTCGGGGTTCTTCTCCTGTTGACGCTGACGTCTGTCGCAGCGTGGGCAGACCCGCCGAAGATCGGCTTTGTGGATCTCGACCGCGCATTGCGCGAATTGCCTGAGGCACAGGCTGGCGCAGCCAGCCTCAACAAACAGGTAGAGGCGAAGCAGAAGGAGATGGAGGCTAGGCGCCAGCAGATCGACGCATTTCAAAAGACCCTGGAAAAGGATTTTCCACATCTGACGAATGCGCAGCGGCAGGAAAGGGAGGCGCAATTGCAGGGCATGATTCTCAATTTGCAGCAGTTCCAGCGCCAAGCCCAGGATACCCTCAACTATCAGCGTAATCAGATTCTGAAAAGCATTCAGGACCGGTTGGTCAAAGTAGTGAGCAGGATCGGGCGCGCCGGGCATTACACGGTGATCCTCAATGACAAGTCTGTACTTTATGTCAATGGCGCCATCGATATCACTCCGCAGGTAGTGGCAGCGATGGAGAACAAACCTGCCACCGGTAAAATGAACGGTGGTAAATAGGATGGCGCGCGGCGTGTATCTCCTTGGCGATCTTGCGCAGGTGGCAGGCGCTGAATTGCGCGGCGACGCCGGGTATCAGATCAGCGCTGTGGCGCCGCTCGATACAGCCGGCAGTGGGGATCTCACTTTTTATCACGACATGCATTTGCGAGGTCTGTTAAAAACGAGCAAAGCAGGCGCCATACTGATTGCTCCCCGGGACGCGGAGCAATTTTCCGGAAACCGCCTTTTGACGGACAATCCCTACGCGGCATTTGCGCGGGTCATGCAGCACATCTATCCGCAGGTTGCCCCTCGGCCCGGATTGCATCATACGGCACAACTGGCGCGTGACGCCCAGGTGGATCCGGACGCGCGCATCGATGCGCATGTACAGATTGGAGCCGGAGCGGTGATTGCGAAAGGTGTCTGGCTGGAGGCCGGTACCTTTGTTGGCGCGGGTGCGGAGGTGGGGCAGGGATCACATCTTTATCCCGGTGTGAAGATTTATGGGGGCTGCAAAGTGGGCGCCGGCTGCGTCCTCCACGCGGGCGTGGTGATTGGCGCCGATGGCTTTGGTTTTGCAGAGGCAGACGGCCGCTTTTTGAAGATCCCCCAGGTGGGTCGGGTACTTATTGGAAATAACGTGGAGGTTGGTGCCAACTCCTGTATCGACCGCGGTGCGCTGGCCGATACGGTGATCGAAGACGGGGTGAAAATAGACAATCTGGTGCAGATCGGACACAACGTCCAGATCGGCGCTCATACGGTTGTCGCTGGACAGACAGGAATTGCGGGGAGCGCGCGGATTGGCCGGCACTGCCGTATCGGCGGTCAGGTGGGTATTGCCGGTCACCTGGAAATCGCCGATGGCTGTGTGATCGCCGGGCAGAGCGCGGTGACCCATTCCTTGCGTCGCGCCGGTGTATATTCGGGGGTGATCCCTGTACAAGAGGCAAGCCACTGGAGACGTATCGCCGCGCGTCTCGACGGACTGGATACCTTGTTTCGCCGGATGAAGCGCGTCGAGCGTACACTTGAACAGGATTTATCTACCAACGGAGAGCCCACTGACCGTGAATGAGCTGAATATTCAGGATATTCTTAAACGCTTGCCACATCGCTACCCATTTCTGCTGGTGGATCGTGTCGTTGAAGTAGAGATAGGAAAACGTTTGCGCGCACTGAAAAACGTCACCATGAACGAACCGCATTTTCAGGGGCATTTCCCGGGATTTCCGGTGATGCCGGGCGTACTCATCATCGAAGCCCTTGCCCAGGCGGCGGCGATCCTCGCCTTTGTTTCCGAGGATAAGTACGGAGAGAATGCGGCGGTTTATTTTGCCGGGATCGACAAGGCCCGTTTCCGCAGACCGGTGACGCCGGGTGATCAATTGGAGCTCATCGCCAACGTGAGCCGCCGGCGTTCCGGCATGTGGCAGATGGAAACGGCGGCGCTGGTCGATGGGGTGGAAGTCGCCTCTGCGCTGCTGATGGCCACCTTGCGCGAGCATGTCCAATGACGGTGCAGATTCATCCGCTGGCCATCGTCGATTCCTCGGTTCAGATTGGAGAAGGATGCACCATCGGACCTTTTGCCGTCATTGGGGCTGGAGTGGAAATCGGCGATCACTGCAGGATCGGCGCGAATACCGTGATCGAAGGCCCTTGCCGCCTCGGTGCCCATAACCAAATTTTTCAGTTTGCGTCCGTCGGCACGGCTCCACAGGATCTGGGCTACGCGGGTGAACCTACGACACTCGAAATCGGGTCGCACAATACGATACGCGAGTTTGTGACCATCAATCGCGGCACTGTGAAAGGTGGCGGGACAACACGGATCGGTCATCACAACCTCCTCATGGCTTACTGCCATGTGGCGCACGACTGTTCTATCGGTGATCAGGTGGTAATGGCCAATGCCGCAACCCTTGCCGGTCACGTCAGCGTCGAGGATCACGCCATCCTCGGCGGCCTGTCGGCGGTACATCAGTACGCTCGGGTGGGGGCGCACGCGATATTGGGCGGCGGGACCATGGCACCTTTGGATATCCCACCTTTTATGATGGCAGCAGGCAACCATGCCAGCCTGCATGGGATCAATGTACGCGGTCTCGCACGTCGCGGTATCCCCCGGGAGACCATCTTGCAGATCAAACGGGCGTATCGCCTGCTTTTCCGTTCCGGGCTGAGACTGGAGGATGCCATGGATGAGGTGTCGCAACGCGGTCTGAATGCGCCGGAAGTCGCCTATCTTCTGGACTTTATTCGTAATAGCCGACGCGGGATTACCCGGCCATGATCCATATGAGAACCGGGGTCATCGGGGTGGGCCACTTGGGGCGCTTTCACGCGCAGAAATATGCCGCAATCTCACAACTGGCGGGGGTTTTTGACGAGAACGCGGAACGGGCCGCAGAGGTTGCCGCCGAATTGAGGTGCCGTGCTTTCCCCAGCGTTGATGCGTTACTGGCTGAAGTAGACGCGGTGTCCATTGTCACCCCCACCTCCACCCACTTCGCGGTAGCGGAAGTGGCGATGCAGGCGGGAGTACATTGTTTGATCGAAAAACCCTTTACCCTGGATACCGAAGAAGCGGATGCCCTGATTGGTATGGCGCAGGAGCGCCATCTGGTGCTGGCGATTGGTCATATCAAGCGGGTACACCCGGCCATTCAGTATTTGCGGCAGGCGGGCTTTGGTGCGCCCCGCTACCTGGAGGCGGAGCGTCTGGCGCCGTTCAAGCCACGCTCGCTGGATATCGACGTGATCATGGATCTGATGATCCATGATCTGGACCTGACCTTGCTGCTGACCGGCGCCGAACCCGTGGACGTGCGTGCCGTGGGTGTCGCGGCGGTAACGGACAAGGCGGACATGGCCACGGCCTGGATGACCCTGAACAACGGCACCGTGGCCAACCTGGCAGCCTCCCGGGTAGTGCGGGAACCTGCGCGGCGCATGCGTATCTTTTGGCAGGATCGTTATGCTTCGGTGGATTTCCTCAACAACACCCTGCACATCTACCATCGCGGTGCGGGAACGGTGCCGGGAATTCCCGGTGTACGTGATGAGGCTGTGGACCTGGCCAAACGCGATGCCTTGGCGGCGGAGATCGAGGATTTCCTGAACGCCATCGCAGCGCACCGGCCGGTGTTTTGCGACGGCGTCGCGGGTCGGCGGGTGCTGGCCGCGGCGCTGCAGGTGCGGGTAGCCGTGGAGGCTTTTCTGCAGCGTTGAGCGTATGCCGGTGCGGGTTTTGACGTTTCTTTCGGACGGTGATGCATGACTCAAAATACAGCAATTCCCATGGTCGATTTGCGCGCGCATTTTGCGCCGCTGCGGGATGAAATATTGACGGGGATAGGGAAGATTCTGGACGATGCCAGCTTTATCCTGGGAAATCAGGGGCGTGCGCTGGAGGCGGAGGTAGCGGGTCTCTCCGGTGTTGCCCACGGTGTGGGCTGCGCCTCCGGTACGGACGCCCTGATGCTGGCCCTGCGTGCCCTGGAGATCGGCCCCGGCGACGAGGTGATCGTCCCGACCTTCACGTTCATCGCGACTGCGGAAGCGGTTCTTTACGTGGGCGCCACGCCGGTTTTTGTGGATGTGGATGATCGTTTTTACGCCATGACCATCGCCGGTATCGAGGCCGCCATTACGCCGCGGACCAAAGCGATCATCCCCGTACATCTCTACGGATTGCCGGCAGATATGCCCGGCATCATGGCGCTTGCTCAGAAGCATGGCTTGCGGGTGATTGAGGATTGTGCCCAGGCCATTGGTGCCCAAATTAACGGACAAGGAGTGGGCAGTTTTGGCGACATCGGTTGTTTTTCTTTCTTTCCCAGCAAAAATCTTGGCGCTGCCGGAGACGGCGGCATGGTGGTGACGGCGGATGCGGAGCTGGAACGCAAATTGCGCGGTCTGCGCAACCATGGTTCCTGGCAGACCTACCATCATGACGTATTGGGCTATAACAGTCGTCTCGACGAAATGCAGGCGGTGATTCTTCGGGCGGAGTTCCCACATCTCGCGGCCTATAACGACGGACGGCGGCGGGCGGCAGGGTGGTACGCCGAGCATCTGGTGGGTCTCGACCTGCAATTGCCGGAAGCTCCAGCAGGTTATCACCACGTATTCCATCAGTTCACCATTCAGTTGAATGCGCGGGATGCGGTGAAGACCGCCCTCCATGCCGAAGGCATTGCCAGCGCCATTTACTATCCGATTCCAGGACACCAGCAAAAGATGTTTGCACACCAGGCCCAAACCCATTGTCCGGTGGCAGAGCATCTGGCGGAGCGGGTGCTCTCCCTGCCCATGTTCCCGGAACTGCGTGAGGAGCAGATAGCCAGGATCGCTACCGTGATCCGTCGCACCCTGCACGGCTAGGGCCTTGGGCAAGGCCTTTATCCTCGCGGTAGAGCGTTCCGGCGAAAATCTCGGGCTGGAAATTTTGGCGAATGCCGCGCAGGCGGGACTTGATCTGCAATGGTCCGGGGTGGTCGGATCCCGTCTGCAGGCGGCGGGCGTGCAAAATATTGCCAATGGTGAAGTGCTGGCGATGATCGGGTTGGTCGAAGTCTTGCGGCACTACGGTCGCTTGCGCAGGCTTTATGGGCAAATCCGGCAGCATCTGCAGGCGGAACGGCCGGCTTGCGTGGTGCTGATTGATCATCCTGCTTTCAATCTGCACGTTGCCAAGATGGCCAAGCAGATGGGCATTCGAGTGCTCTATGTGGTGGGTCCCCAGATCTGGGCCTGGCGCTCGCAGCGAATCCACCAGATCAAGCGCGTAGTGGACCACATGCTGGTGCTTTTTCCTTTTGAGGTGCCCATTTATGCACAGGCGGGGGTGCCGGTGCATGTGCTGGCCCATCCCTTGCTGGCGCAGACTGCGACGGCGCAGGACGGAATGGATGCGCGGGCGGCACTGGGACTGACGGCAGGGGGGCCGGTGCTTGCGCTCCTGCCGGGCAGTCGCCGCGGCGAGCTGGAACGTCTGACTCTACGCTATGCGGAAACGGCGCGACGTTTGCGCAAACAAATACCGGATCTGCGGATTCTGGTGGCCTTGGCCAGGGAGGAGTTGCGCCCCCTCTGGGAGCGGCTCTGGAAACAGGGTGCGGGGCCGGAAGATGCGCAGTTGGTGGTCGCTCAGACGCAAACCGTGCTGGCAGCCGCTGACGTGGTGCTGGTCGCCTCCGGTACCGCCACACTGGAAACGGCACTCATGCGGCGCCCGGCGGTCGTCGTCTATATTTTGAACGCACTCACCTTTGCTTTCGTCCGAAGACTGGTGAAGACCCCCTTCGTGGCCATGCCCAATATTTTGCTCCAAGAGGCCGTATACCCGGAATTCCTCCAGGAGGCCTTCGAGCCCGCCCAAGTGGCTGATGCACTGGCGGCGCTTTTGGGTCCGGCGGGTTCCGAGCAGGTGGCAAAATTGCAGAAACTGCGCAGCCTGCTGGAAGGCAATCCTCCCGAGCAGTTGCAGCAAGTGCTCCGGGAGATGCTGGCATGAAAACGGTAACGCCATGAAAAGCGCCCCAATTCTGGAACATTATGGACCCTGGTGCGCGGGTGTGGATGAAGCGGGGCGAGGGCCCTTGGCGGGTCCAGTGGTGGCAGCGGCGGTGATTCTGCGCGTACCTCTTCACGGTCTGGACGATTCCAAGAAAATGACGGCCGCCGCACGGACACATTGGGCCGCACGTATCCGCAATGAGGCCCTGGCCTGGTCGGTAGCCCGGGCTGCGGTCTGGGAGATCGAGCGCTACAATATTCTCCAGGCGTCGTTGCGGGCCATGGCGCGGGCTATCGTCGGCCTGCCCCGGCAGCCTCGGCGGATTCTCGTCGATGGCAACCAATCGCCTCCCGGTTGGCAAGTAGAGACGCTGGTGGGCGGCGATGGCCGGGTGGACGCCATTGCTGCGGCAGGTATTCTGGCTAAAGTGACACGGGATGAGGAGATGCAGTTGCTCGACCGATATTACCCTCAATATGGGCTGGCGCGGCATATGGGTTACGGCACGGCGGTGCATCTCCAGGCATTGCGGCGCTGGGGTCCCTGTGCCCTGCATCGGCGCGGCTTCGGACCCGTCGACCAGGCCTGGGAGACGCAATGATGCGTACGCCGCAGTTCGTCCATCTGCACGTACACTCCGAATACTCCCTGGAAGACGGAATCATTCCGGTCAAGGCGCTGGCCAGACGCTGCGCGGAGCGAGGCATGCCGGCCGTGGCGATCACTGATCACGGCAACCTTTTTGCCCTGGTGAAATTTTATAATGCTGCCCGGGGGCAGGGCGTCAAGCCATTGATTGGCAGTGAAGTCTGGGTGCATGATGTGGCAGAACCGGAACGACCGGTCAGCCTTGTCCTGCTGTGCATGGACAAAACCGGTTACCGTAACCTCAGCCGCCTGCTCAGCCGGGCTTACCTGGAGGGCAGTCGCCACGGTCGTCCGCAGATCGACGTGGCATGGCTGGAAGGGTCGAGCGACGGTCTCATTGCCCTGTCTGCGGCAGGGCAGGGGGAGATCGGGCGTGCCCTGCAGCGCCATCCGCAACAGGCGGAAAGCCGGGCGCGATACTACGCAAGGCTTTTCCCGGAGCGTTTTTATCTGGAGGTGCAGCGCAACGGTGAGGCGGAACAGGAGGCCCTGGTCCAGGCCACGGTGGCGCTGGCGGAAAAACTGGATTTACCGCTGGTGGCCACCAATAACGCCCACTTTCTCGATGCGGCGGACTTTGCGGCTTTCGACGCGCGACAGTGTATTTCTGCGGGCTTTACCCTGGACGACCCGCGCCGTCCACGGCGTTTTACGCCGGAGCACCGCCTGCCGGACCCCGAAGAAATGCGAGAGCGTTTTGCGGACCTGCCGGAAGCTTGCGACAATACCGTCGAAATTGCGCGACGCTGTAATATGGAGCTGGTGCTTGGGCATTATGCGCTACCGGACTACCCCATTCCCGCCAACCAGTCCGTGGATGAATATTTGCACGACGCGGCGCAAAAAGGTCTGCAGGAACGCTTGCAGGAGCTGCGTATCACCGGCGACGCCACGCTGCCTTATCACGAGCGCCTGTTGCGTGAGGTCGGCGTCATTCAGCAGATGGGCTTCCCCGGTTATTTTCTCATCGTCGCGGATTTCATCCAGTGGGCAAAAAATAATGGCGTGCCGGTAGGACCTGGTCGTGGTTCCGGCGCCGGATCGCTGGTGGCCTACGCACTACGGATCACCGATCTCGATCCCATCGGCAATGGCCTGTTGTTCGAGCGCTTTCTCAATCCCGAACGCGTTTCCATGCCTGACTTCGACGTGGATTTCTGCATGGATCAGCGTGACCGCGTCATTCAGTATGTGGCCGACAAATACGGTCGTGACCGGGTCGGCCAGATCATCACCTTTGGGACGATGAAGGCGCGGGCGGTGGTGCGTGATGTCGGCCGGGTGCTGGGTCTACCGTATGGCTTTGTCGACCAGTTGGCCAAGCTGGTGCCGGGTGATCTGGGAATGACCCTGGCGAAGGCCCTGGAGGAATCGGAGGAACTGCGGCGACGCCAGGCTGAGGAAGACGACGTCCGCGACCTGCTGGACATCGCCTTGCGCCTGGAGGGTTTGCCCCGTCACGCCTCGACCCATGCGGGTGGCGTGGTGATCTCCCCGGAGCCACTGGCCGACCGCCTGCCGCTCTTTAACGACGGCTCTGAAGGGGGGGGTAACGTCACCCAGCTCGATAAGGACGATGTAGAAAAGATGGGGTTGGTGAAGTTCGACTTTCTCGGCCTGCGTACCCTGACCATCATCGATATGGCGGTCAAGCTCATCAATGCCGATGCGGCAGCGGCGGGTCGTGCGCCCGTGGATATTCAGCAATTGCCTTTGGACGATGCGGCGACTTTCGCCCTGCTCAAGTCCACCGAGACGGCGGCGGTCTTCCAACTGGAATCATCGGGTATGCGCGATCTGGTGCGGCGCCTGCAGCCGGATACTTTTGAAGATATCGTCGCCCTCGTCGCCCTGTTTCGGCCGGGGCCGCTACAGTCGGGTATGGTGGATGATTTCATCGCCCGCAAACACGGCAAGGCGCAGGTAACCTATCTGCATCCGGATCTGGCACCGATTCTCCGGGAAACCTATGGGGTGATTGTCTATCAGGAACAGGTCATGCAGTCCGCCCAGGCGCTGGCGGGTTATTCCCTCGGCGGTGCCGATTTACTGCGGCGCGCCATGGGCAAGAAAAAGCCGGAGGAAATGGCCAAGCAACGCAGCATTTTCCTGGAGGGAGCCCACAAGAACGGTTTGGCCGCGGACCAGGCCGGGGCCATCTTCGACCTCATGGAAAAGTTTGCGGAATATGGCTTTAACAAATCCCACTCGGCAGCCTATGCCCTGGTGTCCTACCAAACCGCTTATCTGAAGGCCCACTATCCGCAGTTTTTTATGTCTGCCGTGCTGACCGCAGATATGGACCACACCGACAAAGTTGTGGCGATGATTGCCGAGTGCGCGCGCATGGGCCTGCGCATTGCTCCACCGAGCGTTCAGCACAGTGTGCTGGAGTTCCGGCCGGAGGGGGATGATCATATCCGCTTTGGTCTGGGTGCCATCAAGGGCTTGGGACGGGCGGCCATTCAGGCGATTCTCGACGCCCGTAGAGGAGGCGCCTTCCTGAATCTCTTCGATCTGCTCTGCCGGGTGGATACCCAGAAAATCAATCGTCGTGCCCTGGAGGCATTGATTCGCGCCGGAGCCATGGATGACTGGGGCGTGTCGCGGGCCAGCCTGATCGCTTCCGTGGACGGTTGTATGGAAGCAGCGGCGCAGTTTCAGAGCAGTCAGGCGAGCCTGCAGGAATCATTGTTTAGCGGACAGGAAGCGTTGCGGGTAGCGCCGCCGCTGGTGTCTGCCGAGGCATGGAGCCTCACCGAAACCCTGCGTCAGGAACGGGAAACTCTGGGCTTCTATCTCAGTGGTCACCCCATGGACAGTCTGCGGGATGATCTGACGGCGCTGGGAACGATACCTCTTGGCGACGTCGCGGTCGGGTCCACGGTATTGGTGGCGGGGTTGGTGGTAGCGCGGCGCAGCACCCGGACCAAGCGCGGTGATCGTATCTATTTCCTGACCCTCGACGATGGTCAGGGGCGGCTGGAGGTCGTCGTCTTTGGCGAAGTCTGGGCGCGGGCCGGCAAGATCCGAGAGGGTGAGGAGCCGGTGCTGGTTCTGGGTGAGGTGGGCGAGGACAGCTATTCTGGCGGCCTGCGGCTCAGTGCCCTGCGTCTGCTGGATACGGCACAGGCGCGTGAGGAATTGGCTGCCCAATTGACCTTGGATCTGGGTCTTGCCGAAGATATGGCGCCGCGAGATCTGCTTGCCGTGCTCCGTAAGTATCCTGGCCAAACGGCCTTGCGCCTGCGTTTGCGGGTCGCAGACGACGTTGTCGCGCAATTGCGGGTGACGGAAAACCTGAGCTTCGCGGCGAGTCCCGCCGCCATTGCCGCCCTGACGGCGTTGGCACCCGCGGCGCACTGGCACTGGAGCTATCGGCCGGTGACCCTTCTCGTCAATAATGTCGTCCCCCTGGAGCGTGCACGGCACGCGACGCGACGCCCGGCCTGAGCGCCGGCCATATTCGGAGTGGTAAGGAGTGAACATGAAAATCAGTTATCTGGACTTTGAACAATCGGTTGCGGAGCTGGATGCCAAGGTGGAGGAACTCCATGCCCTGAATCAGCCGGGTATCGCCGATGACATCAGTCGCCTGGAAGTAAAAGCGCGCAAGGAGTTGCAGCGTATTTACAGCAAGCTTGGTGCCTGGCAGACGGTACAGGTGGCCCGTCACCCACAGCGGCCTTATACCATGGATTATGTGCAGGCCCTTTTCACGGAAGTACAGGTGCTGGCAGGCGACCGTGCTTTCGCCGATGATCAGGCTATTATCGGCGGTCTGGCGCGCTTCAATGGACAGCCGATCGTCTGGATGGGACATCAGAAGGGCCGCGACACCAAGGAAAAGATTCAGCGCAACTTTGGGATGCCGCGTCCGGAAGGTTATCGCAAGGCCTTGCGTCTGCTCCGCCTTGCCGAGCGTTTTGCCTTGCCGGTATTTACGTTCATTGATACGCCCGGAGCCTATCCGGGTATTGGTGCCGAAGAGCGCGGCCAGAGTGAGGCCATAGCCCGTAATCTCGCAGTGATGTCTGATCTGGCGGTACCCATTATCTGCACGGTCATTGGTGAAGGGGGCTCCGGCGGGGCCCTGGCGATTGGCGTGGGTGACCGGATGCTGATGCTGGAGTATGGAGTGTACTCCGTCATTTCGCCGGAAGGCTGCGCCTCCATCCTCTGGAAGAATGCGGCCATGGCAGCCGAGGCCGCGGAAACTCTGGGTATCACCGCCCGTCGTTTGCAAGGAATGGGTCTGGTCGATGAAGTGCTGGCCGAACCCCTCGGTGGCGCGCATCGCGATCCGGAAGCGGTCTTCGCGCTGGCACGTGAGCGTTTCGCCCATCACCTGCAGGAGCTGCAGGCGATGGATACCAGCAAGTTGCTGACCACCCGTTACGAACGCCTGATGCACTATGGAGTCGTCGGCGCTGCCTGAGCTGGAGCGGCGTCTCCGGACGCGTCTGCAGGGGGATCTGCGCCCACCGCGGGGACGCTCCCTCTATGTGGCTTACAGTGGCGGCGGGGACTCCACGGCGCTGCTCGTGGCACTGCTTTCTCTAGGGTACGAGATCCATGCCTTGCATGTGGATCACGGCTGGCACCCGGACAGTGCGCAGTGGGCCCGGTTCTGTCAGGAGCAGGCCAAGGCTCTGGGGGTTCCTTTCACCCTGCTGCATCTGGCTGCAGATACACCGGGCGAGGGGCCGGAGGATCAGGCCCGGCGTGCCCGCTATGCCCTCATGGCGGCGCAGTTGCGGCAGGGGGACTGGCTGTTCACGGCGCAGCACCGCGAAGATCAGGCGGAAACCGTGCTTTTGCAACTGTTGCGCGGTACCGGCGTGGCGGGACTGGCGGGCATGCCCCGGCAGCGCCCGCTGGGAGCCGGGCTTCTGGTTCGGCCCCTGCTGGACGTACCGCGGCAGGTGTTGCGGGATTATCTGGAACAGCGGCAGTTACCCTTTCTGAATGATCCGGCCAATGCCGATATGCGCTACGACAGGGTGCGGATACGTCGCATCCTGCTCCCGCAACTGCAGGAACTGGGTTGGCCCCACGCGACGATCAGTATCGCCCGCGCTGCGGACAATCTCGCCGACATGGGGGAAATCGCGACGGACTGGTTTGACCTGTGTTGGCAACAGTATCGGGCAGACCATCCGGGTCTCTCTGTCGAGGTGCTTCCTCTGGAGTATCTGCATACGCTTTCTGTTGCGGCACAGCGGTTTTTTTTGCGGGGCTGGCTTCAGAGTCTGCGGATATCCGTGCCGGGCCGGGAGCGTCTGGAGGCGCTGCGGGACGCGGTGATGCGGGGACGCGGGGGCGCGAGGATTCAATGGGAAGGGGGACAGGCTTGGCTGCAGGGTGGACTGCTGCGCGCCTGGCCACAACCGCGCGTTACGGCGGAAAAGGAATGGGAAGCAGGCCCCTGGTGTGCCGCTCCGGGAAAACCGCTGCCGATCCCCGGCTGGCAGTGCGCCATCCGGGCCACGCCACCGGCCGACCTTCATCACGCATTGGCTGAGCGTTTTGCAGGGACGAGGCTATACTGGCGCCGTCGCCGCCAGGGGGAACGCACCCTGAGCGGACAGGGACAGCATCGGTCGCTGAAGAAACTGCTGCTGGAGGCGGGGGTCCCACCGGATCTGCGTGCGGATGTGCCCCTGCTCTGGGACGAAACGGGGCATTTGCTAGTCATTCTGGGCTACTATACCGCACCCTGGGCGAGTGCCCCTCGCGGAGAACCGGCACTCTGCCTCTGGAATACCGGTACTCAGTCCATCGCCGATAGTGGCGTCGGCTCGATATAGTGCAGCGGCTGCCCGTGCGCGTTGGGGAGAATTTCACCTTTGTCGAAAACCACCCGGCCGCCGACAACGGTGGTAACGGGCCAACCCGTCAGGACCCAGCCATTGAAGGGACTCCAGCCCACTCTGGTAAACATCTCCTCATTGCGGACGGGTTTTTCATGGGTCATATCGACCAGGGTAAGATCGGCATCCCAGCCGATGGCAATACGCCCCTTGTTCACCACGCCATAGAGGCGCGCCGGGTTGTAGCACATCCAGCGCTGTAATTCGGCGAGACTGCAATGACCGTCGCGCATGGCGGTGAGCATCAGGGGCAGGCTGGTTTCCACGCCGGGCATACCGGAGGGCGCGCGGGGATACCCCAAGGCCTTGTCCGCCAGCAGATGCGGGGCGTGATCCGTAGCGATACAATCGATTACACCGCTGCGCAGCCCTTCCCAGAGGGCCAGACGATCCTGCTCACTGCGGATCGGGGGATTCATCTGCGCCAAGGGACCCATTTTGGCATAGGCATCGGTCGTCAGGAAAAGATGGTTGGGAATCGCCTCACAACTGATATAAGGCGTCTTCTCCCGCCGTAAGAATTCGGTCTCCACGGCTGTGGAGAGGTGCAGGATGTGTAGACGGCGCTGATATTTTTTGGACAACCGGACGGCTCGTCGGGTAGCCATCAGTGCCGATTCTTCGTCGCGGATGCGGGAATGATCTGCGGGCTCGCAACTGCCGCTGAACTGGGCGCGCCGCTCGCGGATGCGGGCCTCGTCTTCCGCATGGACCGCTATCAGTTTGCGGCCATGCGCGAAAATGCGGTCCAGGTCCTCTTCCTTGTCCACCAGCAGATTGCCGGTACTGGCGCCCATGAAAATCTTGATGCCGCAGGCGGCGTCGGCCGCCAGAAGACTGTCGAGGTTATCGGGGGTGGCCCCGATAAAAAATCCGTAGTTGACCACGGATTTTTCGGCTCCGCGCGCCAGTTTGTCCGCCAGAGCGGCGGGGCTGGTGGTAGCCGGATTGGTGTTGGGCATTTCCAGAAAACTGGTGACGCCGCCCTTGGCCGCTGCCCGCGAGCCACTGGAAATATCTTCCTTTTGTTCATTGCCGGGTTCGCGGAAATGTACCTGCGGGTCCATAACGCCAGGCATCAGCATATGCCCTTCGGCGTCGATCACCGTATCGGCAGTGCGGTCTATATCCCGATCGATGGCAACGATACGGCCCTCTTCGGAGAAAAGATCCCCGTGATACAGTTCACCGGAGGGCAGTGCGATGCGCGCGTTACGGATCAGCAGGCGCATGGCATCAATCTTGCGCCATCTGCTTCTCGCGTTTTTCTTCCAGCGTTTTGCAATCGATGCACAGGGTGGCGGTAGGGCGGGCTTCGAGGCGGCGCAGACCAATCTCCACACCACAGCTTTCGCAATAGCCATATTCGCCGGTCTTGATGCGGTCGAGGGCCTGGGAGATCTTGCGGATCAGCTTGCGCTCCCTGTCGCGGGCGCGCAACTCCAGACCCATATCCGTCTCCAGGCTGGCCCGGTCGTTGGGGTCGGAATAGTTGACGTTTTCCATCTGCATGTGCTGCACGGTACGGTCGACTTCCGCCATCAGTTCACCGCGCCAGTCTTCCAGAATCTTCCGGAAATGGGCGATCTGCGCCGGGCTCATGTACTCTTCGCCGGGAACGGGCTCGTAGGGAGTGAACGCGGTGAACTGCTGGGCGCCGCCGGGCGCTGCTGGCGTTGGCTGGAGCATGCTTTGGTCCATGGAAGCTTCCTGTCTTTGCGATAAATCCGCTTACGTTTAACAGAGAAAAGCCGTTTTGGCAATCCATGGCATGCTGGGTACAATGGTCCGGCCAGACTGCGGGGGATTTTGCTGATTGCTGGGTGGTTTTGGTAGTTTTCACTATAAACTCAGGGGATAACGATTTATGCCTTTGCGCGCGCTGATCTTTGATGTGGATGGTACCCTCGCCGATACCGAGAGGGATGCCCATCGGGTCGCCTTCAACCGGGCATTTGCAGAAATGGATCTTCCTTTTCGCTGGGATGTACCGACCTACGGACACTATCTGAAGGTTACCGGCGGCAAGGAGCGTCTCAGGGCTTTCCTGAAGGATCATCCACAGTTGCCGCAACTGAGCGATGCTGATATTGCCTCTATCCACCGTCAAAAGACGGGGCATTACGTGGAGATGATCGATGCCGGGCTATTGTCGCTGCGCCCTGGTGTGCTACGTTTGCTGAACGCCGCCAGGGACCATGACCTGCTTCTCGCCATCGCGACGACCACCACACCCGCCAATGTCGAAGCGCTGCTCAAGAGCACCATGGGGACAGAGGCCCCGCAGCGCTTTCATACGATCGGCGCCGGAGATGTCGTTCCCGACAAAAAGCCCGCACCGGATATTTATATCTATGTGCTGGACCAGTTGGGCCTGGCGGCCGCAGACTGCCTGGCGATCGAAGATTCGGCGCATGGGCTGCGCTCCGCCCGCGGAGCTGGGCTCGCCACCATTATTACCCAGACAGAATATACCCAGGGACAGGACTTCAGCGCAGCGCTGCGGGTGCTGGATCATCTGGGAGAAAAGGCATCCCCAGCGCAGGTGTTGCAGGGTCGTTCCGCTGGGGAACGGGTGGTCGTGGATATTCCTACCCTGCGAGGGTGGTGGGCAGAGAGCCGCGAACATTGAGTATGCGGGAACGTTGTCAGCGAGCATCGTGCGGTCAGTATGCGTTCCATAAACGCTTTACCGTTCAATGAAGACCTCCGACGGGACTTTTGGGTATCATCAGGGAAGGCACACCGGATATCTGCCGGGTACCCGTCAGTTTTTGGGGGGCGGTGCCTTCCCGCAGTGGGCGCAGACCCCGTTGACCACCAGTTCCATTTCAATCATGGAATAGTCGGCTGGCAAGCGGGGTGCCGGTACACTGCTCTCCGGCAGGCAGAACACCTGACCGCAGGAGACGCAGTGGAAATGCGGATGTTGGGTGGCCATCTCTGCACGGCGGGCGCTGAAACGCCATACCCGGTCATCTGCCGTGATCCGGTGGGCCAGCCCGATCTGTACCAGCCATTCCAGATTGCGGTAGAGACTGACGCGATCCACCCCCCCCGTTTCCGAGGCTTCCAGGCGCTGCTGGAGCTCGGGGTGACTGAGGGGTTGCTCAGCTTCCAGAAGCGTCTTGAACACCACCACCCGTAAACGTGTGACACGTTGTCCGGCAGCGCGGAGACGCTGCGCCGCGTCAGTATCGGAAACTGTTGCAGCGAGGGGGTGGGGGAGTGATGAATGCGCCATGGAGCCATGCTAGAGCAGAAGACAGGAAGCGTGCAAGCAATGGTTCTGCCGGGCTTCCCTGGACAGCGCCCCACCTGCCGCGCTAGATTTTCAGTCAGGCCCACTCAGGAGTTCCCCATGTCTTCAGAAACCATTACCGTCGGTCAACCCGCACCCCGGTTTCATGCCGCCGCCTATGGCAAGGCGGCTTCCATCAGCCTCGATGACCTGCGCGGAAAGGTTGTGGTGCTCTATTTCTACCCCAAGGATGACACGCCGGGTTGTACGACAGAGGGCCAGGAGTTCACGGCGCTCTACCCGGAATTCCAGGCCGCTGGCGCGGAAATTCTGGGGGTTTCCCGAGACACCCTCGCCAGCCATGAAAAGTTTTCCTGCAAGTTCAATTTCCCGTTCCCGCTCTTGGCTGATACCGATGCAGCACTTTGCAACGCCTTTGATGTGCTCAAGAAAAAGAACAATTACGGCAAAGTCAGTATCGGTGTCGAACGCAGCACTTTCGTGATCGACCGGGAGGGCAAAATCGCCTACATCGGGCGCAAGGTAAAGGCCGCCGGACATGCAGCCGCCATTCTGCAAATCGTCAAGCAGCTACCATGAGTCCCCGGGAAGTGGCAGCGCCACATGAGGTAAAGGCACGCCTCTATATTCTGGATACCAACGTGCTGATGCACGACCCCTCGGCACTGTTCCGTTTCGAGGAACACGACATCCTGCTGCCGATGATCGTCCTGGAGGAACTGGATCAGCACAAGAAGGGCCTGAGTGAACAGGCGCGCAACGTGCGTCAGGTCAGCCGTTATCTGGACGAGATGCTGACGGATACCGCTGATCTGGATCGAGGTTTGGTGCTGCCTTATGCTCAGGGACGACTTTATTTCCAGACGGCTGCACATCAGCAGGCGTTGCCGGAAGACCTGGCTGGTGGCAAGGCGGACCATGAAATTCTGGCCGTGACTCTGGCCTTACAAAATCGACATCCCGAAAAGGATGTGATTCTGGTCAGCAAAGACATCAATTTGCGCATCAAGGGGCGCACCCTCGGCATCCGGGTGGAGGATTATCAGAACGATCGTGCCCTGGACGATGTGGATCTGCTCTACACCGGCGCAGAGACCCTGAGCGCGGATTTCTGGGACTTGCACAGCCGCGATCTGGATGCCTGGCAGGAAAGCGGGCGCAGCTACTACAAGATCAGCGGGCCGGCCATTCAGCGCTGGCATTCCAACCAGTTTATCGCCATCAATGTGGAGGAAGGGGCCCCCGAGGACTTCGCGGCGATCGTCCGGGAAGTCCGTCCGGAACACGCCATTATCGAACGCATTACCGACTATCGGAGCGACCGGCACGCCGTATGGGGCATCCTGGCGCGTAATCCAGAGCAGAATTTTGCCTTGAATCTGCTCATGGATCCGGACATCGACTTTGTCACCCTGCTGGGTCATGCGGGCACGGGCAAGACGCTGCTGACGCTGGCGGCTGCGCTGCATCAGATTTTCGAACAGAAGCGCTACTCGGAGGTCATCATCACCCGTGCGACGGTGCCGGTGGGTGACGAGATCGGTTTTCTGCCCGGTACGGAAGAAGAAAAAATGCTGCCGTGGATGGGGGCGCTGGAGGACAACCTGGAAATTCTGGCGCGTGGCAGCGATGAGGGCGGCAGTTGGGGGCGCAGCGCGACGCAGGATCTGATCAACAAACGGATTCGCGTCAAATCCATGAGTTTTATGCGTGGGCGTACCTTTCTGGAGAAATTCGTCATCATTGACGAAGCGCAGAATCTGACTTCCAAGGAAATGAAGACCCTGATCACCCGTGCCGGTCCGGGGACCAAAATCGTCTGCCTGGGTAATATTGCTCAGATCGACACGCCCTATCTGACCGAAACCACCTCCGGTCTGACCTATGTGGTGGATCGCTTCAAGGACTGGGCCTACAGCGGACATATCACCCTGCGTCGCGGGGAGCGTTCGCGTCTGGCGGATTTTGCCAATGATGCCTTGTGATCCCCTTGTCTCCTGACCCGCTGAGCCCGTAGACTGCGCGCAGGGCATCGGGGGGAGTGAGCGCATGACATGGTCGGTCGCGGATAGTCGCCATCTGTATAACCTGCCGCATTGGGGTGAGGGGTACTTCGATGTGGGGGCGGACGGGCAGATCATCGTCCGTCCCGATGCCAATCCTCAGGGTGCCGCCGTTGGGCTGGCCGATGTCGCGGCAGTATTGGGTGAACATTCCCTCGGTTTGCCCTGCCTCCTGCGTTTCCCGCAGATCCTCGGGGATCGTGTGGCGCGCCTGCACGGCGCCTTTGGTGATGCCATCCGCGCCCTCGATTACAAGGGCAGCTTCACTCCCGTTTATCCGATCAAGGTCAATCAGCAGCGGCGCGTCGTGGAGGAGATTTTGCGGGCCGGTGCGGGAAGTGTCGGCCTGGAGGCGGGTAGCAAACCGGAGCTGCTCGCGGTCATCGGACTGATGCCGGTGGGTGGAACCATTATCTGCAATGGATACAAGGATAAGGAGTATATTCGCCTGGCCCTGACGGGTGAGAAACTGGGCATGCAGGTCTACCTAGTGGTGGAAAAGCCATCGGAGCTGCCCCTGATCCTGAATGAGGCCAGCAGGCTCGGCGTCAAACCCCGGATTGGAGTGCGCGCGCGCTTGGCATCCGCCGGTTCCGGCAAGTGGCAGAATACCGGTGGCGAAAAGTCCAAATTCGGCCTGTCTACGGCGGACATCCTGGAACTCGTCCACCGCCTGCGCGCAGAAAACGCGCTGGATAGCCTGCAATTACTGCACTTCCATCTCGGCTCCCAGATTCCCAACATTCAGTTCATCAGGGGCGGCATGCGTGAATGTGCCCGCCTCTATGCCGAACTGCGGCGCCTGGGCGCGGCCCTGGAGGTGGTGGATGTGGGCGGTGGGCTCGGCGTGGACTACGAAGGCACACATTCCCGCGCGTATTGCTCCACGAACTATCATGTCTCGGACTATGCCCATGCCATCGTCGCCACACTGGCTGATGTATCACGCCAGGAGGGCCTGCCGGAGCCGCGTATCATCTCTGAATCGGGGCGGGCGCTAACGGCTCATCACGCCATCTTGGTGGCTAATGTCAGCGATGTGGAGATGGCGGCCGGAGAACATCCGCCGTCAACACCTTCCGCCGACCTGATGGATGGTGAATGGGGCCGTCTGCTCACTCGCCTGGATCAGGGTAACGCCGCTGCCGCGCTGGAAGTCTACCAGGAGGCACTCTATCTGCTGGCAGAGGTTCACCAGCAATTCAACCTCGGTATCATTCACATCGA
Source organism: Acidithiobacillus ferrooxidans ATCC 23270 (assembly GCF_000021485.1). Taxonomy (NCBI): domain Bacteria; kingdom Pseudomonadati; phylum Pseudomonadota; class Acidithiobacillia; order Acidithiobacillales; family Acidithiobacillaceae; genus Acidithiobacillus; species Acidithiobacillus ferrooxidans. The sequence continues at coordinate 1,274,774 of NC_011761.1, forward strand.
GGGGCGGGCCGAGGCCGAAGGCATTTATGCCCAACTACTCTGGCGGGTGCGCGGCTTCCTTGACCCGCATAATCGCGCGCACCGTGACATCCTCGACGAACTCGACGAAAAGCTGGTAGACAAATATTTCGTTAACTTTTCCCTGTTTCAGTCGCTGCCCGATGTCTGGGCCATTGATCAGATTTTTCCGATAGTGCCCATACAGCGGCTGAATGAAGAGCCGACCCGGCGGGCTCGCCTCGAAGACATCACTTGCGATTCCGACGGCAGAATCGACGCGTACGTCACGGCGGAAGGCTTGACGCCGGCGCTGCCGGTACATGCGCTACAGGAGGGAAGGCCTTATCTCCTCGGTATTTTTCTGGTGGGTGCTTATCAGGAAATTCTCGGGGATATGCATAATCTGTTCGGCGATACGGACTCCGTGAATGTGTTCTGTGATGCCTCTGGCGTCATGCGTCTGGAGCAGCCGCTGGAGGGCGATACGGTGGAATCCGTCCTGCAATACGTACAATTTTCCGCTACCGACCTGCTGGCCCGTTATCAGAAGAAAGTGGAAGCCTGCAGCCATCTCGACGATGCGGAGCGTCACGAGTTCCTACGGCAGTTTGCGGATGGGCTGCATGGTTATACGTATTTAACCGCCCATCACCAGATCGAAGACCTGCCGTAGCAGCGTCAACTCCGTCATCGGCAGGCGCCGCAGCTCACTGATGGGTTTGAAAACGCCCCCGTGGGGGGCGATGGCCTCGTGTGGGGCTTCAAACGTCGTGAAGCGGGCGAGGTGGATCTGAATGGGACCGGTGTCGGTAGACAGCCAGGCCTCGAAACCGTCGTCCAACTCTATCTGGCTGGAATTTATATTTAATTTCTCCAATACCGCACGCAGTACATCAGTGGGCGTGTCGCCGGTGTCCGTGGGTGTCGCTTCCATGCTGGCGCCTTCCGGCAGTGGCGCCGGCAGCATGACACTGTCGTCGATGCGAACGAAGCGCAGGGCGGTACTGTAACTGTCGAAGTGACAGAAGATCAGGCGATTGCGTTCGAGAAGACCGGATGCGGGCATTGGGTATTCCTGTTTCGAGGGGGTGATGGTGGGGTTAGCCGATGGTGATGATCAGCGGTTCCAGCCCGGCCACAGTGGCCTCGATCACGTCGCCTTTCACCACCGGGCCCACGCCGGCGGGGGTGCCGGTGAAGAGGAGATCGCCGGGAAAGAGTTCGACTTGATTGGACAGGAAATGGACGATCTGCGGAATCTTCCAGAGCATGTCGCCGACATCGGCGCTCTGGCGGATTTGACCATTCACCTTGAGTTCGACCTTGCCGCGGGCGATGGTTCCCGAATAAAACTCGGGCGTGATGGCCGTGCAGGGTGCCGAATGGTCGAATGCTTTGGCCATCTCCCAGGGCTGGCCCTTTTCGCGGGCCGCGCGTTGCAGGTCGCGGCGGGTCATGTCCAGCCCCACGGCGTAGCCGAACACGTAGTCATCATCGACCTTACCCGTGGGAATATGTTTGCCGCCCTTGTGTAGCGCCACCACCAGTTCCACCTCGGGCTGCAGGTCGGTAGTGCCCGGCGGATAGGGCAGCACTGAATTATTCCGCAGGATGGCGCTGGCGGGTTTCATGAAAAAGAAGGGTTCGGTATCGGGCGCGCTGCCCATTTCCCGGGCGTGATCAGCATAGTTCTGCCCGACGCAAAAAATGCGTCGCACCGGGAAAGGGTTGCTGGACATGGCGTCCAGAGTCACGACAGGGGCGGGCGGGAAGGCGTAGTTCATGGACGGGCTCCTGTGTCCGGTGAAATGGCGGGATAACAGGCATCTGCTCCCATTTCTTGATAACTGATCCTGAAGCGGGATTCAATGTGCTTTTCATCAAGGATTCGGTCGCGGCACTCGGGGTAACGTTGTACCAGACGGTTTCGGTGCGTCTGCCAAACGTGGAGCAGGGCGCGGCGGGCCGCCTCCCGATCCTCGCCGGTGCCCTGAAAGGTGAAATGATGGGTGCGCATTTCCGCCAGAACAAAGCAGTTTGCGCTTTCCGTTGTCATCGATAGCCTTCCTCCCGCAGTACACGCTGCACGGCAGGCCTGGTCCGCAGGCGTTGGTAGTGGGCGTCGCAATGTTCAGGTAGTGGGATGCCCAGCCGGTCTGCCCAGAACTCCACGTAAAACAGCGCCGCATCGGCGATGGAGAAGCCGCCGGTGACATAATCCAATCCGGCAAGGGCATCATTCAGGATGGCGAATCCCTGATTGACGATTTCCCTTCCGCGCGCCTGCACGGCTGCGTGATCGGCGGCGCTGGGGGTGAAGGTGTCCGTAATGAAAATGCGGGCGAAGCCCTGGCCGTGCAGGGTGCCGACAGCATAGTCCATGACTTCCAGCACGCGCGCCTCGCCGTCGGGATACTCTGGCAGCAGTTTCGCCTTGGGGTGGGTGCGTGCCAGCCACCAGGCGATGGCCTGGAATTCAGTCAGCGCCGTGCCGTCCTGACGCACCAGGGTGGGGATGGTGGACTTCGGATTGATGGCGTGGTACCCGGGCTTGTGGTGCTCGCCGGCTGGCAGATTGACGATCCAGGCCTCGAAGGGGAGATCCAGTTCTTCCAGCAGAATATGGATGCCGGTGGAGCACGATCCGGGGGTCATGTAGAAGCGCATGGCCATCAGTTGTCCTCTTTAAACCATTCCGGCTGGTTTTTGCGGTACACCCGCAGCCACATCAAGGTATCTGGTGCCAGCGCGCGCACCGCGAGCCAGAGCAGGGTGTCCTCTGCTTTATCACTGATTGCGAGGCGCTGGTCAAGGATGCGCCAACCTTCCCAGTCTATTTCCGCCAACAGGGCGTGGATCTCTGGCGACAGGAGCAGGGCGGACCTGCTCATGAGGCGAAGCTGGCGTCGCGTTTCTGCGCGGGTGAGGCGCGACGCGAGAAACTCTTCCTTCTCCAACCCTTCAGTCAGTGTGAGTACGGCAGTCCCCGCCTCTTCCATCGCGTTGAAGGGCGAGTTGCTCAGCATGGGTGTATCGCCATACTCAATATGCCGTCAGACCATCGGCATAGGCGCGGACGACGGAAGCGCCTACCAGATCGTGAGGGTCCAGTTCGCCGATCTTTTCCAGGATCTCCCGACATTTGTCCAGTTGCTTGCGGCGTAACAGGATGAAACTCAGGGCCTTCAGGGTGAAGAGATAAAAATGGGCAGGGCTGTGAATCACGGACCAGTCTGCCGTGCCTGGGGCGAGGTGCTGCCAGTCGGGGGGAAAACCACCCAGTCGCGCGCCTCTGTCCATGGCGTTGCGGGCTATCTCTTCGGCCTCTGCCAATCGGGACTGACGAAACAATAACTTGTATAGGGCAAAATAGGCGGGTAGATAATCCGGATCATTCAGGAGATGGTGCCTCAGCAGTTTTTCCACCTCAACCGGATGCGTGGTTCTGCTCAGTGCCGCCTCCAGCAGCGAGGCCGCCTGTCCGGCAGGGTCGCCAAAGGGCAGGGTGATCTCTCGGAGGGCACCGTCAGGGCTCATTGGACCAAGCCTCCAAACCTAACCAAACTTGAAGAGGATGCCGTGACCACCCCGTGGATAGGACCAGTCCACGTTGTGGTGTTCGGAACAGATGACCCGGCAGGTGCCGCACTCCAGGCATCCGTCCGTGGTCAACGTGACCTCATGCTTCTCATCCGCCACATAACAACCTGCCGGACAGACGAAGGTACAGGACTGTGTTTTACAATCATCGGCACAGACCTGGGGATCGCTGATCTGGATATGCGGCCGGCCTTCATCGACCCGGTAGCGGTTTTGAAACAGCTTCTCTTCGATCTTGATCATCGTGTTGCCCTCCACATGCGGTAAGCGTCTCCCACCAAACCCCATAACGAGCGTTGCTGTACAAAGCTGCCCCGAATGGTCTTTTCCTTGCTGTGCTTATCCTGACCATCGACCATCAGCATGGTATGCGCGGCGCGGTTGAGGAGTTGCGGATATACCGAAAAGAAATGCGGATTGCCGTGTAGGATATCAGGCAACTCCTTGTACTTGCGCAAATCTTTCATGACGAAACTGTCGTCCAGCGCGGTTTTGTAACGGGCAAGATGGGGGGCCGTACAGGGGAGCTTCATCTCTTTCAGCGCGATAACCGTTTCTGCGGCCAGTCGGCCACTGGTCATCGCCAGGTTGGAGCCTTCACGGTGGACCGCATTTACCAGTCCGGCGCTGTCCCCCGCAATCATCCAGCCCTCGCCGTAGAGGGTCGGAACGGCCTTGTAGCCCCCTTCGGGAATCAGGTGGGCGGCATATTCCTTCATTTCTCCCCCCTCGATCAACGGGGCAATGGCCGGATGCGCCTTGAGTTTTTCGAGGAGGGTATAGGGCGCGATGCCTGCATTTTTGAAGTCGGACAAGAGGCAACCGATACCCAGCGTGATGGATTCCTTGTTGGTATAGAGGAAGGCGGTGCCGACCATGCCGTGGGTGACGGCACCGGCGATCTCAATGACCACCCCTTCGTTGCCCTTGATGTTGAAACGGCTCTGGACGATCTCCTCGGGCAGAAAGTGAATTTCCTTGACCGCAAGCGCGACGTTTTTGGCTTCGAGTTCGCCATGGAACCCGGCTTTTTTGGCCAACAGCGAATTGACGCCATCCGCCAGGATCACCACATCGGCATAAATGTCGCCTCCCTCACGGTCGGTACGGACGCCGATGACCTTTTTGCCTTCCTGGATGAGCTCGGTGACCGTCGTCTCGCAGATGACCAATGCCCCAGCCTCCTTGACCTTTCCGGAGAACCACTTGTCGAAAGGCGCCCGGAGGATGGTATAACGATTGGGCTGGTCGCTGTTGAAGGCATCCGAGCGATAGTTGGTGCCGATGAAGGATTTTTCATCCAGCACCCACATGCGCTGTTCGATGATATGGCGTTCCAACGGGGCATCGTCGCGGAAATCGGGAATGATGCGTTCCAGCGCGTCGGCGTAGAGAATGGCCCCCTGGACGTTTTTGGTGCCGGGAGTTTCACCGCGTTCCAGTTGCAATACGCTCAGACCCGCCTTGGCCATGGTATACGCGGCTGCATTACCGGCGGGGCCGGCACCTACCACAATGGCATCAAATTTTTCGGCCATGTCATGACTCCTGTAATTAACTGGCCCGGCGGTTCACAGCCAGACGGCTGCGAAAGGCGTCGGTGAGAACGGGAAGGATCTGCACGGCGTCGCCGACAATGCCATAAGTGGCAAAATCGAAGATGGGCGCATGGGGATCGTTGTTGATGGCGATGATGACGTCGGAGGCTTCCATGCCAACGCGGTGCTGAATCGCCCCGGAGATGCCCGCGGCAATATAAAGCTTGGGACGCACGGTCTTGCCCGATTGCCCGACCTGGCGATCAGCGGGCAGCCAGCCGGCATGGGTCACCGGACGTGATCCGCCCACTTCGGCGCCGAGCACAGCGGCCAGGTCCCAGATCAGGCGAAAGTTTTCGGCTTTGCCCATGCCCCGGCCGCCCGCCACGATAATGTCGGCATAGGCGAGCTGCGCCTGCTCCTGGGCCTCGTCGGGGATGAACTCCAGGACTTTGGCGATGATGTCGTCTTCCTGCATCTGCAGGTTTTCAGAAATGAACCGACCACTGCGTTCTGGTATGGCATCGGGCATGGCCATGACCCGGGGGCGGATGGTGGCCATTTGTGGGCGGTAGTTCAGGGTCTGGATGGTGCAGAGCAGGCTGCCGCCAAAGGTCGGACGAGTGGCGAGTAGTCCGCGATTGTCCGGGTCAATGGCGAGTTCTGTACAGTCTGCGGTCAAACCCGTGAGCAGAGTGGTCGCCACACTACCGGCAAGATCGCGGCCCAGGGTGGTGGCGCCCAGCAGCAGAATCTCCGGCTGGTACTTGTTGACCAGGTCAGTCATGGCCTTGGTGTAGGGTTCGTTGCGATAGTCCGTGAGAACGGGATCAGCCACGATATAGGCCACATCGGCACCATAGGTGAAGGCGCTGCGGGCAGCGGCGGCAAGTTCATCGTTGCTGCCGCCGAGAATGACGGCGCCCAGATCGACATTCAGAATATCGGCCAGCTTGCGCCCTTCGCCCAGTAGCTCCCAGGACACCTGGTGTACCTGACCCCGTTCCATTTCGACAAACACCCAGATCCCCTTGTAGGCGGCCAGGCGGGGGTCCAGTTCCAGGCGCTTCTTGCCTTTGGGCTTTGCGGGTGCGGCAGTGTTCTCGCTCATGCGAATGCTCCTTGTGCGTTTATGGGGTGATCAGGCCGAGTTCCTGCGCCAGGCGCGGGTGCTGGCTGCTGAGAATATCCAGGATGGCGTTGGCGGTGCCGTCGGCGTCCAGATCGGCGCCGATCATCTGTGCCTTCACCGCCCGGGGCTTGGGGGTGAATATCTTGCTGACCACCGTGGGCGAGCCCTTGAGGCCGATTTTGCTGACATCCTCAATGCCGGCGCGCTCTTTATTCCATTTCGGCACCTCAAAGCGGGCCGAGCGAAACATATCATCCATGCCGGCGAAGCGGATCTGGTTGCTACCCTCCAGCATGGTGATCAGGGCGGGCAGGCGGGTCCGGATCACCTGTACACCACCTTCGGAACGGCGCCGTACGGTAATGCTGCGTTCCGCAAGGTCCAGCGTATCGATCGCGGAAACATAGGTGAGGAGTTGCAGGCCCAGGCGCCTGGCAACGCCAGGTCCGACCTGTGCGGTATCGCCGTCAATGGTCTGCTTGCCTGTAAACACCAGATCTACGGGATGTTCCTCACCAATTTTGCGGATGGTCTGTGCCAGGGCAAAGGAGGTTGCCAGGGTGTCGGCACCGGCGAAGGCGCGGTCGGTCAGGAGTATCACGTCGTCGGCACCATAGGCGATGGCCTTGCGCAGTGCGTCTTCCGCTTGGGGCGGCCCCATGGTCAGCACGGTGACTCGTCCACCGAAGCGGTCCTTGAGGCGCAAGGCCTCTTCGATGGCAAAAACGTCGAAGGGGTTGATGATGGCGGGTACACCCTGCCGCATGATGGTGTTGGTGACCGGATGCACCCGGATCTGGGCGCTGTCGGGAACCTGTTTGATACAGACGACAATGTGCATGGTGTACTCCTGTTACCGACCTGTCGGTGATCTGAAGATGCTGTTGCCCTGATCCTAGCAATCTTCATTCCAGATACGGCTGTCTTGTTAATTTCAAGATAAACAGCCTTTTGGCTAAATTGCATCGGAAAAACAACGCAAGCAGCGGATGTAGGCTTTGCGACAAAATGCATGCTTTATCACGGCAATCTCATGTTGATCCCGGCCGGATTCGCGACAGAATTTGTCCGGCACCGCCGGTTTGATGAGGCCCGGACACGCAAGCGGTAACAAAGCGTACAAGATGTTCAGTCTCTTACAGGACGAAAAGATATAACCACATGATGATATTATAGTTATTCTTTGGCACCGTTATTGCTTGATGTGTCGTTGTTGCCGTCCCTATCGGACGGAGCTATATTCGGACAACTATATCACATTCGGGGCACGCTTCTGCTGTCTCGGTTCGGTTTCGCTGGGGATGCGCGCCATGCGTCATATCCGGCTATATATGGAGGGGGGAAAATGAACATGGAACAGGAAAGATCAGCCGTCCTGAAGTTGTCCGTTCACAATGATGCTGTCCTCTCGGAACAGGGTCCGCACTGCCCCGGCTCGGAGACGCTGGATATCCGTCATTTTGGGGAGGAGGAATCCATAGTGCGCCCCGCCGTTACCGATATGCGGTTTCCCGAAGTGATTTTTCCCACCAGCCGGGTAGCGCGGGTAGCCGGGGTGGAAAAAGTCCGGGAACTGGTCGTGGAGCATCACCGGCTCATCTGGCACAGTCCGCTCCAGCCCATCTTTGGCAGCAATGAAAAGCACTTCTGGAAGGCCGTGGAATTGACGGCGGATTTTCACGCAGAGGTCTGCGGTGGGCCGAAGTTATATACGGAACGCAAAGGTCATCCCCATCTGCGCGAACGGCACTTTCCTTTCACCATCCGAGAGAAGGACCGTGAACTCTGGCTGGATCTCTACATACAGGCCCTGCGCAATGTCGCATTCCCGCTGGAGGTGGCGGAGGAATACTGGCGCTGGGTGGAATCTCTGTCCATCCGCATGATCAACCGCCGCACCACCTTCGCGGAACCGGTGCGGGTGCCCTTCAGCCGTATCGCCGAACAGTTGGCCTGAGGAGAGAGTCATGCAGCATTTTGCGCGCACTGCATTATATATGTCCGTAGCCAGCGTTTTGGCCTGCGTCCCGTCCGCCGACGCCGATAGCGCCCTGCCAAAACTCGGCACCGTGACCGTGGAGGGACATCAGAAAAACACCCTGGAAAACCCTGCGAGCGGCGCTGAGCAGGGGGCCACCATCAGCGGCCATGCATTGGACATTCTCGGTGGAGCAGGGCAGACCAATCCGTACGCCGCCGTCTCCCTTCTGCCGTCGGTCATGGCCCAGAACCCGGATCCCTACGGTCTGGCCAACGTGCCAGGCGGCAACAAGGGTATACGCATCCGGGGGGAGCGCAATCCCCACGGAGGGATCGGCACGGTAGAGGGGTTACCCCTGTCCGCCGTCAACCCCGGCCCCGGCGAACAGTTTCTGTTCGACATGGAAAACATCCGCAGTGTCACGCTGTTGTCAGCGCCCTTCCCGTCGGACAAACTGGCCGTATTCACCACCCAGGGCTATCTCAACAGCAATGTGCTCTGGCCCAGGGCCAAGTTTGGCGGCGAAGTGGATCAGAGCTTTGGATCCTATAATTTTCATCGCAGCTTCATCCGGCTGGACTCGGGTACCTTGCCTACCGGCACCCGCGTCTTCATCTCCGGATCCTATACCCATGCGGATCAGTGGCGCGGCCCGGGCGCATCACCGGACTATCGCTATAACGGTGAGATCGGCATCAGCCAGGATTTAGGCCGTACCCTGAGCGCCAAGGTTTATGCAGCCTACGGTTCCATGAAGGAGAATAATTATCTGCCTCTGACGTATACCCAGGCCAGCAATCTGGGGCAGTACTACAACCTCGGCTATAACAGCGCACTCACCGGGAATGCCGCCAACGACGTGAATTATTACGGATATAACCGGCAGAAATTCCAGGATTACGCGGTATTCGGGGAACTCAACTGGCATCCCGATGATCAGAACACGCTCGTTATCAAGCCCTTCTACAGCCAGGAAAACGGCTATTACCTGCAGGGGTTGGATAACCTCGGGGGTAAACCAGGTTTGCGAGATTGGGTCATCGACCATTCTCTCTATGGCGTGGTGGCCCAATACGACACCCAATGGAATGGTAATCACTTTTCAGTTGGTTACTGGTTTGAAAATCTAACTCCTCCCGGACCCCCCACGGATTTCAAGATTTATCGTCTGGTCAACGGCCAGCCCGTTTTTGGCGGTTATGGCCTCTTGGCACGCGCTACGGCGGACCACGTCTTCAACAGTCCCTATTTCCAATGGCGGCGGAGGGTCGGTCCCGTAACGTTTACGGCAGGCGCTCGTTATCTGATGGAGCAAACGCCGTCCTTCAGCGTCTACAATACCGCGGGGATTCCTGACGCATCCTATGCCAATGCCTTGAATCTGGCCACCTCCATCAATCCAGCCCGCAGTGTGGAGGGTAGAACCTTCTACCAATGGCTACCTTATTTTTCGGCGGTTTATGCAGTCAACCCAGACCTGGATGCGGTCTTTGCCTATGGTCGCAATAATGGTGCTCCCGCCTTCAACAATTGGCCCTCCGTACAAATGAACATTGCTGCTTTTCAAAAGGCTGGGGTGACCGCGCAGCGTGCCTGGGATCAACTGGCGCCGGAAACCTCCAACAGCTTCAGTCTGGGGCTCAAATGGCACGAAGCGGCGTGGTATGTGAATCCCACCTTTTTTTACGCCACCTATCGCAATAAATACGTGAATGCCTACGACCCTTTGGTGGGTATCAGCTATGATCAGAACGCGGGCGTGGGTCGCGCCTGGGGCTTTGAACTGGCGGCCGGAGCCAAGCTCTGGCATCGGCTGTCCGTGTTCAGTAACTTGGCCTATGACCGCGCCTATTTCACTCAGGATCTGCGTACCGGCAGTGGCGCTTTCTTGCCCGTCACTGGCTTGCAGTTTCCTGACACGCCACGCTTCATTGGTAGTCTGGGTGCATTATACGAATATGGCCGGTTCAGTATTGCGCCCACATTGCAGTATATGGGGAGCCGCTATGCGGATACCCTGCATACCCAACCCTTGCCGGGCTATCTGCTGGCCAACCTGAACATGGGTTATCACCGGCGGATTACCCATGTGGGCGAGCTGACTGTGAATCTGAGTATCCTGAACCTCTTTAACCGCCACTATATCGGCCTCATCGACAGCAGCTATTTCAGCACCGCGGCATCTGGCGGTGCCAGTTTCTATCCCGGCGCGCCCATCACCGTCGCCGGGACGATAGGGCTACGTTTTTAGAGGCGCGTTATGGATCAACTATCGCAACCGCGTGGCTCCACCAAAACGCGTCCATTTCGTACATATCCAAGATAGGTTGGATCAGGAGCCGTCATGAAAATCAAAGCCGTCGTGCATTACACGGTGTACACGCTAATAATGGCCGCAACGATGAAGTCGAGCCTCGTATGGGCGGAAGACGGCGCAAACGCCCCAAAGCTCCAAGCCATTACCGTAACGGGGACCGGTCAGACACCCCTCGTGCTGCCGTCCCTGGGCGCAGGCACGGGTGCCACCATCCCCAACTCCAGCTTCGACCTCTTTCAAAGCCCCGGTGGGACCAATGTCTATAGCATCGTCAGTGGACTACCCTCGGTCATGGTGCAGACAACGGACCCATACGGCTTGTCCAGTGGCGGCCCTGTGGGCATCAGCATCCGTGGTGAAACGAGCATCAAAGGGGCCATCGGCACCGTGGATGGCATTCCCATCTCCGCCATCGATCCGGGAGCGGGCCAACAATTTTTATTCGATAGCGAAAACTTGCGGAGCGTCACCCTCCTGACACCCCCTTTCGCGCCAGAGCATATTTCCGTATTCACGCAGGAAGGATATCTCAACCGGAACATTCGCTGGGCGGCGGATCATTTCGGCGGCGAGGTCTCCCAAAGCGCCGGTTCCTTTGGCTTTCACAAGACCTTCATGCGTTTGGACTCTGGGTTGCTGCCCACCGGCACCAAGTTTTTCATTTCATCCTCCTATGCCCATGCCGACGCCTGGCGCGGGAATGGAGCCGCCCCGGATTATCGGTACAACGGTACCTTGGGCGTCACCCAGCAGATCACCCGTCGGCTCACGGCAAAACTCTTTGCCGTCTACGACGACATGAAGGGCGCCAGCTACCTTCCACTCACCTACGCTCAGGCATCCAATCTCGGCGCCAATTATAACCTGGGGTACGACTCGAACCCGCAAAGCCTCAATTATTCCGGATACAACCAGCAAAAATTTCAGGACTATGCCTTGATGGGTGAAATTCGCTGGCGCACGAGTTCCCATGGCACATTGCTCATAAAGCCTTTTTACAATCAGGAAAACGGTTACACCATGGGTACGGGACTTCCGGGGGTAAAACCCAATCAAATTGGTTATTGGAGCGAACTAACCGCAAGGCTGCAGTTCCTGAATCTATTCAATCGTCATTATATTGGCCTCATCAGCCAAAACTATGTGCAAACCGGAGCCAGTGCGGCGACTTTCTATCCCGGTGCGCCGCTGACTGTTGTGGGTTCCTTGGCATTACGATTCTAAAGGAAGCATGTCATGGAGATTTTATTACACCTTGCCGCCGTGTCCGGGGGTATCCTTTATCTGATGCCGCTCCTGTTGCTGGTGGTGCTTTTCGTGGCCCTGGAGCGGGGCTGGGCGTTGGCCATGATCCGGCGCAAGGGGGACGATCTGTTACGCGATCTGCAAGACAGAAAAGGCCGGGAATCGCTGGAAACCGAGCTGGCCAAAACGCCGTCTTGCCCGCAACAGGCCGTATTTGCAGCAGTGTTGGCATCCCATGATCTGGCAAGCGGCGAGGCCTACGCCGAGGAGGCCATGCTGACCCAGGCGACCTTGCTGGACCGGGGCTTATGGATCCTGGATACGGCCGTCACCCTGGCGCCTCTGCTCGGGCTGCTGGGCACCATCATCGGTATGTTCAATGCCTTTCAGATATTGGGTAATCCAGATACCGCGCCAACGGCCATTACCGGTCATGTGGCGGAAGCCCTGGTGGCTACCGCAACGGGTTTGGCCATTGCCATTGTGGGCCTGGTGCTTTTTAACGGACTTCAGCAACGGGTCCGTCTGGTGCTGCATCAGATGGAAAGGATCAAGGTGAGCACCCTGAATCGCCTCTACCGACAGCCACCGAGTATCCGGGGAGACGCCTCTGTCAGTCTGCTGGCGCGGCGAGGGGAGATCTGAGATGCGTTATTTCGAGGCCCGCAAGGGGCGCATCGAGATCATTCCCATGATCGACATCATGCTTTTTCTGCTGGTGTTCTTCATCATGATCACCTTGCGCATGATCCCCGCGTCTGGGATCAGCACCCGGTTGCCGACCAGCAGTAGCGCCCAGGTCTTGCCCAGAACCCCTTTGGTGGTGGAACTGCGCAGCGATGGCAGTCTGCATTTTCGCGATAAGACCGTCAGTCTGAGCCAACTGGAGCAGCAATTGGCCCGGAACGATCTGGCCCATACCCAAGTCATTTTGGCGGGTGCCAAAACCGTGACCTTGCAGCAGCTCGTGGCGGTGATGGATGCCTGCCGCCACGCCGGCATCAGCCAGATGGGCATCGCTACCCGTGCGGGGCAGCCGTGAGCACTCTGGCGCTCCCCGCCAGCCCGCAGCCACCCAGGGCCGTGGTTTTTCTGCTGGCCCTGATGCTGGAAGCGGGTATTCTGGCGGTTTTGGCCGTCTGGATGCGGGCATCTCCTCCGCCCACGCCGGTGATCACCCCACCCATGGTGGTCCAACTGGTTTCCTGGCCGCAGACCAGCGCCACCCCACAGCCCGCCCCCCATCCGCCAGCACCCCGACCCACCGCGTCGATACCACAAAAACCCGTTCCCACCCCCCCCAAGCTGTCGCCCAGACCGCTGCGAGAGGCCAAGGTGCCGGTCCGCACCCCGCTCTCGGCGCCGGGCGCGCTGGCGGCGCCCGCAGCCCCATCCACAATCTCCCGGACGCCCGCACCGGTGACATCAGCCGCAGCCACGCCTGCCATGCCCGCCTTACCTCCATCCACTCCCGCTCCAGCGGCGGAAACCCGTCCCAGCATCCCTGCCTATGCCCACAATCCCGCACCGGAGTATCCCCAGTCGGCGCGCTGGGATGGGGAGGAGGGCACCGTACTGCTGCGGGTGCTGGTCAATGTGTCCGGTCTGCCGGAAAAAATAACGCTGGTCCGCAGTTCCGGCTACACCAGCCTGGATCGGGCGGCCGAAAAGGCCGTGCGGCACTGGCGCTTCACCCCCGGCACCCGCGACGGAAAACCGGTGGCCATGCAGGTGGAAGTGCCGATTCGTTTTCGTTTGAATGATAGCAATTAAAAGGATTAAAATATGGCGGCCAGAGAGCGTTTGCCCATTGATGTAAATCAGGAAATAGAGACATTGAGGCGCTATCTTGGGACATCCGGACATCACCCGGAAGTCGGAGAGTTCAGCGAAATCATGGCGCCGGCAAAAGCTTATAATCAGGCAATGACTAAAGCACGTGGACTCGCATGGCGCGCACCATGAATATTTTATCTATGCGCCTGCGTTTTCTGTTCACGGTGATATTAACAGGAATCATGGGTATTGCTTCGTTCCAGACCGCGACCGCACAAGTCGTGATGGACATGTCCGGGCAGCCCGTGAACATTCCCCAACCATTAGACAAGGTTTTTGGCAGCGCACCCCCGGTCAATGCCCTCATTTACACCCTGGATCCCCATCTTCTCGCGGGATGGAATCTGCCCTTGTCGCCATCGCAACGCAAATATCTGGATCCGGCGGCGCGTCATCTGCCCGTCCTGGGAGGTTGGTTCGGGCAGGGTTACAATGCCGATATCGGCACGATTTTACAGGCGCATCCTGATCTCATCGTATTCTGGTATCCCTATATGGGCCCCCAGGCGAGCGTGGTGAGCAAATTGCGTGCTCTGGGACTTCCCGTATTAAACGTAAAACTCCATGATCTGGCTGATTATATCCAGGCGTATCGGCTGCTTGGCGAAGCGTTTCACAAGCAGACGCGTGCCGAAAACCTGATCCGCTATCTTTCTGAAAAGAAAGACGCGCTTCAGAATCTCCACACGCAGATTCCGGAACCGAACCGGGTTTCCGTGTATTACGCAGGCAGTCCGAATGGATTGCGCAGTGGCTGCGATGAGGCCATGCCGACCGCCACCATACAATGGGCGGACGGGGAAAATGTTTTCCACTGCACTATCAATCACTTTCAAGGCTATCAGCAAGTAAGCATGGGACAGGTATTACGCTGGAACCCTGAGGTGATTCTCAGTGATAATCCCATATTTTTGGCCCAGGTGTATACCAATCCCGCATGGGCGCCTTTGCAGGCGGTGCGGCACCATCGCGTTTACTATATCCCCCAGCAACCCTTCAGTTGGTTCAACCGCCTGTATTCCTTTATGCAGATACTGGGTGCGCAATGGCTTGCCCATAAGCTTTATCCCCAACAATTTGCCTTCAGCGACAAAGATATCCAGAATTTTTATCAGCAGTTTCTCGGGGTGAAAATCAGCGATGCCCGGCTTCGGGAGATCATGCAGCCATGATCCGCATCTGGCGACTCCCCATCCTCTTTGTTGCACTGCTCATCATTTCGGGCGGTTCTTTGCTGATAGGCCGCTACCCGTTACCCATATCATCACTCTGGGCTGCCGTTTCAGGTGCCAATCCACTGTTACACGCACTACTTATCCATGTGCGTCTTCCCGAAATCCTGGCCGCAGTAATGGTCGGCGCGGCTTTGTCCGTGTCCGGCAGCGCTTTTCAGGCGCTGTTTATGAATCCTCTGGTTTCCCCTTCCATTCTGGGCGTGTTGTCAGGCGCGGCTTTTGGTGCGGCACTGGGAATCGTGCTGGGTTTACCCTGGGGCTTGGCTCAAGTCATTTCATTTGGGTTTGGCATGCTCGCCGTATTCATTGCGATCTTCATCTCCCGGCTCTATCCGGTGAACCCAGTGCTGATGCTGGTACTTGGGGGCATCATCAGCGGCGCTTTGTTCACAGCGCTGTTGACTATGGTGCAGTATCTGGCCAACCCCTATACCCAACTTCCGACCATCGTTTATTGGCTGATGGGAAATCTCGGTGGGGTCCGGTTGAGCGAGTTGCGTATCATGGCGATTCCTATTCTTCTGGCCGTACTCGCCCTGACCGCTTTCGGAAAAACCATGAATGTGCTGAGCATGGGCGACGAAGAAGCACGCGCCTTGGGGGTTTCGGTACATTGGGCCCGGATGTTGATCATCGTAATGGCCACCATCGCCAGCGCTCTGACTGTTTCTCTGGTGGGCATGATCGCCTGGGTGGGGCTGATCGTTCCTCATATCGCCCGTTTCATGGTCGGACCGGATAACCGGGTCCTGATCCCCGCCAGTGCCTTGACTGGCGGGTTGTTTTTGGTCATTGCCGACGATATCTCCCGCACCGCTTTTTCAGTAGAAATCCCCTTGGGGGTGGTAACCGATCTCGTGGGCATCATCGCCTTCATGCTGGTTTTGCACCGCTTGCGTAAGGGATGGACAGCATGAGGCTTTCTGCTTCACATCTGGCTTACGCTTATGATCGGCGGACGGTTCTGGAGGATGTCTCTCTCGAACTTCATGCCGGAGAATCTGTCGCCCTGTTGGGCGCCAACGGTAGTGGTAAAAGTACCCTGATTCGTCTGTTGCTGGGGATTGTCCAGCCTTTGCGAGGGGAAATCCGGGTCGGCGATAAACCTCTTTCTGCCCTTTCGGCCAGAGAGCGCGCTCGTCGTCTGGCCTATGTTCCCCAGGATCATGGCGCCGTGTTCCCTTTCCTGGTGCAGGATGTGGTGCTGATGGGCCGCATGCCGCACCAATCCTGGCTTGGGGGAGCGCGGGCCAATGACCTGACACAAGTGGCAAATGCTCTGGAACGCCTGGGTATCGCTGATCTCGCCCTCCGAGCCTATACCGAGTTGAGCGGCGGCCAGCGACAACTGGTGTTGATCGCCCGGGCGCTCGCGCAGGAAGCACCCATCCTGATTCTTGATGAACCCGTGACTGGCCTCGACTACGGCAATCAACACCGCCTCATGGCGCAAATCCAGGACCTGGCTCGCAGTGGCTTTGCCATTTTGCAGAGCAGCCATTATCCGGAACACGCTCTGGCTGCCGCTACTCGGGTTATTCTCCTCAAGGATGGCCGGGTGTTGGCCGATGGTCCTGCGGAAATCGTGCTTTGTCCGGAACACATGCGAGCACTATACGGTGTGGATATTGAATTTGTGGACGTCGGTGACGGTCGGCGGGTCATTGTTCCCTGTGCCAATAAAATCCTTCCTTTGGTCGTATGACTTGGTCTATTCGGAGAAAAGCATGATGTTGCATTTCAAACAACCCCTCATATCCTGCCACCCACTCAAGGTTGCAATAGGCTTGGCACTCACAACGGTCGCCGCGCAACAAGTGGCTATTGCCGATACGCCTGTACTCCCCATGGTACAAAGCACAGCCTCCCATATGGGGAGCACATCAGGAAACTCTGCGACTGCACCTTATTCATCTCCGTTGGATTCGACGCAAACAGAAGAAACGATTACTGGCCAAGCCATCTCTGCCATGAATCCCACCGGAGATTTCGCCCAGAGTCTGGCAAACCTTCCGAACATGAATATCGTTCCCACGGGCAATAACGGTATCGACGGATCCAACATTTACATGCGGGGTATGGATCAATCCCTGATCAACTTCACCATGGATGGGATCCCGATTAACTCGCCCATCGGCTACGGCTTTTATTCTAATGAGAACCTGTCACCCCAATATATTTCCGCCATTAATGTCAAACCAGGCCCAGGTTCCGCTGCCACTGTTGGTAACGCCAATTTCGCAGGCACGGTCGCCATACATTCGGTGACTCCATCCAGCCATTTCTCGGCAACGCCGTTTTATGGGTACGGATCATTTGGCACGCAGTCTTACGGTGGCGTCATCAATAGCGGAGAAATATTAGGTGGCATCATTCCCACCAAGATTCTTTTGGGTGCCACCAACACCCGAAGCAACGGCTATTTTTACAATACACAAAGCCACAAATATACATTTATATTCAAATCAATCAGTCAGATCGGTCCGGGGCGACTTACCTTATTTTTCTTCCAGAATAACCAGACATGGAATTTTTATAATGGTGCCACCAAACAGGAAACTGCAGAATATGGACGTCGCTACAGCGGTAATTCAGCCGATCCTGGTTCGCCTGATTATTATGGAGACAATTTCAAAACATTCCTGAACTGGCAATCCTATGTGAAGTATGCATTTCACATAGGGAGACTGGAACTATCTGATCAGTATTATTATTTCTCCGGCAAGGGTGGTGGCACGTTCACGCAAAACAATCGCGCGGCTCCCGGCGGATTCTATCTGGCCACCAAACTATTTCCGGTGCATGAATTCGGAAACATCTTCAAGGCACGCTACCCTCTTGGTTCCGGCAGCCTGGAAGCAGGGGTCTGGGCAGACTCCGATAACGAAACCGCATTTCAGTATCAGTCGAACCTATATAACCGATTTACCGGTGCCTTGGTGTCGGCGCCCGTCAGTCAGCCCGTCGTGACGGAAAGCGTTCAGCCCTATGTGCAGGGGGAATGGTCACCGATTACCACCTTACGACTGACCACGGGAGTGAAATTGTTGAATTTACACCGGACCTGGCGCGATTATGTCAGCAAAATGGAACGGGCGGCAAACTTCAACCAATGGCTACCATCCTTTGGTGTGAATTACGCGCTCCAACCCAATTGGCATCTCTATTTCAATTACACCCGCTCCGCCGAAGCACCAAGTTCCAGCCAGCTTACCGCCAGTTATTTCAACAGCGGCCTCCAACCGGAAATTGCAAACAGCTATGAGGCGGGGACTTACTGGCATCAAGGAGCATGGGGCGGGCGTTTCACGGCATTTCGCACCAATTTTGAGAATTACATCCTGTCAACCCCTGTAGTTATCGGGAATCAGGTGTTCAGTACCCAAAGCAATGCGGGTGCTGCTATCTATCAGGGGCTGGAATTCAGCAACACATACCAGATCACTCCCTGGCTTTCTGCATTTGCCAATTTTGGCATTCTGGATGCGCGTATGACTTCTAAAAATCAGCCTGCCTTGCAAGCCCCTCACCATACCGAGGCTGTTGGGCTAAACGTAAAAACAGCCCATTGGCAGGGCATGCTGGCGGTACAGCAAATCGGCTCTCGATATTACGCCACGGGCGCAACCGGTAATTCAAAACTGGATGGTTATGTCGCCGGCAGCCTCAGCGTCGCTTACGATACGGGCGAACTTTCCTTATGGAAAGGCTACATCCTGCCGAATTTGCAGATCTCAGCGCATGTCAACAACCTATTCAATAATGATTACGCACTAAGCGCTTCACCCAGTACCAGTTCGGCAGGGGCAGCCTATCAGTTGGCGCAACCCATCAATGCATTCGCTGAAATAAGTACAACATTCTGAGCGTTCTTCATCAATAAGGAGTTAGCCATGACAAATGCTTTACACCTTTTTGCCTCCCTTACCTTGGCCGAACCTTTTCAGGATATCATCCAGGGCTTTACCAGCGCCCACCCGGATGTCTCTGTGAAACCCACTTACGGCTTTTGCGGTGCGCTGATGGAACAAATGGCGGCAGGTGCGCCCGCCGATGTGTTTGCCCCTTCTTCGGAGCCCATGCTGGCCAAGGCCGCGGAGCAGGGATTCGTGCAGACCGATACGGCGGTGAACTATGCACGGAATCGGCTCGTACTCGTCAGTTTGATGAGGGACTATCCGGTGGCACCCAAACTCGAAGATCTCATGGAAGAGCGCTATGCGCGCATTGCCATGGGTGATCCCGAATCGGTTCCGCCCGGACGTTATGCGCGCATGGCGCTGGAAAAGGCCGGGTTGTGGCAAGACCTGACGGCACGCCTGCAGAAATATCCCGATGGTCTCCAGCCCTTGAAAGCGGTGCTGGAAGGCAGGGCGGATGCGGCTTTTATTTTTGCATCGACGGCCAACAGCGCATGGGGGAAGGCCCATGTCGTGGATATTCCGGTTGGCGTTTCCATGCACTATCCCGTGGCTGTCACCAGCAAGAGCGAAGAGCCTGAACTGGCCCGTGCTTTTATCGCCTACCTGCAGACGGATTCTGCACAGAAAATCCTGGAAGTTACAGGTTTCGCACATGCCCTGAGCGCTAAGCCCTTGCCGAACAGTTTCTGAAAGATAAGGAGAACACGAAATGTTTCATACCTTGCCAGGAAAATGGCGTTTACCTGTTGCGGCATTGGGCGTCAGCCTGTTGCTTTCGTTGCCCTCGTGGGCGGCCACAGCCCCCACCCGACTTCCGCCCCACAGTGTTTACGGCACCGCACCGCCAGTAACCCTGCTGGTTTACAGTCTCGCCCCGGATTTGCTGGCCGGGTGGAATTTTCCGCTGAATAAAATGGCGGGCCTGGGCATGAGTACGAATTCCGAATACCTCCTGCCAGCTACGCGCAATCTGCCGGTACTGGGTGGCTGGGACCCTGGCGACAAACCGGAGCTGGAACGTGTTCTCGCCATTCATCCCAAGCTGGCGTTGCTCTGGGCGCCTTACCTGGATAATGCCCGCCTGCGTAGCGAGCTACAGCGCATCGATGTGCCCACGCTGGCCGTCAATCTGAAAAGTCTGAATGACTATCCCGCCGCGTATCGTCTGCTGGGCGATAAATTGGGACAAGGCGCGCGCGGCGAACTACTGGCCACGGATTTTCAGAATATCCTGAATCGGCTCCGGCAGTTGCGCTCCTCTATTCCTGAGGCGCGGCGTCAGACGGTGTATTACGCAGAAGGCGTGGATGGTCTGATGACCGATACGGCGAATTCTCCTCATACCGAAGTGATCCGTGCTGCGGGCGGTGATAACGTCTTTACCGGCAAGGCGACGGCATTGAAAGGTATGGAGCGGGTGAGTATGGGACAGGTGCTGGGCTGGAATCCCGACGTGATTCTGGTGCAGGACCCGGTTTTTTATCGGCGTGTGTATGGACTTCCGGCCTGGCAAGGCCTTAAAGCGGTAAAAGATCATCGCGTTTATCTGGTGCCGCGGCAGCCTTTTAACTGGATGGATCGTCCGCCTTCCTTCATGCAGGGTTTGGGCGCTTTGTGGCTGGCGCACGTGTTGTATCCGCAGCAGTCCAAAATTCATCTGAATCAGGAGATACAGGATTTCTTCAAGACTTTCCTGCAAAAAAACGTGACCAAGGCGCAGGCCCGGTCGATGTGGCAGCCGTGAGGGTAACGGCGCTGCCAGGATCGGCCAAGAGGCTGACCATGCCATTGCTGCTCGTGCTCCTGGCCGGCATGGTCTTGCTGGAGATGTCCTGGGGACATTACCCGCTGTCCTGGCTGCAATTCTGGCAATGGCTGCGGGGCAGCCCACTGTTATCGCCGGATAAAGCCGTGCAGATCCATTTGTTGATGGTGGAGATCCGCCTGCCGCGCCTCTCTGTGGCGATCCTTGTGGGCGCGGCGCTGGCGGCCAGTGGCACCGTCTTTCAGGCCGTGTTCCGCAACCCGCTGGCGGCTCCGGATATTCTGGGCGTCATGGCAGGATCAGCCTTCGGGGGAGCCTTGGGCATCATCCTGGGCGGACCCTGGTGGACGATACAGGTGGCCGCCTTTATTTTTGGGCTGATCGCCGTGGCGATGGCTTACCTGATCGCCCGTCATTTTCCCGGGCAGCCTACTCTGATGCTGGTGATTGGCGGTATTCTGGCCGGAGCCTTGTTTACCGCACTGCTTTCACTGGTGAAATATGCCGCCGATCCGTACCAGCAGCTACCCAGTATCGTTTTCTGGTTGATGGGCAGTCTTTCCAACGTGCCCCTGCGCCAGATTCCCTACTTTGCCCTGCCGGTTTTTATCGGGATCAGCCTGTTGATATTACAGGGTCATCGTCTCGATGCCCTGAGTCTGGGGGACGAAGAAGCGCATAGTCTTGGTCTGCCAGTGCGCCAGATTCGTTTGCTGGTCATCGTGCTCGCGACACTGCTGGCAGCTATGGCCGTGATGATGGCGGGGATGATCGGCTGGATCGGGCTGATCATCCCCCATCTGGGACGTCTGATGCTCGGACCGGGCAACCGCCGTCTGTTGCTGGGGAGCAGTATTCTCGGTGCCGCATACCTTTTGCTCGCGGACGCCCTGGCCCGCAACCTGTTCTCCGTGGATGTTCCGGTGGGCGTATTTGCGGAACTTCTGGGGGTGCCGGCGTTTTTACTGGTGCTCCGGCAGATACGGAAGGCGTGGGTCTAGGTATGCCCCGTTGCGTGGCACTGGAGGGTTGGGTTCCTGTGCCGGTGACTCCTGTATGGCTTCATTCGGCGTGCGGTGGGAGCGGGGGATTCTCGTCAATCACCAATGTGACTCCCGCCGCCGAGAGCAATGCCTCCAGAGCCGGCTCCAACTGCCCGGCGCGCATGTGAATTTCGTCCGCCCCCTGGGCAATGAGCCATGCCGCCAGCCGTATGCCGCGCCCTTTTTCAGCGCCAGGTACGGGGTTATTCAGGGTTTGGGTATTTACCAGGACACCCTCGCGGTTTTCGTCCTCGAAACGAATACGTTGCGCCATCCCAAAACGCGTAGCCAGCGCCGATCCCTCCTCGGTCAGAAGGAGCGCCCGTCTTTTAAATGGCTTGAAGGGTGGCTCATAATGAAGCGTTATGTTTTCCAGTTCAGGAAACGCCTCTTGCAGTCGTTGCTGGGCGCGGTCGGCTACTTCATGGGCGTGTGCGAAGTTTGCCGCAGCGATACCGATGGTGGCGTCCGCGAACAGGACACTCCCGGCATGCCGCAGACGCAATCCTTCCACGCCTTCCACTTCCGGCGTGGTCAGTAGCAGATTTTTCGCCTTTGCGTACAGTTCGGATTCCACCGAGGCGTCGAGCAGCGAGAGGATGGCGTTTTTCAGCACCCCCCAGGTGCCCTCCAGAATCAGGAAGAGGATGATGAGGACGGCAATCTCCTGGGCAAAGGGTATCCGCAGGAGATGCCCGCCGATTCCGGCGATGACCACTACCCCCGCGCCGATATCGCCCAGCCAATTGACCACATCGCTTTGCAGTCCGGGGGAATGGAGGCAGGCGGCGGCGCGTCGTTCGAAAACATAGAAAATCCCTTCGGCCACCAGAATGGCCGCCATGAACCCCATGGTGGCCAGGGGATTGTCAGGTGGCCGCGCACCGCCGGAGAAAAATACCGCGCGGGCGATCTCATAGGCGGCAATGACGACCAGCAAGGCACCGCCCAGGGCAGCCATGTCCTCCACCTTATGGAGACCGTACGGAAACCGCAAGGAGCGGTGGCGGGAAAAGCGGATGGCCGCAAGGATGAGCAACGCGCCCAATACGTCGGAAATACTATGCACGGCGTCGGCGATGACGACGGTGCTGCCGGAGTATACACCCCAGCCGATTTTTGCTATGGAGAGCAGGCCATTGAGCCCCGTCGATGCCAACATCCAACGGGATTTCTGCCGTCCCGCCAGGTCAGACGGAGTGATTTTTCCCGGTATATCCATCGCGTCCATGGTCGCCATCCGCCCAGCCTCTGGCAATGATACCTCAATGCAGTCCATTCGCCACGCACCATCTGTACCCGGCGTTAAAACTGGTACGTCATCATCACTCGGTTGTACACAAAGGAGTGTTGTCCTGAGCCCGGAAATAGCCCGACCGCACCACCATTCCCCACCTCCACCTGATCCCGCAAGCACAGCCCCCGGAACATGCCCTGGGGGAAGTAGCTCACGTTAAAGTGGGTCCAGTTGCTATTGCCGGAAAAATAGGTGGTGAACTGGGAATAGCCGGCTGTCAGTTGGACTTGTTTAGGCAGAACCCAGTAAGCGGCCCGCACCCGCCAGCCATGTCCCGGACCCACGCCGACCAGGCCCTGTATCATGCTGTTCACATACAGCGGGTCTGCCGTATAGCCGATGGTATAGGGGGAAATAATGGCGCCGCCGCCCAAGGCGTGGGCATGCAATTCTGTAGCATCATAACCCCACCAGAGGCTGCCGTCGGGGAACTGAAAACCGGCTTTTACACCCCAGTTGGTGCTGTTCACACCTTGTCCTGGCTGGCCGAAGAGGGTGGTGCCGGTGCTCGCAAAGGCCTCTCCGGCACCCCATTCCCGGGTGAACTGCGCATCCACAAAGGGCTTGAGGACGAAGGATGTCGGCAGGGCGTAGTGGCCGCTCCAGTAGAACATGTTGGCGAATTGGTCGAACTGGTAAAACCAGGCGGCGGTTTCGGCGTGATATGCGTGATATTGGGCGCCAAAGGCGAGCGCTCCGTTGGTGGGCGGAGTACCGGCGGGCAGCACATTGGGTCCGCCATAGAGGGAGTCACCCTCATAGTGGCCGGGGTAATAGAGGTTGTCCCGGTAGAACTGGTCGGTAGTGCGGTCTTTCCAGCGGAACATCCGCAGCGCGCTGAGTTGCAGGCCGCTGAAGGGATGGGCCTCCAGGGTCACCCCCTGATAGGTGACGGGAATCACCCGCCCACCGACCCGGTTCAGCCAGGGGGTATCTACCAACTGATTGCCTACCTTGGCGGTGATCCATTTGTCCTGATATTCCAGATAGGCCTGACCCAGTGCATTGACGGAAGGACTGGTACCCATGAGGGTCTTGTCGATCCGGGCCGGATTGCTGGGCTGCGTGCCAAGTGCGTTGGCAGTGTAAAAACTGACGCCGATACGGAAGCCCGAGAGAAAGGGCGCGGTGACGACATTGATGCGTCCGGCCAGGGAGTAGGCATAAGCATTGACGGTGTTGGGGGTGCCATAGAGGCGGCTGAAGTAGTAGGAACGGATTTGTCCATCAATATGACTTTTCGCAAAAAATTGAGACAGGGTTTCGGCCTGGGCACTGGCGTTGAAGGCACCCATCAGGCTGGCTGCTGTCACCAGATGAAGGATATTTTTCTGCATGGGAATAGCTCCTGCGTATCGCGCATGGTGGTTTTCATTGCGGTATTTTGAATATAACGTGGCATGATCAGCCCGGCCGTGGAGAAATATCTCACCCCAACAGGCCGGCGAACTGTCTGCTGAACTATTTGCGCCGGGCGCGGAATGCGCCGGCGTGGAGCCGCGTTATTTCAGTACGTCACCCTTGGGTGGGTTGTAGCCGGTCTCTTTGAACATGGTCTGACCCTGGGGGCTGGTCATGAAGTGGATAAAGGCCATGCCCAGTTTGGGATCGGGCGCATCCACGGGTACCGCAGCATAGAAGACCAGAGGCTGGGTGTGCACAGTCTGGGGTTTTCCGTCCACATTCAGGGTGAAGTGGACTTTGCTGTACCAGTCTTTGACCATGGCCGGATTGCTGAGATTGATCTGATCGGGCAGGGTGATATAAGGCAGATGCAGGGATTTTACCGCGCTGAGATAACCCGATGAGGCGGCCATCTGCCCACTCTTGAGGCGGGAAAGTAACGACGCTTCCGTGAATATCTGCCGGGGGTTCTCGACCGGACCGAGGATTTTGTTCACTAGATCCGGTTGGTGGTAATACCTTTCCGCCAGCATGAAGGTAAAGACGATATTTTGCCCTTGGGGATCGGTTTTGGGATCTGTGCGACCGAAGATCACCCCCGGCTTCTTCAGGATTTCATACCACGGCACCTTGCCTTCCGCGGCTTCCTTGAAATCTTTGGCGTAGGGGCTGTTGGGACTATAAGCGATGCACATGGCAGTACTGGCGACCGGGAAGGCCTTCTTGACCAGGCCGGCCTTGATCAGCACCTCGATGGGGCCGGGGGTGATGGAGACAAAAACGTCGGTGCGCAGTTTGTGGGCGGCGATGAGCCGGGCGAGGCCATAAGCGCCCTGACCCTCCCCCTGGTAGTGCACGCTATGGGCTTTGGCGAAGGCCGGTCCGAGATGCAGGTCCATGACCGTACCCATGGAGCCTGCGTAAGCGACATGCAGGTCTTTGGCCATGGCTTGGGGCGATAAACCCAGCAGGCTGGCGGCGACGATCAGTGCAAGGGAACTTTGATAGTGACGGTGTTTCACGGGCTCTACTCCTGTGGTTTGCGAAATATTCAATGGAATATACTGGTAACTATTTTTGGGTGTCAATAGATTTGTTAAGCTGGTCATATCCAGATATGACATGAATTTGGCATCTTTTTTGCTACATCTTCCACGCGGCCCTATTGCCCACTTATTTGTTCGTTTTATGACAATAATGTGTACTTATTGACATCTAGGGAGAGGCTTTTTGAAACTGCGGATACGGCGGGTGCATGTCGAGGCGATGGTGCAGGAGTTCCCGCATCTGGCGAGCTTGCGGGAACAGCTTCGTTTCGGGGATGTTGCTGAATTGTCTTTTCAGCAATTGGCATATTCTGAACTGGGTTTTCTCGCCACGCTGTATCAGGCAGCAGGACCGGAGTTGCATGCACAGTCAGCCATATTATTTGCCCTGCAAAAAGCCAGGCAGGGTAATGATCGGCGTTTCGGACCGGAGGATGATCTCGAACTATTATTGCCAGCGCTGGCGGGCCTGCTGATTGAAGACGCCATCCGGGGCTGGCTGTTCAGTATCAACGTGGATGGTAAGGCCCTGGCTTATGTCATCACCAGACTGGATTATGTAGCACCGGGAAATGACGAAACCGGCAAGATCGTCATAGAACTGAAAGCGAACGCCAAAGGCGTCATTGCAAGTCCGACCGTTCGTATTTCCGCGAGTGATATGGCCAATCGTTCGGTGAGGGAAATTCTCGCTGCAAAGGGATTTTTGAAAGAAACTCCGGAGCTGATTGCTGCCTACGACGCAGAAGTCTCCCGTTATTTCGAATGGCGGGGACATTATGGCGCACAGTATTCGGCGCTCGGGGTCGGCTTCTATGCCGAAGATCCCAGCGCGACACATCGGGATACCGACTGGTCACGAAAAGACGTGATCATTTTGTCGGCGGGAGAGGGCAGGGCACGTCTGGTCAATGATGAGGGTATTCTGACCGCCAGGGTCACAGCACTGGAAGTGACGGGGGATATTCTCGGCCCCTATTTGCGCAAAGCGGCAAAAAGCAATCGCTATGGTGCCGAAGAAGAGGTGGGGCAATTCCGGTCTGTTATCGAGAATGGGTTGTTCACGAAAATCCCCGTGCATCCCTATTTATTCATGTTTCACCTGGAGCTTCATCATTATCTCTGGGTGCATGTCAGCGACATTGCGCCTTACGCTTACCAGCCCACATTGAAGCAAAAGCTGATTTTACCCGCTGAACAGACAGATCTTATTGATATTTTGACTGCCGAGATGGATGTCCTGATGGACGATATCATCACCGGGAAATCCGGCGGAACCACAGTGCTTTGCGCCGGACCCGCCGGCGTAGGAAAAACGCTTACCGCCGAGGTGTACTCTGAAATTATTCAGCGACCGCTGTATCGGGTGCATTCAGGACAACTGGGATTGAATGTGGCCAGCATGGAGACCGCGCTGAAGGAGATACTGACCCGCGCCCAACGCTGGGGCGCCGTTATGCTGATTGATGAAGCGGATGTCTATATCAAGCGGCGGGACGACAATATGACGATGAACGCGGTGGTTGGCGTTTTTCTGCGGGTGCTGGAGTATTTTAATGGTTTGTTGTTTTTGACCACGAATCGGGTGGATGACATTGATGAAGCCATTGTCTCCCGTTGCATCGCCCTGATTAAATACAATCCCCCGGATGGCAATGGACGCCGACAAATCTGGCAGGTGATGTGCGATCAGTTTTGTCTCGATATCTCCATGTCGGCCATTGACGAATTGGTGGATATTTTTCCTGCAGCCACTGGCAGGGATATTAAAGGACTGGCCAAACTGGTGGCTAAATTCTGTAAACAGAAACAGGTGCTGCCGACTGTGGAGGTCTTTAAACGCTGTTCGGTATTTCGCGGGCTGGAACCAGCTGCTGGGTGACCTTGGAGAGATGAGTTTTTAATGGAGTAGGGAGATATGAAAATGCGTACAATCATTACTCTGGCAGGCGATGATATGGGATTGGTGAGCGAAAACGATATGGCCCTCGCCATACAGGCGGCTGAGGAAGTCTTCGCACAGCATGGGGCTGACCCTATGGCTTGCGAAGTGGCCAATCAGAAGCAGTATAGTGATGCGGAAATTACCCGGGATGAAGCATTATTGTGCGCCATCTGGGAAGAAGCCAATTATGCAGCCTGGCACAAAGCCACTATTGGCTGGATGAGTCGGAATATTGATCTTTATATCATGGTGCGAAGTGCCGCAGCGGATGGCATGGATACCATATCAGCATAATATATCGCAAACGTAACCGCCTCCCGGGTCCTCAATGCTTCGTAAATTGCCATCCAAATCCATGAAAAAACCACTCATGATAAATCCTCGCTGGTGTTATTCCAAAAAGTCGGTGGGGTGAAACGATGCCTGCCGAGTCAGCGCAATTTGCGCTCGGCGGGCGAAAAATTGCTCAAATGCCCCTCCTTCGCCGCTTGTGCACGAGCACGCGCCTTCAGTCCAGCACTGCGACCAGGTGCGGCTACGCGCGAAATCTGCTTTTCCAGGTGTTGGCTGCCACATTGCGGGCAGTTTGGGATGGTTGAATTCATGACCAGCAATTCAAAGTCGGCGTCGCAATCGCAACAATGGTAATCGAAAATAGGCATCTTTGCTCCTTTGTCAGGTTATGGCCAAAACCGTATCTGTTACCCGAGTACAGCAATAATGATGCCTGTTCAGGTGACGGCTTTTATCCGCCTCGGTGTTTCGCGCAACAAATTCAGACATTCCAGATTGGCGGCCATATCCAGCGCGGTGAAATCATCGAGCGAAAGGAGGCTCCGGTCTGCACCGAATGCCAGCAAACGCTCCACTACCGCCGTCTTGCCAGCGGATGCAGCATACATCAGGCAAGTGGCGCCGTTGTCATTCTGGTGGTTGAGGTGGGCGCCAACCGCCACCAGCAGGTCCAGTGTGTCCAGATTCTCACTGACACAAGCGAACCAGAGGGCCTGATTGCCATCGTTGTTGCGCTGGTGCGGGTCGGCACCGGCGGCGAGCAGTTCAGCCACCCGCGCAGGATCACCTTCGCCGGCGGCACGCATCAAGGGCGTCACCCCGTCGCGGGTGCGCGCGTGGATGTCTGCGGCGGGAAACTCCTGCGCCATCAGCCAGCATTGCAGTGCCTCCGTGAGCTGCGAATTTGCGGGCGTATGCACCTTGCGCCAGGCTTCGTAACCGCCATCCAGACTATATACCTCCGCAAAACCAAAATCGGCAAAGAGTTGGGCACGCATCTGGCTGGCGTTGCCATGGTAGCAATAGATCAGTACAGGACGATGCTTGGCGATGTTCAGCACATGGTCATCGGCGTTGTAATCGCCGAGGGGAGAAGCGCCGGCAATATGTCCGGCCCGGAAATCGCTGGGGTGGCGGCAATCCAGTAACACGGTGTCCGGCCTTTGCAGGAGTTCGCGGGCCTTGTGCACATCAATACGGTGAAAGGAGCGGGTATTCATGAGGTTTCTCCGGTGTGGATGTTCAGTTCCCGGTGGGCATAGGGCGGGAGGGTGCTGATCCGCGTATCCGTCAGGGCATGACCCACGGTGAAGTGGTAAAGGGATTGCAGTCGGTTATCCTTGATCCCCAATATTTCCTGCACGGCATCATCAAAAAAACAGCCGATGCCGGTGCCGTTCAGACCCAGAGATTCGGCTTCCAGATACAATATCTGGCCCAGCAGCCCCGCTTCCTGGTAGAGCAAGCGGTAGTGCCAGGCGCCGCACTTCAGGGAGTCTGCATATTCCGCCAGAAAGGCCACGGCAAAGCAGCTATCGGCGGCAATGGCCTGATGACAGGACAGAGTCCGGGCGATACTGCGCACGTCGCCGCTATAGAGTCGCCGCAGGGGCAGATGGGTGGGCGCAGTAGCCACTGCTTCCCAGGAGAAATCGGGATGGAGGGCCATGCGTAGCACTGGTTCGCCCTCTGCGGTGCGGGGCAGGGCATAGAGGCCACTACTCAGGCCACTAACGCGATGCACAAAAAGTATCGGATGGATGCGCGGGGTGAAGGGCCAGATATCCCACGGCAGGTCGGACCGGGGCAGCAACGCATCCAGGAGGGTAAAGAAATCGTCAGCCGCCATGACCGTCTCCGGGTCGAAGCGCTGGGCGCTGCGCCGACGGCGGATCAGGGTGCTGGCGGCAGTATGTCCCGATTTTTTGCGTGCTGGCCAGGGATCGGGCGGAAGCGGGTCGGGAGTGAGTAGCGGCATCCTGCTGGCGCTGTTCGTTTCGGCGATGACCGGCCACTGGTACAGGGGATGGGCATCCAGGCGGTTGGCCTGACCCCACCATTGCCCCGGCAGCGCAGCGGGGCTAGCGATGGCGGAGGACATGGTATCGGCTGGGAGGATTTCCAGCAGCAGCTCCGCATCCTCGCCTTCGGCATGCGCGAAATCGCCGGAACGGTCCAGGCCCAGGAGGCTGCGCAGTCGGGTATCGTCCACATCCCCGCGCAGGCGAAGGTGCCAACCCAGGGTGCCCGCGGCGTAGCGCAGGGCGCCCAGCGCATGGCCAATATCCAGTTGGCAATAGCGTAGTGCCCGTTCGCCGTATTTCCATGCTTCGCGCCACGCTACGGAAGTCAGCCCGACATACACCCCCGAGCCGTGTTGTTCGGCATCGGGAGACCAGCGCTGTTCGAGCAGGTGATCTCTGCTCAGGTAGTGATACAGTCCATCCTCCAGATCCGGAACCCCGAAGGCGAGAAGATAGGCCTCGGTGGGATGCAGGTTGCCGCTGGACGGGTTGCAGCGCAATGCCCAGCGATCCGGACCGTATTCCTTCCATGCCGCCAGCCCGAGGGCAAGCTCCAAAAACTGGGCGACCGCCTGGAGCGTGAAGGGTTGGGACCTGACTGCGGAGAGCGCGGCGAACGGGACGGCAGTTTCTTCCGTCAGCAACGGCAGGATGCGCCGTGGGCTTCCGGTGAACTCGCGGAAGGGGTTGGGTTGTGCATCCCAGTCCAGCGCCTCGGGCCCGGCCGCATAGCGATTCAGGTGATGCTTGGATCGTTCATGGTAGGCCATCACCACGCGCATGGATTCGCTGTTATTGCCTGTCGCCATGATGTGCGCCGTTCCGTCCGTCAGCCCTGGTCGTGGCATTTTATTCCGGCGCGGCAACGGCGTGTCAACGGCCTTTCCGCGCGCTGACCGCCACCTTTTCGAGAGAGACATGACTCACGCCCATGGCCTGATGAAAGACTTTGAACACCTTCTCGGAGACCGCATCAGATACCACAAAATCTTGATACGATTGGCTGAGCAATTTCACATAAAGCGCTTGCAGCGCCCGATCATCCAGGGCGTCCGTATTCCCCTCTCTTTTCAGGTAATCATGAAAACGTTTGAGGATATGGAGACGATTGATATGGACCACTGTCTCATCATACTCGATGTTCAGAAACTTCAGGAAATCCTCAGCGGAGGACAAACTCGCCAGTGTTTTACGTAGATCACTCATGGTGTCATCCTTGGAAGTCGTCAGAGGGGAGGGGGCTAAAGTGCTGGGCTGCTGTTTGGCCCACACAGGTTGGGATCGGAATCCGGACAGTTATTGCAGTCTTTTTCCGTCAGTGGTGCAACACGCCCGACGGACTGGGCCTGCAATTCCAGTTGGGAAATTCGTTCCATCAGGCACTGGATAGCCTTGCCCACTGGATCCGGCATGAGATGGTGATCCAGATCAATACCGTGGGTGTTGATGCGGCGGCGTTCGGCAGGGAGCACGACGCGGCCGGGGATGCCCACGACCGTCATTCCCGCCGCCACATCGTTAATGACCACCGCATTGGCACCCACTTGGCCGTCATGACCGATAGTGACGGGTCCGAGGATCTTCGCACCCGCACCCACCATGACCCGATCCTGCAATGTCGGGTGACGCTTGCCCGGATTCCAGCTCGTTCCCCCCAAGGTCACGCCGTGGTAGATGGTGCAATCGTCGCCGATCTCGGCTGTTTCGCCAATCACCACGCCCATGCCGTGATCAATGAAGAATCGGCGCCCGATCTGCGCCCCCGGGTGAATGTCGATACCGGTTGAGAATCGCGCCACGGCGCTCAATACCCGGGCCGGATATCTCCATCCCCGCTGCCAGCAGCGATGGGCCACGCGGTGCGCCAGCAGTGCATGCACCCCAGGATAGGTGGTGAGGACTTCCAGGGTGTTGCGCGCCGCCGGATCACGTTCAAAAACGCAGTGAATATCGTCGCGCAGGTTGCGCCACAGACCGGACTTGCGGGATTCTTCCTTGCCGAGCAGCGTGGCAGCCATGGTTTTCTCCTTTATTCAGGAATGGACGTGCGGGGATTCCATGCTTTCCAGAAGAAAGCGATGCATATCTTCGACCGGCGGCGTTACTTTATGCTGAAGTACATAGACGCGAATCTGTCTGAGGATGTTTTGTGCCTGTGACTCGGTGATAATGCTCCCCAGTTCAGCATAGGCACGCATGATAGCCTTGGTACCGGAATGCTTACCCAGTACCAAGTGATGCTGGCGCCCCAGCTCCTCCGGGTCGAAGCTTTGGTAATTCCGGGGATTTTTGAGTAATCCATCGACATGGATACCGGACTCGTGGCTGAAGATGGCATCTCCGACGATGCTTTTCCCGGCGGGGACGGGGCGGGCGGATGCCAGTGCCACCAGTTGCGAAATCGCTTTGAACTGGCGCACGTCGATACCTGTCTCGATGCCGTGCAGATGGTGCAGGCACATCACGACTTCCTCCAGCGCGGCGTTGCCGGCGCGCTCGCCCAGGCCGTTCACCGTCGTGTTTACATGGGTGGCACCAAAACGCAGGGCAGCGACGGAGTTGGCAGTGGCCAGACCCAGATCGTTATGGGCATGGATTTCGATTTCCATGTCCGTGACCGCCCTTAAGCGCCGCATGATATGGGCGGTATTAAAGGGTTCCAGGATGCCCAGGGTGTCGGCATAACGAAAGCGGCGCGCCCCGGCTCGTTGCGCGACTTCCATGACTCGCAGAACAAAATCCAAGGGTGCCCGGGAGGCATCTTCGCCGCCTACCGCCACATCCATGCCGCTGTCCAGTACCTGCTTCACCCGGCGATCCACCTGCTGTAGGACCCACTGACGATCTTTGCCCAGCTTGCCCCGAATCTGGATATCCGACACCGGCACTGAGGCATTGACCATGTCCACGGCACAACGCTTTGCCGCGCCCAGGTCCGTATCGTGCATCCGGCACCAGACCACCAGACGGGCGGGCAGGCCCATCTGAGCAATGCCCCGGATGGTTTCCTCCTCTTCGCTCCCCATGGCGGGGATGCCGATCTCCAGTTCCGGAATCCCGGCATCGGCCAGACTCTTGGCGATGGTGAGCTTTTCGTCCGGGCGGAACGCGACCCCGGCGGTCTGTTCGCCATCGCGTAGGGTGGTGTCGTGGATTACCGCAAAGTCGCGGGAGAAAGGGCTGAGCTCATGCATATACGGGTGCAAAGGCGTTATCAGTGAGGATGGGGCCATTGGCCCCCCAGTAGGGGGACAGACGCCGCAATTGCTCGACGATGGGTGGTGTCTGCGCAATCACCCAGTCCACCTCCGCTTCCGTGGTCTCCCGGGACAGGGAGAAACGGATGGTGCCGTGCGCCGCCGTATAGGGGATATCCATGGCGCGCAACACATGGGACGGCTCCAGTGACCCGGAGGTGCAGGCGGAGCCAGAGGAGGCGGCGATGCCAACCCGGCTCAGGAGCATCAGAATGGCTTCACCCTCGATGTATTCAAAAGAGATGCTGGACGTATTGGGCAGGCGGTGCTCCGGATCGCCATTGACGAAAGCATAGGGCACTTGCGCCAGTATCCCGGCCTCCAGACGATCCCTTAAAGCGCGCACCACGGTGTTTTCATACTCCATATGCTCCAGGGCCATGTCTGCAGCCAGCCCCAGGGCGATAATGCCCGTGGTGTTTTCCGTTCCGGCCCGGCGTCCGCGTTCCTGGTGACCACCGCGCAGCATGGGTCGGTAGCGGGTGCCCCGGCGCACATAGAGCGCACCGACGCCTTTCGGGGCATGCAGCTTATGGCCGGAGAGGGAGAGCATGTCGATGGCCGATTCCTGCATGTTCAGGGCAATTTTGCCCACTGCCTGCACGGCATCCGTATGAAAGAGTGCGCCCTTCTCCTTGGCCATCCGTGCCATGCTTTCGACGGGGAAGATCGTCCCCGTCTCATTGTTGGCATACATCATGGAGACGACGGCCACCTGCTCGCTGAGCGCTGCGGCATACGCTTCCATGGAGATGCGCCCAAGCCGGTCCACGGGAATGTAGTGGACTTTATAGCCTTCATGACGTTCGAGATGATCACAGAGAGACAGAATGGCCGGGTGTTCCACCACGCTGGTGATGATTTCCCGGCGGCTGGGCTGAATGGCCAGGGCCGAGAGGATGGCAGTGTTATCGGACTCCGTCCCACAGGAAGTAAAAATGATTTCCGAGTCGTGTTCTACTCCCAGCAGCGCCTGTACGGAGGCGCGCGCTTCTTCCAGACGTTTGCCCACATCGCCGCCGAAGCTGTGCATGGAGGAGGGGTTGCCGTAATACTCGCTGAAGTAGGGAAGAATGGTCTCCAGCACCTGGGGATCTACCCGGGTGGTGGCATTGTTGTCCATATAGGCGCTGCTCATGGCTATGCCCCCACGGCTTGCGGCATGCTGGCCGGAACTACCCGTACCGGACGGCCCAGAGTCAGCATCAGGCGCTCCTGGATGCCGGAAATGGTGATCCCGGAAGACTGGCAGTTCATGCACGAGCCGCTCATGGCTACCATGACCGTATCACCATCCACATCGACCAGTTCGATATTGCCGCCATCCATCTGGAATTGCGGGCGCATTTCATCGATCACGGCGGATATTTTCTGGATTTTCTGCACCATGGTCATGGGTGCCGGGGCGGGTTTTGCGGTGGGTTTCGCGGCCACCACCGGTAGCGGCGCGCTGCCGTTTACTGCCGCGAGGATATCCTCGATCTGCTCATGGCAGCTCTGGCAACCGCCGCCCGCCTTGGTATAGAAAGTGATCTCTTCGACCGTCGACAAATGGTTTTCCCTGGCCACCTTCTCAATGAGCGCCGAGTCGATGGCGAAGCATTTACATACCAGCGCGCCTTCTTCGTGATCATCTGCCCAATCTTCGCCGCGGTAATTGGCGATAGCGGCATGCAGGGCCTCCGCGCCCATGACGGAACAATGCATTTTCTCCGGAGGAAGCCCACCCAAAAATTCAGCGATGTCCTGATTGGTGATTTTGAGCGCTTCATCCAGTGTCTTGCCCTTGATCAGTTCCGTCAAGGCCGATGACGAGGCGATGGCGGAGCCGCAGCCAAACGTCTGGAATCGGGCATCCAGGATGACATCCGTATCCGGGTCTACCTTGAGCATCAGGCGTAGGGCATCTCCGCAACTGATGGAGCCGACCTCGCCGACCGCATTGGCCTCTTCGAGGACCCCGGTATTCTTGGGGTTGAAGAAGTAATCCTTGACTTTATCGGTATAATCCCACATGGCGTCAACTCCGATGTCCGCAGGAGGAGGCCGAGGAAGCGGAGGCCTCGTCTCCCGTGGTGAATGACGACCCGCAACCGCAGGTTCCCGTAGCATTGGGGTTTTCGAAGCGGAAGCCGCTGCCGCTGAGTTCGTCCACATAGTCAATGACGACCCCGTTAAGCAGCGTAGCGCTGGCGTTGTCCACGTAAACCGGCACACCCTCTATCGCCACCACGGTGTCCTCGGCGCCTGCTTCGGCCTCCAATCCCATTCCGTATTGGTAACCGGAACAACCGCCTCCGGTCACCGCAACCCGTAATCCGCTCGCTTCAGGATTCTCGGCAAGCAGATTCTTTACGACATCAATGGCCTTTTCCGTCAATATCAGCATGACATACTCCTTACGCGACAGGGGTTCCTGTATGCTTCTTTGCAAGACTTGGGCCAGCTTTTTGAGTTTGTTATCAACTTATTGTTATTGTGACGATTTACAATGGATGTGGAGGTGTCATTAGTGCGTTTTTGTTGGTTTCTATACATCTCCCAGGATGGTTTTGCAAGAAAACGAACATCGCGGAGCGGCCCAGGATGTCAAAAACCCGGAGACCGCTGGTGTCCGGGTTTTCGCTAAAACAACGACAAAAGTGCTTATACGGGCCGGTTTTCGCCGGGATCACGTACCGGACCCATGCCCGCCAGGCAGTCTGCATAGCTGATCTCGGGGAATACGGCACTATATTGCAAGGCGTTCTCGGCGATGCGATTGATCTTACCTGCCGTGTCGAGTTTTTTGAGATCGTTGCGTTCCAGTCCGAACAATTCCAGCAGCTCATTGTAGACCGTCGCTTCATCCAGCGGCAGGATATAAAATGGGATGCCCTTATATTCCAGATGGTAACGCTTGCTGAAGTCGATATTGTTGCAGTAAATAAAATATTTACCAGAGGGTTCCAGATACTCGGACAACGCCGTTACCAGCGGGTCCAGATACCCAAAAGACAGAAGATAGCAGGAAAAAAAAGAAATCTTTTTAGCGCCCGGCTCTGCCGAACTGATGACTTGTTGTGCGAGGAGTTCCGGTGGACGTGCTTCATCGGCCACGGCGGTAGCAAATTTGATAGCCAGCTCGCCGCGAAAACCGAAGCGTCCCTGCGCACTCAGTTCGCCCTTGAATACCTGGTTCAGCAGTCTTTTCTGAGTGTCGAGCCCTGCAAACGCGCTTTGTTCGATGCTGATGGACATAAATGACTCCATATGGGTAGGGGTAAAATATTGCATCCGGACCGGGTTGCGGATGCTGACGGGTTTTTAGCCCTGGGCAGCCAGCAGGTTCCAGCCATTGGCATCTTCCGGGCCAAAGCACTGGGCATAATCATGACAAACAGCGCAACTGGGTGCCTGGCAGAGCCGGACTTCGGCCTGATCACACAACTGCTTATAAAAGAACTTCTTCCATTTCATGTTGCCGGTATTTTTTAAATACAGTCCCGGAAAATGATGCTTAATAATGTCACTGAGGTCCTCCCGATTCGTCAGGCCCAGGTCCTGCCACAAGTGATCATTGCCCAGGCAGCCCGCGGCGAGAATGGCTGCTACCCACTCCGTGGCCTGATGAACGCCGGCACGGTGATCCAGTAAGAGTTTGACCAGATCACCGGTTTCCTCATCGCGCGCGGGCGCTTTGTTTTCTTTCCCCTGGCACTGGCACAAAAAGGTCCCGCCTGCAGCACTATGGAGATATACTTTCGTGCATTGCGCGGTCGAACGCGATTCCTCTATCTGCGGGAAATAACGAGAAAACAGATGTCTCAGTTGCCTGGTCTCCAGGCCAAGCGCCATGCTGATGTTGCCCTTGCGTTCCATGGCGCGATGGCTGATACACAGCGCAAAAAAACGCGCGTCAGAGAATGCCTCATCCGGGTTGCGACCGGACATCAGAATGTCATATATGGCAGTCTTCATGGATGCACTCCCTCTGAAGCGCTATGCCGAGACGCTGACCGCCAGGGACATGGACGCGTGGGTATAGCAGTTTTTGGGGCAAACCCGGGAGCATGCCTCGCAGCCGATACATTTTTCGGGATGCGCAATCGTCATGAATTTGCGCTCTGCTTCGTCATCGTCTGCCGCCACCAGTTCCCCTTCTTCAGTGATACCAACAAGGTTCAGCACATCCCGACCGCAGGCGCGGAAACAACGCCCGCAGCCGATGCACTTTTCCTGGTTGATATGTTCGACAAACTGGGGGGTCCAGCCGAGTCCCCCCTTGGTGATGCCGGTTATGTCGTGCATACGGTCATCCCCCAGGGAAGGATGCGAGCCGCGCCCTGGCCACCGTCAGGTCGCGATAGGCAGCGTAGGTACGGTTCGC
The DNA here is from genome assembly GCF_000021485.1 of Acidithiobacillus ferrooxidans ATCC 23270. Classification (NCBI taxonomy): domain Bacteria; kingdom Pseudomonadati; phylum Pseudomonadota; class Acidithiobacillia; order Acidithiobacillales; family Acidithiobacillaceae; genus Acidithiobacillus; species Acidithiobacillus ferrooxidans. Next base: position 1,312,025 of record NC_011761.1, read on the forward strand.
CAGTTCCAGAATATTCTCCCAGCCGACGGGCAAATCTTCGGCCAGATCGTGAAGATCCATTTTGGCCTGGGTGGCCTGGGCATTGAGCCGTTTGATTTCTGTTTTCAAAGCGTCTTTTTCGTCCACAATCAACTCCCAGTGATTGGTCTGTTCTTCTACTATCGGTAACATCTCCATCAATACAGACATGGCGTCATACTCCTGTGCGCTGATGAACCATAAGCGTGAGCTGCGCTGGTTCAAGGGTCAAAAGCGGGCCACCTCCGGAAATTTCTCGATCATTTCCAGGGCACCTGCCACCAGTTTGTCACCTTCTTCGGCCAGTTTTTCCATGCTGGGGAAACCAAAACGATGCACATCGCGCAACTGTTTGTTGACCACGATCAAACGTCCGGCAATCAGCACCATGCGGCCAAAGCCTTCATGACTCATTTTCATCATGGGGGACACCATGACTCCGGAAGCACGCTCCGTAGCCAGCCCCACGGCGTTATAAAAAAGTTCCACCCGCCAAAGTATTTCGGGATCGGGGTCACCAATGATGGGTATTGCCCGGCGCTGCTCCTTATCCAGCACGTAGGGTGCCAGCAGCTCCATGTCGGACTTTTTTTCCCAGGTACCATAGCTATCCTGTGCCCGCCACTGCTTGACCAGTTCGCGAAAAAACAGGGACTCTTCCGGCAAAAGCGCCGCCATTGCAGTATTCTCAGGCATGACTTAATTCCTCTTCGTCATAAAAATTAAACGCTTTTTCTGCACCCTTGTTCATGACCTTGCGGAGCCAGGGGGGGGGAGTTCCCTGTAATACGACCTGCAGCTTGTCGAGTATTCCATGGATGGGTTCCGGTTCATTCACCTTGATGGGATGAATTTTCATGGCCACCACCCGCGCTGCACCGGAGCCGCCGATGGCTGCCACATATAAAATGGCGCAATCCTTGATAGCTTCCAGCTTGGGAGCCAACTTGTCTTCGTTGCCATCCTCGGCAAGTTCGCCGTCAAATTGCACAGCCTCCAGAAAATGGTATTCTTCTGCACTGATCTCATAAATTGCGATATTTTTCGCCCAACCAAAATGAGCATCGACTCTCTGCATATCCTGGGTTGAAAATGCGACTTTCATGGTGCCTCCTGGGCGTTGACCAGATAAAAAGTGACTACTGCGTTCCGCATCCTTAACCAAACGCAAACGGCGCATGTGCATCGTGATCCTCCGTGGCTAGTGGCCAACTATCCGGGCGATTTTCTTCTTCCTGTGCCATTAACAGGTTGCCGATCTCGAAGGTCAGATCGCGGGCACCGCGATAGCCAAGAGACAGGCGATGGGCGGCGCCGAGCTGGTCAAAAATAGGCAGTCCCATGCGCAGGAAAGCGATATCCAGCCGCGCTGCCGCTTGTCGTCCGTGGGAGTGGGTGATGAGTAAGTCACATCCAGCACTCCGCGCCTCCAGGTCCTCCAGATCACCAATGAGCACTTCTTCACAAGGCATCTGTTCGAGTAGCGGCGAGTGGGTGGTGGTTACTGCAGCAGTGATGTTCGCCCCCATTTCGTTGAGCCACGACCCGATATTCCAGAGCAGGTCAGGTTCGGCGCCAATGGCGATTTTTTTGCCGCCGAAGAAAAAATGACTGTCGAGCATGGCGTCGATCAATTGACTGCGTTGGCGACGATATTTGCCAGGTACCGGCTGTCCGCTCAACTGACTCAGGCAGTCCAATAACTGATCCGTTGTTTCGATGCCGGTAATGCGATCGAAGAGCACATATGGCTGGCCAGTCTTGGTCATCAGGGCTTCTGCCCCAGGACGCATTTGTTCGCCCAGGGCAATGGTCAGTTCTGCCTCACCCATGCGCCGGATCGCATCCACTGGAGTGCCGCCCAGGGTATTGGGAGTGAAGTCATCCGGAATGTGGCCGTCCATGGATCCGGAAATATCGGGCAGGATGGTCGCCTCCAGCCCGAAGGATTCACTGATCTCCCGGAGCTCCTCGATGTCCGCGGCGGTGAGGTGGGACCCCGCGAGGAAATTGACGGAACCCTCCCGGCGCGCGCTGCTGGGTTCAGCCAACCCTTTTACCATGCTCTCCACGGCCTTTGCCCAGCCGTCCTGAAAAGCATCCTTGAAGTCTGGAGTAGAGACGTAAACCAGAGCTAACTGGTCCAGTTCGGGATGGGCGGCACGAAAGTTCTTGAGATAACCATCCACATCATCGCCTTTGGTTTCGGTGACGCCGGTGGAACAGATGCCGATGATGGCCGGTTTGGTGCGCTGTTGAATATTGAGGATGGCACTACCGATATGATCCAGGCCGCCCATGACTGTCGCCACCTCACTCATGGCAGTGGTCTGCATGGGAATGCCCTCATTGAAATGACGCTGAAAGAGCACCAGACCAAAGGCGGTACAGCCTTGGGAACCATGCAGCATGGGCATGCAGTCGGCAATGCCCATGAAGGCCAAGGCGCCGCCAATGGGCTGGCTCATTTTGAGGGGGTTGACCGTGCATGCCTTGCGGCTCTGAATGACGGTGCTCATGTCCGTGCCTCCCCCATATCCCAGGGCGCGGGTTTGCGCAACAAGGCCCACATGGGATTGTAGAGGGCCAAATCGATCTGTTTCACCAGGTTGACCATCCCTTCATAACCGTTATAGGCCTGATGGCGTTCCTGGTTGATGTCCACCCAGGGCATTTTGTTTTTGAGGGCCGCAAATTGTGAACGTCCGCCCGACAGCAACACATCCGCACGCGCCTCCTGAAACATTTTGTACATTTCCCGAGGGGTCAGGTCATCCAGCATATGCGCATCCTGACCCATGATTTCCTTGATTCTTTCCTTGTCCTCCCTGGTGGATTTCTTGACGCTGGTTCCCACCACTTCCATCCCGCCTTCCTGCAATGCAGATACCACCGACCAGGATTTGACGCCCCCCGTAAAGAGCAACACCCGTTTGCCGCGCAGGCGATGGGTGTATTCGGCGATACGTTGCCAGGCCCTTGCCTCTTCCCGGGCGATCAGCGCTTCGGTGCGGTCGTGGAGCTCTGCCGGGGCACCCTGCTGGATCAGCAGGCGGGTGATCTCCCGGAGCGACTCCGTGGTATCGGAGATGCCATAAAAGGACCCTTCAAAGAACGGAATCTGATAACGCTCTTCCATTTTGCGGGCGATATTGATCATGGATTTAGAGCAGACCATCATATTGGCCCTGGCACGATGGGATTGCGCCACGTCGTGATATTTGGCGTCACCGCTGATGCAACAGGTTACCCGGATCCCCAAATGATCGAGAAGTGGTTTGACCTGCCAGAGTTCACCGGAAAGATTGTATTCGCCAATGATATTGATGTCATAGGGCGTACTATATTCTGGCTCCTCCGTGCCGATCACATAATCCAGCAGGGCCTCTCCCGCCAGTTTGTTGCCGAGATTCTTGGCGCCGACAAAACCGGGGGCATTGACCGGAATAATGGGCTTTGCGAATTTTTGACTGGCCGCTTTACAGACGGATTCGATATCGTCTCCGATCATTGCCGTCACGCAGGTCTGATAGACAAATACCGCCGACGGATCGTATTTATCAAGTACTTCCTTGATGGATTTGAAGAGGTGTTTTTCGCCGCCGTAGACCACATCCAGTTCATTGATGTCGGTGGTAAAGCCGGTGCGATACAGTTGCGAACCAGACGATTTGGAGCCGCGGTTATCCCAGGAGTTGCCCTCACAGGCGATGGGACCGTGGACCAGGTGGGCGACGTCGGTAATGGGTTGCAAGGCAATCTTTGCCCCATCGAAAGCGCAACCACCGGCCGCGCCGCCCGGCTGCAGCGCCTTGGTGCAGCCTTTCTTGCGCTCTTTGTCGGACTTGCTCTGGTTCTTGCTGCATCCCGGTTCATTAAAAACATCCTGGATTTTGTTCTGCAACATAAGGCACCTCCTGGTAAGTCAGAATGCGACAAAGAATTGATCACCAGTCCCCACTATGCACTGGCAGGCCAGTCGCCAATAGGGTCCTTTCCACGGCTTCTGGCCTTCACTGTCCAGCACGGCGGGGAGCTTGCCGAGGCACCGCAACGTTTGCCTTTCAAAAGCACTCAGACACAACTGCTGTTGCTTTCCCTGTGGGGTCACCCGTACCGCGCAAGTTCCGCAAAGACCTTTCCGGCACTGGACGGGCAGGGGTACATTCCACATGCGGGCCATCTTCAGGAGAGATATGGACTGATGGTTGCGACAGGACATTGACCAGTCACCCCCGATACGCGGTGAAATAAATTGCACCAGTCCCATCGCTCTATCCTCACGAAGTAAAATTCAGAGCCTTACCAGAATGTCTTCATCGCGAACGATGTACTGGCATGCCAGGCGCCATGGTGGGGGCATGTCCCTCACCTCCGCATCTTCAATTTGTTGTTTGCTGATTTTTCCAGAAAACCGGAGAACTGTTTTTTCCTTTTCAGTTAGGTGAATAGCCATGGGTGTATCTGCCATCGCCACCACTTGTATTGCGCAAGATCCACATTCACCATTTTCGCATTCAAACTCAATCGGCACCTTATGTGCCTTGGCTACGGATAATAGGGTATGACAATCCCCCGCTGTGGCATAAACCGTGAGGTCTTTAGCCATTTTGGGGGAGGTGAAAGTGACATCTGCCATGCTGCTGCTCCTTGAGAGGCGGCGCTGACGCGCCGCCGGATAACCGACAACGCTTTAGCGATTAACGAATAATGTCGAAACTGTAATCGCTCTGACTCGGCACATTACTGTTGCTATCGATCTCATCAAAAATCTTGTCCAATATGCGAACCAGCATATTCAGGCCGCCCTGATAGCCCCAAATGGGATAACGGTGATGATGATGGCGATCGAAGATCGGGAAGCCGTAACGGATCAGGGGCGTACCCGTATCGCGTTCGAGATATTTCCCGTAGGTATTGCCAAAGAGGAAATCCACCGGCTCGGTGAACAGCAGACTGCGCATATGCCAGAGATCCTTGCCGGCATAGACATGACAATCCTTGCCGAAGGGTGAGCTGTCGAACAATGCCTGCACTTTCTCCGCCCAATGCTTGGATCCATTGGTGGCCAGCACATGGGTGGGTTCGCCGCCCAGTTCCATCAGAAAGGCCGCCAGACCGAGGCACTGATCCGGATCACCGTAGATGGCGAACTTTTTGCCATGAATGTGCGCTGTGGAATCCGCAATGGCATCCACCAGACGCCCGCGTTCCTTTTTCAGTTCATCGGGAATCGCTTTGCCGCTGACGCGGGACAATTCCATAAGGAATTTGTCCGTACCCGATACGCCGATGGGGCAATTCAGGGCGACGACTTCCTGACCGTGCTCTGCAATGAAAGGCAAAGTCTTTTCCGTGCAATATTCCTGCATGGAGAAAGTGGCCTTGGCATTCAGGGCTGCCGCCGTATCTTCCAGGGTGGTGCCGCCATCATACATGCGGAATTTCCCGTCGCTCGGCGTATCAAAGACATCGCTGGTGTCGGCCAGGATCGTATATTCCAGCTTCATAAGGTCCAGGATGCGCTTCACTTCCCGGGTGTTACCGACGGTATAACCGTCAAAACCGCCAATGAAGTTGATCTTCTCGTTGGGTTCGCGCACGAGTGCTGGTACGGTACCCGCCTTACCGTCCCAAAAATGCGCCAGTACACCCTTCAGAGCATTGTCATAGCCGGTGACATGGCTGCCGACGAAGGCCGGAGTATGGGCGAAAGGCACATCATATTCTTCTGGTACGCTGCCCTTTTCCTTGGAGGTTTTGATGAAGGCGTTCAGGTCGTCACCGATCACTTCCGCCATACAGGTGGTGGAAACGGCAATCATCTTGGGTTTGTACATGGCGTAGGCGTTGGCGAGTCCGTCCACCATGTTGTTGAGGCCCCCGAATACGGCGGCATCCTCGGTCATGGAAGACGACACACAGGAGGTGGGCTCCTTGAAGTGCCGACTCAGATGACTGCGATAATAGGCGACGCAACCCTGCGAACCATGCACAAAGGGCAAGGTGCTCTCAAAACCCACCGCGGCAAACACGGCACCGAGGGGTTGGCAGGCCTTGGCGGGATTTACCGTCAAGGCCTCACGGGCAAAGTTCTTTTCCCGATAATCCCACGTCTTTGTCCATTCACGAACCTGCACGAGCTTGTCCTGTGGTACCGGGTTTTCAAATTGTGCCTTCTTGTTCTTGAACATCTCCTGGTATTCCGGTTCACGGAACAGATTGAAGTGATCAAGCACTTTTTCAGCATTCTGACTCATGGCGATATTCCTCATTCGATCGTTGGGGCGGTCCGTTATCCGCCGATAAGCGGGCGGCCTGTGCCGCCCCCACGGTGCTTACTCCCAGGGCGTCTTGGTCAAACTCCACACCGGGTTGTTGATGGCCATATCCATATCCCGGGCGAAGATGGCGAAGCCGTCATAGCCGTGATAAGGACCGGAATAGTCCCAGGAGTGCATCTGGCGGAAGGGCACGCCCATCTTCTGGAAGACATACTTTTCCTTGATGCCGGAACCCACGAGATCGGGCTGGATGGTTTCCACCATCTTTTCAAACTCGTAGCCGGTCACATCGTCATAAATCAGCGTACCGTCTTTCACATCGTGGGTAGTACGCTGATAGTCGTCGTTGTGGCCGAATTCATAGCCGGTTCCCACTACATTCATGCCGAGATCTTCATAGGCACCGATGACATGGCGAGGACGCAATCCCCCGACAAAAAGCATGACCGTTCTGCCTTCCAGGCGCGGCCGGTATTTGGCGATCACTTCTGCGGTGAGGCGGTTGTACTTCTCGATAACCCGTTCCGCGCCTTCCTTGATGTGATCATCAAAATAACTGGCAATCGTCCGCAAAGACTCGGCAATTTTGGAAGGTCCGAAGAAGTTATACTCGACCCACGGCACGCCATGCTTTTCTTCCATGTAGCGGGAGATATAGTTCATGGAACGATAGCAGTGCAGGACATTCAATTTGGCCATGGGGGTGTTCTCCAATTCCGCCAGAGAACCATCGCCGGACCATTGGGCAATCACCCGCAAACCCATTTCTTCCAGCAGGATGCGTGAACTCCAGGCATCGCCGCCGATGTTATAGTCACCAATAATGGCGACATCGTAAGGGGTCTTTTCAAAGGCCTTGGGTTCCGCGCCTTGTTTCTCGAAGACATAGTCGCGGACGCTGTCGTTGGCGATATGGTGGCCGAGCGATTGGGATACCCCCCGGAAGCCCTCACAACGCACCGGAACAATGGTTTTTCCACCAAATTCCTTGGACTTCTTTTTGGACACCGCTTCGATATCGTCTCCGATCAGGCCGATGGGGCATTCCGATTGCACGGTAATACCGTGGTTCAGCGGGAAGAGGTCCTCGATTTCATCCATGATTTTTTCGAGCTTCTTGTCACCGCCGAAAACGATATCTTTTTCCTGAAAATCGGAAGTGAACTGCATCGTGACAAAGGTATCCACACCCGTTGTGCCAATATAATAGTTGCGTCGCGAGCCCCAGGAATACTGGCCGCAACCGACGGGTCCATGGGAAATGTGAATCATGTCCTTGATCGGACCCCAGACGACGCCCTTTGAACCCGCATAGGCACAACCACGAATGGTCATCACGCCGGGCACCGACTTGATATTGGATTTGACGCCGCAATCCGATTTACCGTCCTCGAAGACGTTCAGGTGTTTGGCGCGTCTCTTGGCGGTTTTTTCCGGATAGACCTTGAGAACTTCATCAATCAGGGCACGATTGCGCGTCTTGGTCTCGGCGACAATCTGCTCCCGGGTTTCTTCAGCGGTAATGCTCATCACATCTCTCCTTTAGCGAGGAAAAGAGAGGGCAGTCGCCTGACGGCAGGTGCCCTCTATCCATCAGACCGCAGCGGCCAGTTCGGCGGCCGACTTGCCGATCACGCTCTCGTCTACCGCACTCATGATGCCGAACTCCATGAGCATTTCTTCCAGCTCGTCCATGGTGATCGGGGTCGGAATCGTGCCGTTACCGCCGTTGGCATGGATTTTCTGTGCCAACTGACGGTACTCCTCGGCCTGCTTGGATTCCGGTGCGTATTCCAGTACCGTCATCCGCCGCAGTTCCGCATGCTGCACGATGTTGTCGCGGGGCACGAAGTGAATGAGCTTGGTACCCAGCTTGCCAGCCAGGGCTTCCGCCAATTCCAGTTCCTTGTCGGTCTGGCGTTCGTTACACACCAGCCCGCCCAGACGTACGCCGCCCGAATTGGCGTACTTGAGAATGCCCTTGGAGATGTTGTTGGCGGCATACATGGCCATCATTTCGCCAGACATGACGATGTAGATTTCCTGCGCCTTGTTTTCACGAATGGGCATCGCGAATCCGCCACACACCACGTCGCCCAGCACGTCATAGGAGACGTAATCGACGCCGTCATAGGCACCATTTTCCTCCAGGAAGTTGATGGAGGTGATAACGCCACGCCCGGCGCAACCGACGCCCGGCTCCGGTCCACCGGATTCCACGCAGCGGATATCCCTGTAACCGACTTTCATAACGTCTTCGATTTCCAGATCCTCCACGCTGCCCGCCTCAGCCGCGAGGCTCAGTACGGTGTCCTGTGCTTTGGAGTGAAGAATCAAACGGGTGGAGTCAGCTTTGGGGTCGCAGCCGACGATGAGAATCTTTTGGCCCATTTCCGTAAGGGCTGCCAGGGTATTCTGGGAGGTGGTAGACTTGCCAATGCCCCCCTTACCGTAAAAGGCGATTTGCCTTAATTTGTCACTCATTGCCATGTCTCCTGTTTCAAAATGGACTAACTTGCCAGGTGGAAGCCCCCAAAAACGGGGAAGAGTCGCGTTCCGTATCCGCTGTTGCAAGGGCCGTGCCAAGTCCGTAATGATCACTCTAACGCTCTGTAATTTCGGTAAAATACCGCCATTTTAGTGAACTCCGGCGGGCTGTTTGAAAACCTACAAAATGCGGTTTCTATGTCAGGAACCCCACAGCATTGACTGACTTATGCAGTTCACCGCGCTGCCATTGGGTCACGGGAGCGACTGGTTAAGGCTCAATAAACTCGGTTCTGTTTGAATGACTTAGTACCTTGTCTGGTCGCCGGAAGGTTTTTTTGCCTTCCAGCCGGGAGACAGTCCGGATCCGAACGCGGGACCGGAAATATATGGCATAAAACGTGCATTGATTTCCCAATCAGGCAGGAAGGCTTTCTCAGGTTTGGGAGGACGATATGCAGATCGGTGTGGATTGTAATCTCGCGGTGGGTAATTGGCGCATTTTTGTGCTCGATACGGATGAAATCGGACGCATGGCCGTGCAATTCATGCTTCATGACGAATATGAAACCCACGAAATCGCCAGTCTGCAGGCCGCTGTCGCCAAGGCTCAGGATTGGCCGCCAGACCTGATTATTCTCGGCGAGGCGCTACTGGATGACGGCAGGTTGACCGTAGAGATGGTGAGCGAACAATTTCCCAATGCACGACTGATGCTCGTGGTGGGGGAAGCGCGTTCCGCGCTGAGTCAGCCTGTAATCAGTAAAGGATTCGTGTTCCTCCATAAGCCTCTGCGGCTCGAAGATGTCCGCGCCAAGGTGGCTGCCGTATTGCAGAATTAGTCCTCGCAAGGACGCTTTTTGTCAGCAGCGAATCCCCTGGAGGGGCAGCGCCCGGCACGCGCGCCGTCCGTGAAGCTCGGTAGCAATCTGACCGGGATTCCGTCCGGGCTGCTGATCAGTGCGGAATTTCATGCGTTCCCGATGCCGCTACATATCGCCGGGGTGCGCGATGGGCACCCGGCACTTTTCCAGAGATTGTCTCTGGCGCGGGAACAGCGCGAGGCGGGACAGGTCTTCCAGGCGTACATGGATGAGATTTTTGCTGGCGGGCCTGACCGGACGAAGGGCCGACGCTTCAGGGCCAGCTATTTACGCCTGCTCAAAGGTTGGGGATATGACAGTAATTCACCGGAAGGTGCAGTCATGAAGGGCTGGGTGGAGAGCCGGTTCGGGATTGCCCCGAATTTTCACCGGCAGGTGATCGGCCGTGTGGGTGATACCGCCTGGATTCAGTATATGACCGACAAAATGTCGGGGCGATTTGATAACAATGCCATCTGGTTGCAGCTTGACCTTTTGTTTGAATTCGCACAATGGTCGGCGCGGCGTTTTCTGGCACCCGGACAGCGGCACTTGCGTTTGTTCCGGGGAACCAACGATTTTGCCGAACATCCTATTCTCTGGAAAGCCGGAGCGCGGCAGGGGGTGATCCGGCTGAACAACCTGGTATCCTTCAGCAGTGACCGGGACGTGGCCAGCGCATTCGGCGATTGCATACTGGAAGTGAATGTGCCGTTGGTAAAGCTGCTCTTTTTCAAGGGCCTGTTGCCATGTCGCGCACTCCAGGCAGAGAGTGAGTATCTGGTGATCGGCGGTGAGTACGCGGCACACATGCACTACTACTGAGGACGAGAAATGGGCTATGACTTGCGGGAGCGGGCATTAGGCGCCTACCTGGGATTGGCGATCGGGGATGCCCTGGGCGCGACGGTGGAGTTCATGAGTCCCACGGAAATCCGGGAGGAATATGGTGTTCACCGCAATATGACCGGTGGCGGCTGGCTGCATTTGCGTCCCGGACAAGTGACCGACGATACCCAGATGTGCCTGGTGCTGGGTCGGAGTATCCTTGCCGATGAACAATGGTCCGTTACCCGCTTTGCCGAGGGGATGGTGCAGTGGTTGCGCAGTCATCCCGTGGATGTGGGCAATACCTGCCGCCGGGGAATCCGGCGCTTTATGCTCAACGGCAGTACCGCCGCCGAACCGGCGGAATGGGATGCGGGCAATGGCGCGTGTGTGCGCAATCTCCCCGCGGTACTGGCCACCCTGAGCGCGCCTGCGACCTTCCGGCGGATCAGTGTGGAACAGGCGCACCTGACCCACCATCACCCGCTGTCGGATGTCGCGACCCTGACGCTCGGAGAGATGTTACGCTGCGCGCTGCGGGGTGAGGGTGTTTCATCCGTCCGCCGCCTGGCGGATGCACTGGTGGCACGGTACCCGGAATTCGCATTCAAAGAAATTCCCCAGGCACCTACGCCCTATATTGTGGATACGGTGCGCGCCGTCCTGTATGCGCTGCTTCATACCGATAACTTTAAAGACTGCCTGATTGCGGTGGTCAACCAGGGTGGGGATGCGGACACCACGGGCGCCCTCGCGGGCATGCTGGCCGGAGGTCTGTACGGAACTTACGGGCTTCCCGGCACCTGGCTGCAACGTCTGGATCCCGCGGTTCAGAAAGAAATCGCGGCGCAGGTGGATCAGCTTCTGATCCGGGGTGAGCGAACGGATCATGAGCAGTTGCCGGCCAGCATGCCGCCGCGTATCGTATTTTACGAAAAACCGGGCTGCGCCAATAACGCGCGGCAGATTGCACTGTTGAGGGCTGCCGGCTGTGTAGTGGAGGTGCATGACTTATTGCAGACCGCCTGGACGGCGGAAACCTTGCGTCCCTATTTTTCCGATCGGCCCGTGGCGGAGTGGTTCAACCCCGCCTCGCCGCGGGTAAAGTCCGGAGAGATCGTTCCGGAGGCGTTTACGGAAGCCGGGGCACTCGCCGCGATGCTGTTGGACCCGCTTCTCATTCGTCGCCCGCTCATGGAAGCGGGCGACGCCAAAATCGCCGGCTTTTCCGAGGATCAATTACGCCGGTGGACGTCCGCATCTCTTGACGTGTATGCTGAAGGCACCGGCGCCGCTACAGACAGTTGTCGGCGATCGGTCCCCTGCCCAAGCGTCCGGCAGGCCAGTAATCTCACCAAAACTCCAGCCGCCTCGTCCCACGCCAACGCCTCCTGAGCGCTGTAGAGAAGAGGGCCCTATCATGAAAGATCGCGTAACACCCAACCATTTTCAGGAGCTGACGACCATCTATGAGGTGAGTAAGGTGCTCAGCTCTTCCATGGATCTTGAACACACTCTGAACGATGTTCTGAAGACGCTGGAGAGCCATCTGCATATCTCACCGTCCATGATCGTATTGCGCATGAACGAGGAAATAGTGGGGGTAATCGCGGCCACGGGGTTGTCCGTTGCGGAAATAGAACGGGGGCGTTATCGGTTGGGGGAGGGGATGATTGGCAAGATCATGCGTGCCGGCATGCCGATAGTGATTCCTGATGTCTCTCAGGAACCGGCTTTTCTGCACCGCGCCTTTGAACCGGAGATCAGTCAGCGCTTGCATGCTTTTGTAGGGGTGCCGATCAAGGTGGGATATGAGTGTATCGGTGTGCTCGCCATCTATCGCAGTGAGCGACACAAAGGCGTGAGTTTCCGTTCCGATGTCCGCTTGTTGCAGATGATCGCCAATCTGGTGGGACAGACCGTTAATCTGCATCAGGGTATCTCCGCGGAACGAAACCGCCTTTTGCAGGAAAAGCATCGTCTGCAGAAGGAGTTACAGAAACGATACAGCATCAAGAATGTCATCGGCAACAGCCGGGCCATGCAGGCGGTATTCGCCGATGTGCATCAGGCGGCACCGGGCAAGGCGACGGTGTTGCTGCGCGGTGAATCCGGCACCGGGAAGGAAGTCATCGCCCGCGCCATTCATTATCTCAGCCCCCGTCGCGACAAAGCCTTTGTTTCGCTCAATTGCGCGGCGCTCCCGGAAAGCATTCTCGAGTCAGAACTCTTCGGACATGAGCGCGGCGCGTTTACCGGCGCCACCCAGGAGCGCAAAGGGCGCTTTGAACTGGCAGATGGCGGCACGCTGTTTCTCGACGAGATCGGCGACATCTCTCCGGCTTTTCAGGCGAAGCTCTTACGGGTGCTGCAGGAGCGTGAATTCGAGCGGGTAGGCGGAACGCAGACCCGGCGGGTCAATGTGCGCATTATCGCAGCCACCAATCGCAACCTCGAAGAGGCGGTGAGCAAGGGCGAGTTCCGCGCCGATCTGTACTATCGGATCAATGTCGTCAGTATTTTTCTGCCCCCACTGCGGGAGCGTCGCGAGGATATCCCCGCCTTGATCGAACATTTCCTCGCCCGTTACAACGCCGAGAATCAGCGCAAACTGACCCTCACCCCGGAAGCCTTGCAAACCATGGTGTCCTGCTACTGGCCAGGTAACGTGCGGGAATTGGAAAACTGCGTCGAACGTACCGCCACCATGATGCGCGGCGATATCATCCGCAATCTGGACGTGCCCTGTCAGCGCAATCAGTGCCTGTCCATGGCCTTGCGGCCGCTGGAAGGGAGTCATCCCATCGTCACCATGAAGCTGTCGAGCGGCATGAGTGTTCCGCCTCATGCAGCGCCTGATGTGGAGGGGCAAGTGACGGATGCATCCGGGGCTGGTGATGGGGAAGGTTCCTTGCCTTTGTCGGAGCGGGATCGCCTGATCCAGGCCATGGACCGCTGTGGCTGGGTACAAGCCAAAGCCGCCCGTTTATTGGGGACGACCACCCGCAAACTCGGTTATGCCCTCAATAAGCATGGCATAGAAGTTAAAAAACTCTAAACCAGAAACGCTCGGCCAGGGGGCGGCGAACGCCCCACCCGCCCCACCTTGCGTACCGCCTCTCGCACTTGCCCTGCTATTTTTACCCCTCCCCATTTGTCCGGTTTTCGACAATTTTTACCGCAGTGCTGAAAACGCACGTAACGTTATCGACAAAGCCCCGGATGGTTTTAATCTAATACCTTGAAAAACAAAGGCAGCATATGCTGGCATCACTTTTGCTAAAGGTAATGCAAGCGTCAGCTTCTTAGGAGCAAGCCGATACATCCATGAGGCGCGCGGTTTTCCATCGTTCACTGAAGATCCGTATGGAGGATTACGCCCATGGCATCCCAAATAATATCTCTTGCCAGTATTGCCACACCCAATAACGGGGTGGATCTGGACGAGATCATGCAGCAAAAGGCAGAACACCAAGGTTGTGGTACGAGTGGTGGTTCCGGCAAGGCCAGTTGTGGCAGCGGAGCGGGGCAGGGAGATCTGGCACCGGAGATATGGGAAAAGGTCAAGAATCACCCCTGCTATAGCGAAGAGGCGCATCATCATTACGCCCGTATGCACGTTGCGGTAGCGCCCGCCTGTAATATCCAGTGCAATTACTGTAACCGCAAATATGACTGCGCCAACGAAAGTCGGCCGGGTGTCGTCAGTGAAAAACTGACGCCGGAGCAAGCGGCTAAAAAGGTGCTGGCCGTGGCCTCCACCATTCCGCAGATGACGGTGTTGGGTATTGCTGGTCCGGGTGATCCCCTGGCCAACCCCGAAAAAACTTTCAAGACCTTTGAACTGATCTCGAAAACCGCGCCGGATATCAAGCTTTGCCTATCCACCAATGGCCTGGCACTCCCTGACCATGTCGATACCATTGCCCGCTTTAATGTGGATCACGTCACCATTACCATCAATATGGTGGATGCGAATGTAGGCGCCCAGATCTATCCCTGGATTTTTTACAAAAACAAGCGGTACAAGGGGCGTGAAGCGGCGCAGATACTCACCGACCGGCAAATGCAGGGACTGGAAATGCTGACCGAGCGCGGCATTCTCTGTAAGGTGAATTCGGTCATGATCCCTGGTATCAATGATCACCATCTGGTGGAAGTCAACCGGGCAGTTAAGAGTCGCGGAGCTTTCCTTCACAACATCATGCCCCTGATTTCCGCTCCGGAACATGGCACCGTTTTCGGCTTGAACGGCCAGCGCGGCCCGACCGCGCAGGAACTAAAAGCCCTACAGGACAGTTGCGAAGGCGAAATGAACATGATGCGCCACTGTCGGCAATGCCGGGCGGACGCCGTGGGCCTGCTGGGCGAAGATCGTTCGGCGGAATTCACGACCGAAGCCGTCATGGCGATGGATGTGGAGTATGACCTGGAATCGCGCAAGGCCTATCAGTCGCTGGTGGAGCAGGAACGTCAGGCGACGGCGGACGCCAAGCGCGCGGAACTGGAAACCCTGGCTGGCGAGCAATCCGATGTCAAAATTCTCATCGCGGTGGCCACAAAAGGCAGCGGGCGGGTCAATGAGCACTTTGGTCATGCCACCGAGTTTCAGATTTATGAGGCGAGTGCATCCGGGGCGAAGTTTGTCGGCCACCGCCGCGTGGACCTCTATTGCCAGGGCGGTTATGGCGAAGAGGAAGCCCTGGAAACCACCATCATCCGCGCGATCAACGATTGTACGGCAGTTTTTGTGGCCAAGATCGGTGGCTGTCCGAAAGCCTCTCTGGAGGCGGCCGGAATCGATGCGGTGGATCGCTACGCGTTTGAATATATCGAACAGTCCGTCATTGCCTACTATCGGGATTATCTCGATAACATCCGTAGCGGAGCCATTGTCCATGGCCAACGCGGGGATGCGGAGATCCGGCAGGGCGCATACATAGCTGCATAAGATTGTCGGGGGAGATCTCCTCCCCCATTTTTGTGAAAAGGAGAAACATCATGGCTTTTAAAATCGTTAGTTCCCAATGCACCAGTTGTTCGGCCTGTGAACCGGAATGTCCGAATATGGCCATTTCCGAAAAGAATGGCACCTTTGTGATCGATCCAGCCAAGTGTACGGAATGCATAAATTATTTCGATGAACCTCAGTGTGTGGCGGTATGTCCGGTGGACGACACCTGCATCATTGATAACAATTATCCCCGTTACGTCGCTTAGGAGTCTGTCATGGAACTTACCTTCACGCCTAAAGCAGAACGCTTTATCCAGCGGATGATCACCTTTGGCGGAGGAAATGCTTCCAGTGCTTTCCGCCTTGCGGTAAAGCCAGGCGGGTGCTCCGGCCTCTCTTACGATTTTCGCATTGTCGACGCAGCGGAGCCCGGCGATGTGGCCATCACCAGTAATGGCATTCCGGTACTGCTGGAACAGAAGAGTGTTCCTTTTCTCAACGGCGTCATCGTCGATTGCGAGGACAGCCTGATGAATACCGGGTTGGTCTTTACCAATCCCAATGCAGCGGCCAGTTGTGGTTGCGGAACTTCATTTACACCCAAGGAATAAAGCCGGGTCCCGGAAACGGTGAGATTGGAGGGAGAAAAACATGGAAACCTGGATCGTTCATCATACGAATACGACTATCCATCGTTGCGCAGCGAATATGGCAGCACTTCCTCCGCATCTCGACGATATCGATTTCCGCGGTGCGGAGATCTTTACGCGCATACCCGTGAGGGAGCAGCGCCATCTCGCACGTGCTTACAGCAGTTATGTCTGCTGTGCGGAGTGCGAAGCGGTGCTGCTCAACCCCGTGAAGCATAGGGGGGCAGCATGAGCAATATCTGGGACGATGAATGGTTGAACCGCCGTTACTATGAAGGCCTCCTACCGGAGGCGGCAGAACGCCATCTGCATCTCGCGGCGCGCTCTTATGCGGATGATGTGCGCGCCGAGGATCATCTGATGGATGCCATCGCCATCGCGCCCGAACACATGGTCGTTTACCTGGGTTTATACAAATTTTATTTCTATAAAGGTCGACTGAGCGAGGCGCTGGCTACGGCCCGTATCTGTCTGCAGCGCAGCGCCGCAGAATTGGGTATTGATCCGGACTGGCACAAGGTAAGGGAGCGGCAGGCGGACTTTGGCAGTTATGATGCACCGCAGGCGCGCTTCTATATGTTCGTGCTCAAAGCCTATGGCTACCTGCATTTGCGCCTGGGGCATCTGGCTACCGGAAGCAAAATCATGGACAAACTTATCGAACTGGACCCGACAGATAAAATACAGGCGCGTGTGCTGCTGGAAGTCCTGCAAAAAAAAGAGGAAGACGATGAGTGACCCGAATGAGGCCGTTGACTGGCAGGGCTGCGCAGTCTCCTGTAAGACTTGTCCCGAGCGCGAGATCCCGGGGCTGAAGTGTAAACTTTTGCATGCCTGTATGCACGATCGTTACGCCAAAAGAGTGGATCGCTTTTTTCGCTGGAATCCACAGATCGCCAAGGATTATCTGCAACACGGCTACTTTGAAGTGCGGGCTTGCGCCGCGCGTTATGCGGATATTTTTCATCTGCCGGCGCTCATGAACGATCCGGATGAAACCGTGCGCTGGGCAGTAGCGCAGCGGCTTCCGCAACGCTATCTGCTGCGCATGATCCACGATCCGCATCGGGAAGTGCGTATCCGGGTAGCGGCGCGGCTGGATGAACGTAATCTGTCTGCCATGATGCACGATGCGGATTATTACGTGCGTCTGGAGGTGGTGCGTCGCCTGCCCAAAGGTCTATTGGCGCTCATGATGCATGATTCCGACGTGGAGGTTCGGCGCGTTGTGGCCAAACGTATCGGCGTGGATGCTCTGGTCAAAATGCTGCGGGACGATGATCCCGGGGTCCGTCTCGATGCCATTGAACGTGTACCGGTGTCGACCCTTTCCACACTAGTTGACGATGCGGATTGGCGTATCCGCTACGAGGTGGCGGCGCGCGGGAGCCAGGAAGCGGTAATCAGCCTGTTGGCGGATGAGGATTATGAGGTGCGTCGTTGCGCCGCGGAACGCTTAGGGAAAGGCGAACCACTTTCCAGACAACGATTGCCAGGGGAGGGTGGGATATGGCCGGAATGAGCAGAGACAGCGCAACGGTGGAGTTGGGCGCAGAACCCGAGTTCAATTATGGGGATAAAGTCCGTTCCCGCAAACATGTGAAAAATGATGGAACATTTACCGGCGCCGATATTGGCGAGGTGATTGTTACCAAAGGCGATATCGGTTTTATCATCAGTATCGGCACCTACTTGCAGCAATTTTATATTTATGGTGTGGATTTTTATGAGCGTGGTCATCTGGTCGGCATGAAGGGCCGTGAACTGGATCTGATCGAAAGCAATCCGGTTCAGGAGGAGAGAATCCCATGATGGATTTACGTCTACCCCGATTTGATTGGGGCCTAACGGTACGGGCTTGCGATGATATTTTTAATGACGGGACTTATCCTGGGGAGGCCGAAGGGGCCTTGCTGGTAGCCAAGGACAGTCCGGGAGAAATCGTGCGGGTAGGACATCACGAAGAGGGCAACATGCCGCTCTACCTCGTGGAGTTTGCCAATGGCATGGTGGTCGGTTGCCTGGAAGAGGAAATTCTACCCGTCGAAGGGCAGAAGCCATGAACATGACGCGCAGCATTTATCTCGATAACAATGCGACAACGGCCTTGGCGCCGGCGGCACTGGACGCTATGCTACCCTATTTATCCACGGAATATGCCAATCCTTCCAGCGCCTCCGCAGCGGGTGTAAGTGTCAAGAAAGCGTTGGGTGAGGCGCGGGTCGCGGTGGCCAAGTTGTTGGGCTCCTCACCTGCGGAACTGATTTTTACCAGTGGCGCGACGGAGAGCAATCATACGGCGATCCTGGGCGCACTCTCCCTGACCAAAGGCAAACGCCACCTGATTACCAGCCAGGTGGAACATCCCTCGGTACTT
This sequence comes from Acidithiobacillus ferrooxidans ATCC 23270, assembly GCF_000021485.1. Lineage (NCBI taxonomy): Bacteria > Pseudomonadati > Pseudomonadota > Acidithiobacillia > Acidithiobacillales > Acidithiobacillaceae > Acidithiobacillus > Acidithiobacillus ferrooxidans. The sequence goes on from NC_011761.1 coordinate 1,330,486, forward strand.
TTGATGTGCCAGCATCTGGAACGCCTCGGGATAGAGGTGAGTTACCTGCCGGTGGATGAAGAGGGACGCCTGGACCTGGAAGACCTGCGCGTAGCCTTGCGTCCGGATACCGCCCTGGTTTCCCTCATGTGGGCAAACAATGAAACGGGTGTGCTCTTTCCCGTTATCGAAGCGGCTGCCATGGCGCATGACGCGGGGGCTTTTTTTCATACGGATGCGACCCAGGCGCTTGGCAAGCTGTCTGTGAATGCCGCCGCTTCCGGCGTGGATTTTTTATCCTGCTCGGCACATAAGATTCATGGCCCCAAGGGCGTTGGGGCATTGTTCGTCCGCAAAGGCATTGCCCTACCACCCTTGTTTCATGGTCATCAGGAACGGGGACGGCGGGGTGGCACCGAGAATGTTCCTGCCATTGCCGGTTTTGCGGCCGCTGCCCGTCTGCTCACCAATATCGAAGCCGAGGCGCACTACCTGCGGGAATTGCGTGATCATTTTGAACAAGGTCTGTTGGCGTTCATGCCCTGTGCGCGGATCCACGGTCAGGAAGCCGAGCGTTTACCCAATACCAGCAATGTCGGGTTTATCGCACTCGACGGCGAAGAACTGCTCTATCGCCTGGAGCAGGAGGGCATTACGGCTGCAGCCGGTGCCGCTTGTGCTGCCGGCGGGCAGGAACCTTCCCACGTGCTTACGGCCATGGGCTTTTCTAAAACCGCGGTGCTGTCCTCGCTGCGTTTCTCCTTTGGCCGCCAGAATCGGTCGGAGGATGTGGAGCGGCTGCTCCGGGTATTGCCAGGCATCCTGCTGGGCATGATGGACATGCCACCGGTGAAGGCCGGTGTCCCGATTTCTTGCGCACCGTAAAATAAGGAATACCCCATGAAGGTGATGATTCGTAAAAATGCCGCTGGTGAACTGACGGCGTATGTGCCCAAGAAAGACCTCGAGGAACCCATTACCGAGTGTCAGAAGCCGGAACTGTGGGGCGGGGTGGTGACGCTGGCGAACGGCTGGCGCCTGGAATTGCCGGAGATGCCCGGTGATACCCGTCTGCCGATTACCGTAGAAGCGCGTCGCCTGGAGGGTTGAGAGGATGGAACTCACTGACGAAGATCTCACGGTACTTTTTGATCTGGGCCGAAATGCCTGCCGGTCTGGTGAGGGTATCCTGCCTGTTTTGCGTACCCGCTTCCCCGGACTCCCCATTACCCAATGTCCCGCCGGCGATGTCAGCGACGAACCTTTCCGTACCGGTGAGTATTTTGACCTGCATTTGTTGGATACCCGCGACCATTGTCCGAAAATCACCTCCGACTCCCAGGCGGCAACCGGCCTGCTGCTGGCCATGCACCGGAGTACGACATGACTGCGCTGGAAATCCCGCTCTCGGACCCCGACATCAGCACCAGCGAACTGGAGGCCGTAGAGGCGGTATTGCGTTCCACCCGCATCAGCGCCGGGGAACAAGTGGAGGCCTTCGAAGCGGCGTTTGCCGCCTATCACGGGCGGCGCTACGCCGTCGCCGTCGCCAGTCCGACCCTGGCGTTGATGCTCTGTCTGCGCGCCTACGAACTCGAGGCGGGCGATGAAGTCATTCTCTCGCCCTATAGCTGGTGGCAGATCGGGCATGCCCTCGCGTGGTACGGGGTTCAACCGGTATTCGCGGATATCGACTACTACTCCGGCACGATCTCCCCCAAAGGGGCTGAGACCCTGATCACGGAGAAAACCGGGGCGATCCTCGCCGGCAATACCAAGGGGCATCCCGCCTTTTGGCGGGAACTGCGCACGATGGCCAACGAAAATGGCCTGATTCTGCTGGAAGATTCGACGGAGGCCATCGGCTCCCGTTATCAGGACAAACTGGTCGGCAGCTTTGGAGACAGCGCTATTTTTGCCTTTGCCCAGCCCTCTGCCCTGGTTTGTGGAGAAGGTGCCATGATCGTCACGGACGATACTGAAACCGTCAGCCGTCTGCGTCAATATCGTGCGCGGGGCATCAGTGATCGGGGCTCGGTGGTGGCGCCTACCCGCCCACCTCTGCAGGCAGAAATGAGCGATATTCAGGCTGCCATAGGGCTGGTCCAGCTCGCCCGTCTGGACGGCATCTTGCAACGTCGACGGCAGGTGGAAGCACTTTACTTTGAATACATGAAGTCCTTTGAAGGGATCAAGGATCCCTACCATGGGCCGGATGCCACCGCGGTGCACTGGTTTGTGTACGAAGTACACCTCGGTACCCGGTTCAGCCGCAGCAGTCGGGATGCCATTGTCACCGATCTCCGCGCCCAGGGTATCGAGGCGGCCTCTTACTGCCTGCCCATGCATACCCAATCCTATTATCGCGAGCGGGGCGGCGGTCACTGTCCAACCGCCGTGCGGGTGTCCGACCGCACCCTGATCCTGCCTTTTCACCCACGTCTGGGCGAAGAGGAAATCGCATTTATCATCGAAACCTTGAAGGATGCATCCGTCAACGTGGGTGCGGGCGCCGCCATTTATTAGTGCGTTGTTTTTACGTTTATTTTTATAGAGGAGAAGATTGAATGCCCATTATCACCATCAAACCCAGCGGTAAAACCGTCGAGATGCCCGTGGGGGCCAGTCTCGCCGCCGCGGTGATCGCTGCCGGTGAACCCATGGTCCTGAAGTGTGAAGGCAAAGGCGAATGCGATAGCTGTCATATTTTCGTCCAGGAAGGGCGGAAGAGCGTGTCGAAGATCCAGCGTCTGGAAAATGAACGACTGGATAGCATCGTTGGGGTTGGCAGCAAATCCCGTCTGGCCTGTCAGGCCATGATCGGCGAAGAAGATGTCGTTATAGAACTTTTGGGTTTTTCTTCTGGCTTATAAGGAGACCATTATGGAGCAAACGCTCGTCGTGATCCATGTACGTTTTGCCAACGATGGCAGTGTGCGGGAAATTGGCGAGTGTCCCAGCGGGACCAATCCCCAGGACTGGTTCAATGCGCTGAGCAGACACTCTGCCAATGGTTATGAATCCCTCTCCGGGGGAAGAGGCATTTTTCGCCTCGAACCAGCGGTCATCGAACAGGTCAAGGCTGCGGTTCTTTCTCTCGCTACATAAGGAAGCATGATTATGGACAAGGATCTTTCGGAAATCTTCAGCGGCCTTGCGGAAGGGCGCATCATTCCGTATCTCGGCCCCGGCCTGTTGCCGGAGGCCGGAGCCACCCTGCCCAGCGGGATGCCGGCATTGGCGGAAGTGCTCAGCGGCCAGGTGACGGTGCCTCACAAGGTTCGGCGCAATCTCACCGGGGCCGCGCAGTATATCGAGAACTTCAAGCACCGCAAGACCCTCGTGGGCATGATGGACAAGACCTTTGCCGGGGATCCGCCGATCCATCCCTTGCAGCGCGACCTGGCCGCCCGAAAACTCCCGTTGATCGTCCACCTCTGGTACGACAACGGTATGGCCAAAGCGTTGGCCGAACAGGGTACACGCTGGGGCCGTATCCAGGGACTCAGTCAGACCGAGCATTATGGCGACTGGACGGGATACATGGATGCCGAAGGCCAGTCGGTCGAAGCCGCAATGGCTGCCCAGTGGGACACGATACTGTATGAGCCTTGGGGTTCACAAAGTCCGGCCAACAATTACCTGGTTTCTGATACGGATTTTGTCGAAGTGCTGACGGAAATTGACATTCAGACGCCTATCCCGGAGATCGTCCAACAAATCCGCGCGGGGCGCCATTTTCTTTTTGTCGGATGCCGTTTCAATGACCAGTTGCAGCGCAATTTCGCCCGCCAGATCATGAAGCGTTCATCGGATCGTCATTGGGCGCTGATAGAGGCGCCGCTGACCAGGAACGAAGCGCGCTTTGTTCGCGAGCAGGGGATTCAGGTACTCCAGATGCCCTCTGGCGTCTTGTTAGGCGAAGCCGCCGTAGCCAAGGCGGGTTAGGAGGGTGCCTCGCGCTGGTTACAATCCTGTGACGCGGAAATCACGGTCTCATACGGGGCGAATCTCCACACCGATATCGGTCGGTGCGGCGTGATAGACAGCGCTGGTCACGAGGGCATCCATACCGGTTGCCGCATAGGCCTGAATATTCGCAAGGGTAATCCCGCCCGCCGCAAACAACGTTACCTCCGGCGCCACGGCACGCAGTTTCGCAGCGATTTCCACCAGGGGTTCGGGCGCCATTTTGTCAAACTGGATCCCGGCGACTCCGGCCTGTGCCAGTGCCAGCGCGTCCGTCAGGGTGTGATCCGTCTTTTGCACTTCCACCACGATCTTGCTGGAGGGGACCCGTCTCCGGTATTGCGCCAATTGTTGCAAAAAAGGCGATAAACCACCTAAAAAGGCCAGGTGCTGGTCGAATACCAGAACACTTTCTGAAATGCCCAGCCGGTGCGGCATGACCCCCCCTGCGAGAGCCGTCATGACGGCAAAACGCCGTATTCCGGGAATATTCTTACGCGTCGCAACCACGGATATTCGGGGATTGATCTGGCGTGCCTGTTGTACCAATTGCGCGGAGTAGGTCGCGATGCCACACGCGTACTCCAACACGTTTTGCGCCACTTTCCAGGCAGAATGGGCAGCACTTGCGGAACCTTCCGCCGCCAGCAGGGTGGTTCCTGTTGCGACCAATGCGCCCGACGGCTGACTTTCGGTCACCATAAGGCCGCAGGCGTCCAATATCTTCACGGCGAGTTCCGTACCGGCGACAGAAATATCCTGACGGCAGCGAAAACGCATGTCGGCAGCTTTGTCGCCAATGCCCAGCATCCGGGTGGTGAGGTCCAGGAAAGGCTGATCTTCCTGGATGAGTGCGGCAATTTCCTGCGGGGAGAAGAACATGGCGTAGCCCGTAATAACAATGGACCATCCGCAATGGCAGATGGTCCGTGACAGCGGTTGCAGAGTGACCGGGCAGCGATGCGCTCTGTTCCGCCGGACGGTTGATCACCTGGAACAGCCGCTTCAGGGTTTTTCGATACTTACTTCGCTGGCTTTGATTGCCGCGAAAACCTCGTCACCCACTTTGAGTCCGAGACGTTCGACGCTCCGTGTGGTAATCACGGAGGTGATTATACCGGCGGAAGTTTCCACCTCGACTTCCGAAACCGCCCCACCTTTGATGATCTCAATCACTTTACCCTTCAGATGATTACGCAGACTGGATTCCATGACCGCCTCCTGATTAACTATAAGAGGATAGTAGTATAGTCTGCCTGGGCGGGCAGGGATAGGCGATTACCCCGGCAATTGGAAGGAGACATAACGCAGTTGCAAATATTCCTCCAACCCCCATTTGCCACCCTCGGCGCCCAGTCCGGAGAGCTTGCTGCCGCCGAAAGGCGCCTGTGGGGTGGCGGGAGCCCCGTCATTGACGCCGACGATGCCGCATTGCAGCGCCTCCGCGATGCGGTATGCGCGCCCGAGATCGCGGGTCCATAGGTAAGCGGCCAAGCCATAGGGGGTGTCATTGGCGCGGGCGACAGCTTCCGCTTCGCTACGAAACCCCTGTATGGGCAGCAGGGGGCTGAAGCTTTCCTCGTGGAATATGCGGCTCTGCGGATCGAGGTCGGCGAGGAGGGTCGGGGAGCACCACAGGCCTTGTGCATCCCCTCCGCACAGAAGTCTTGCACCCCGGGCCATGGCATCCTGCAACTGCGCTTTGAACTTCTGGACAGCGACTTCGGAAACCAGCGGTCCGATGTCGGTATCCTCGGCAAAAGGGTCTCCGACCTTGAGGTGACCCATAGCTTCAAGGTAGCGCGCCGTAAACTCCGGCAGGATCGCCTCATCCACATAGAGGCGGTTGGCGGCGACACAGGACTGGCCGGCATAGCGGAATTTGGCATGGATGGTCATGGCCACCGCTGCGTCGATGTCCGCATCGGCAAAAATAAGCACCGGTGCATGCCCTCCCAACTCCAGAGAAAGCCGTTTGATGGTCGGCGATCCCTGCGCATAAAGCTTCTGCCCGACCGCCGTGGAGCCGGTAAAGCTCAACTTGGCTATGCGCGAGTCCGCCATCAGCCGTTCCGCCAGGGGTGCAGGATCAGCGCTGGGGAGCACCTGCAGAGTGCCGGCGGGTCCTTCCGCCGCGGCCCAGAGTTCGGCAAGTTTTAATGCGGAGAGGGGCGTTTGCTCATCGGGCTTGAGGATGACCGTACAGCCGGCAGCCAGAGCCGGCGCTATCTTGCGAACGACCATGGAGACCGGACTGTTCCACGGCGTAATGGCGAATACCGGGCCAATCGGCACTTTCCAGATCTGTAAGCGCTTGTCCGGAAACTGGGAGGGGATACTTTCGCCGGTGACGCGCTTGCATTCTTCGGCGTACCAGCGCGCCAGGGCGACTGCGGTTTTGATCTCCGCACGACTCTGGCGTATGGGTTTGCCCATCTCCCAGGTGATGAGACGTGCGAGGTCTTCTGCGTGAACCTGGATGAGATCCGCCCAACGGCTGAGGATGAGCGCGCGCTGGTAGACGGTAGTTTGACGCCAGGCTGCAAAAGCGACCGTCGCCGCCTGCACTGCTGCGTCAGCCTCCCGAGGTCCGCAATCGGACACTTCGGCGAGCATCTGTTGATTGACCGGGCTTTGTACCACAAAGCGCGCCCTGAGGTCTGTCCAGCATCCATCGATAAATGCGGCTGTCGGTGCGAGGGGCATGAAGTTTTCCTGTGTGCGGTATGCGGGTGGACGGTAGCAGGGACGTTGCCGAATAACGTCCAAAGAAGGTACTCTTGCGGGGCAGGTTGTATCGGGATGACTGTAGCGCAGGCATGGATAAAGCGCAAAAGGGCCATATCCGCGCAGCATGCATCATTAACATTGTGGCCTTTAATACACCTATCTGGAGCAAGACCATTGATGCTTGAACCCGAAAGTACGCCCTACGTCCGTCTTGGTGGTGAGGAGGCCGTTCGCAATCTGGTCAACCGGTTTTATGACCTCATGGACAGCGAGGCGCAATGGCAAACTCCGTTGCGGGATATTCATGCAAAGGACCTTTCCGAATCCAGGGAGAAGCTCTTTCTGTTTCTTTCCGGCTGGCTGGGAGGGCCTGATCTATATGTGCAGCGTTTTGGGCATCCCCGCTTACGCGCACGGCATGCTTCTGTCCCGGTGGATGATCAGGCGCGGGATCAGTGGATGGCCTGTATGCTGCAGGCCATGCACGAGGTAGGGATAGAGCCCGAACTCTATGGCCATCTGCAGGGTGCCTTTCAGCGCACGGCTGATTTCATGCGGAATCGCTAGGACTGCGCTTTCTGCGCTGCAACATCATTGTGGATGGCTGGCGCAGCGTCGGGGGTTTGTAATCCATGCCCCGTCAGCCAGCCGAACAGGATGCCGACCAGAGCTATGGCGGACAGGGATGGGTAGCCGATGAACTGTACCAGCGGACCGCCCAGAAAGGTACCCATCACCGTGGCCACTGCGCCACTGGCGTTAAAAAGTCCCATCGCCTCGCCCTGACTGAAAGGCGTGAGCCGCGCTGTCAGACTGGTTCCGGAAATGCTCTGCAGTGGCCAGGCGATAATAATCAGGACGAAGCCTGCCAGGGCAATCAGCGCCCGGGGTATGGGCAGGAAAAATACCAGCAGTAGCAGGCCAAATCCCAAAAAGCGGAGCATCAAAGACCAGCGATATACCCTTCCGGCGCCAAAACGCCCGGATAGCTGCCCACCCACGGAGTACAGCACCAACGCTATGGCGGCGGTCATGGCGTAGACACTGGAGGTCAGTGCCGGGGCCACATTATAGGCCTTTTGCATCGCTACCGGGAAATAGGCGAAAAATGCCGCTACGCCAAAGGCCACCGCAAACCAGGAAAATAGAAAGCGGCCAAAACGCGTATGTAGCATATCGCCAAACCGGCGCAGGCCTTGCAGAGAAAGGTGATGCGAAAACCGGAGCAGGCCACCCCCCAGCAGTTCCGGATGCCCGAAGTTGGCGAGGAAACGCCAGTCCAGATCGCGCCGCATATGACTACCGATCTCCACCGTCCAGTCATAACTTTTGGCGCCGGCAGGCAAGCCTCTGGCACCCAACCAGATAGCGGGAATCAGTGCCAAGGCTGAGCAGATCAGGCCGAGCTTGAAATTGCTGACGAAAATGCCGGCCAATAAAAGTCCGGCGACCTGCCCGCCGCCGTTAAAAGTTTGCAGCCAGCCCAGCCGTGGTTCCCATTCATTTTGGGGGTCGAACTCGACGATGAACAGGCTGGCCATGGTCGCCACGGCGGAGCTTCCCGCGCCGGCGAGCAGCGAGAGCGCGCTCCAGGTGAGAATGCCCGGAAAAAAAGGCATGACGGCCAGCGCCATTAACAATACCAGAAAGCCACAGAAAAAAATGGGGCGATGCAGATGTTTGCTGTCGGCCAGGTTTCCCCACAAGGGAGAGGTCAGCAGTCCGAGGTTGAATCCGCCCATGACGTAGGCAACCCAACTGAGATGATGAGTGAGGGCGACGATCATCAGAGGCAGGAGAATAGGCAGCAGCCCGGAGGAGACCGCCCCCAGCAGGGCATAGGCCAAAAACCAGACGGATACCCAGCGGTCTGGTTCTTTCAGGATGGCGCGAAAGCGATCGAGGTGTTCGCGTGCCCGTTGAATGCGGGCTGCGATCGCTTTCTCGCCCATGATGGTGCCGGGATTCCTGGTGTCTGCCATGATCTCTCCTGTGTCGCCCATCGGGCCGCCCTTTACGGTATCGTGCGAGGCATACCATTATCTGATAAGCCTTTTCTCGGTTGGTTCCCTGACAATTGGGTTGCCTTACGCCCGTAAGGCGCGGATTTGCCCGTCTGCGTTCGCTACGTTATGGTAAAAATCAACAGCGGAGGGGAGTGATGTATGGGCACGATTTTCCATGGGCTGACGATGGACCCTGAGTGGTTGTTACACCGGTCGATGTATACCCTGCTGATCGTGGCGGGTAGCTATCTGATATTACGCTGGTATGGCAATGTAGTTGTGCGTCTCATGGACTTTCTCGGCCGACGACGGGCCTTGTCACGCGGCTATGGCATGATGTTCCAGAGAATCACCACTTGGTTTCTCTGGCTCGTTGTCTGGGTTGTCATACTGCGGGTCTGGGGTGTCGATGTCACAGCCGTCTGGACTACCTTTGTCAGCTTGCTGGCGGTGATTGGCGTCGGTATGCTGGCGGTATGGGCCATGGTCAGCAACATTACGGCACGCTTTTTTATCTGGTTCTGGCAGCCATTGCAGTTGGGGCAACGTATCGAGATATTGCCGGAATCCCTGACCGGTGAGGTCATCGAAGAAAACCTCATGTTTACCGAGTTGCGCCAGGACGATGGCCAGATTGTGGTGATACCCAACAATCTCTTTTTCCAGCGCGTTATTCGTCGCTTGCCCGATGTCGAAAAAAAAGCCGGCCCGGATGAGAAGGCCGCACCATGAATGCTGACGTGCCCCCCGGCGTAGTTTTCGGCGAATGTCTGGTCGATGATTTTGGAGAGGCGCAACGACTTGGCGGCGCACCCTTCAATGTTGCGCAACACCTCCATGCGCTGGGGGTGGCATCCGTCTTTGTCAGCAGGGTAGGGCGGGATGCTTCGGGGCAACACATTTTGCAGCACATGCGGGACTGGGGGATGTCCACGAATGACGTGACAGTGGACGCGTTGCTTCCCACCGGCCGGGTACGGGTGACGGCGGACGCCCGACAGGGGCACCACTTCGAGATTCTGCCGCATCAGGCCTACGACGCCATTGGTATGCCCTCCAGCGTGATCGCCCCCATTCCCTGGCTCTATCACGGTAGTCTCGCCTTGCGGGAAGACGGGCCATCGCGGGCGACCTGGCGCCAGTTGCGCGCCCGTGCCCAGTGGCGCTTTGTGGACATCAATCTGCGCGATCCCTGGTGGAATCCGGAATTACTGGCCGAGATCATACGGGGTTCATCTATACTAAAATGTAATACGGAGGAACTGGAGCAGATCATTCGCACTTACGAACTCCCCCCGGCCTCGACCTTGCGGGAAGCGATGCAGATGGTGGCCGGACATTTTCATGTGCAAGCCGTCTTGCTGACCCGCGGTGCTGAGGGTGCCGCTTATGGGGACGGGACCAATTTTTACGAGGCGGAAGCACCCCCCACGGTGGTCCAGGACACCGTAGGGGCTGGGGACGCCTTCGCCGCAGGCTGGTTCTGGAGCCTGTTTCGCGGTGATGCCATTGCGCGGCGATTGCAGAGGGCAGGGGAATTGGCAGCGGCCATTTGTGCGATATCCGGCGCCATACCGGATCAACCCGAGTTTTACCGGGCCATAATGGCGCGATGGGCCAAGGAGGACGGATTTGGCTGACCACCAAGGTCTTTACATTCTGATGCTGAGTATCCACGGCCGCATTTGCGGTACCCCGGAACTCGGGATCGATGCAGATACCGGCGGCCAGGTTGGCTATGTACTCGACGAAATGCAGGCGCTGGCACGGGACCCGCGCGTTTCTCGGATCGACCTTCTCACGCGTCGCTTTGATGATTCCGACACGAATCCCATTTATGGAGCACCGCGCGAGCTATTGGAATCCGGCGCGCGGATTATCCGTCTGCCTGCCGGTCCAGCGCACAAATATCTGCAAAAAGAGCGACTTTGGGATTATCTGGATACCTTTGTGGACGGCGCGCTGCATTTTATCCGCAGTGAAGACTGTATTCCCGATGTCATCCACAGCCACTATGCCGATGCAGGTTACGTAGGGGTACGCCTCTCCCGGCTGCTGGGTATTCCGCTCATGCACACCGGCCATTCCCTGGGGCGGGATAAGCGGGAAAGACTGATCGCTGCCGGCCGTAAGGCGGAAAGTATCGACCGGCAATTTCATTTTCCGCGGCGTATTGCCGCCGAAGAGTCCGTACTCAGTGAAGCGTCCGTGGTCCTGGCCAGCACCCGTCAGGAGGTGGACGAGCAGTATGGCCTGTACGAGAATGCCGTGCGGGCGCATTTCAAGATCCTGCCGCCCGGTGTGGACTTGCGACGGTTTTCCCGACCAGGGCGGCAGCGTTCTTCACCGCTGCTGCCCGGCTTGCGCCACTTTTTGGAGGCTCCGCGCAAGCCCCCCATTCTGGCCATTGCCCGCCCCGATGAACGTAAAAATTTTCAGCGTCTGATTGAGGCCTATGCCACGGACCCTGTTCTACGGGAGCAGGCCAACCTGGTTCTGGTCATGGGCCAGCGTGACCGCCTTGGGCAGCTCCCGCACGGGGCGAAAAGGGTGATTCAGAGCATCCTGCATACCGTTGACGATTACGACCTTTACGGACGAGTCGCCCTCCCCAAGCACCACGAACCGGAAGATATTCCCGAATATTATCGCTATTCGGCCATCTATAAGGGTGTTTTCGTCAATCCGGCGCTCACCGAACCCTTTGGCCTGACCCTGCTGGAAGCCGCGGCCTCAGGTTTGCCGGTCGTCGCGACCCGGCACGGTGGCCCGCAGGACATCATCCGCTACTGCCGCAATGGCATTCTGGTGGATCCGCTGAATATCGGAGAGATGCAGGACGCCCTCAGGCAAATGCTGTTTGATCGCCAACGCTGGCAGCGCGCCAGCCGGGCAGGCTTGCTGGGGGTGCGCCGGGTCTATAGCTGGGAGGCCCATGCGCGCCGTTATCTGGCAGAAGTGGAACGGATTCTCCGGCGTCAGCGCAAACAGTTGCGGCGTGAGTCCGCCGCCCGCCAGGGGGTACGCCGTGCCTTACCGACGGCGGATCATCTGCTCATATCCGATATCGACAATACCTTGATTGGCGATCCGGCGGGGCTCGCCACGCTGATGGAATGGCTGAGGGAACATCCCCGGGTGGCATTTGGCGTGGCCACAGGACGGAATCTCAAACAAACCATGGAGATACTGGCGGCACACCAAGTTCCTCGCCCGGACATCTGCATCACCGACGTGGGTACACGTATCATCTATGGCAGCAAACTGCGCGAGGATCAGGACTGGGCCGCTCACCTGCACTATCGCTGGTGGCGTGACGGGGTATTGCAAGCACTGGCCAGGGTACCCGGACTGCGCCTGCAGGAAAAATTCACCCAGGGTGCGTTCAAGGTAAGCTACTATGTAGACCCCAAGCGCCCGCCAACGGCGAAGGATCTGCAGCAGCGCTTGCGTGAGCGGCAGATCGCCGCCCATGTGGTGCTTTCCCATAACTGCTTTCTGGATGTGTTGCCCATTCGGGCGTCCAAGGGCCACGCCATCCGTTTCCTGGCCTTTCGCTGGGGATTGCCTTTGCATGCGGTGCTGACTGCGGGAGACTCTGGCAATGACGCCGATATGATGGGTGGCGAAATTTGTGGGGTTATTGTCGGCAACCACAGCCCGGAACTACACGGACTAAAGGATAAACATCACATCTATTTTGCCAGTGCTCACCACGCCTGGGGTATTCTCGAAGGCATCCAGCACTACCGTTTTCCAGGACAAGCCCATGCCTGACAATCTGCGTCGCTGTATCAGCCAAAATCCCCATTGCGTAGCCGGGCTGTTGCGATATCTGTTCAATCTGCAACGCCCATTTCTGCTCTATACCGACTTGCAAAAGGCCATCGGCGACTTTGCCGCAGACTACGGCAGTGATGCAGACCTCGTGGTGTTGCAGGAGTTTTTCTCCAGACTGCAAGAGGCAGTGCTTGCGGAGCCTTGGATTTATCTGGCCTGGCGTCCCAGCCCTGGGCGCTGGACTTATCTGCGCATGCACTGGGAACAGCTTCATTTGGAGACACTCGCGCCGAGTGATTATCTGGCCTTTAAGGAAAGACAGGTGCTCCCCGCAAATGATCAGGAGCCGATACTCACCGTGGATTTCGAGGATTTCCGCGCTGCCCCCTATCACCTGCAGGATGAGGACACCATCGGACAAGGACTCATATATATGAACCGCCGTCTGGCTGGGCGACTGTTCGGGAACATCAAGACGGGGCGCCAGAGCATTCTCGACTTTTTGGCCGTGCACAAGCTCAACGGGCAATCGCTGATGGTGCATGATCAGCCGCCGGATTTTGAAGCACTACGCCAGACCGTGCAGTATCTGGCGACGCTCCCCAAGACCAAACCGTGGACGGAGTTTGCGGCGGAGATGACCTATCGCGGCTTCGCCCCCGGCTGGGGAGATACCGCCGGACGGGTGCGCGAGACCATGCGTCTGTTGATGGATCTCTTGGACGCCCCCTCGGCAGAGGGTCTGCAAGCATTCATCGACCGTATCCCCATGATCTCCAAAATACTGATCGTGTCTATTCATGGCTGGTTCGCGCAGGACAAGGTGCTTGGACGTCCGGATACCGGCGGGCAGGTCGTTTACATTCTCGATCAGGCGCGGGCGCTGGAACAGGAAATGCGCCAGCGTCTGGCCCGTCAGGGGGTGGATATCGTACCCCGTATTCTGATCGCCACCCGCCTGATTCCCAATGCCGACGGCACCACTTGCGACCAGCGCCTGGAACCCGTCCATGGCGCCGATAATGTACAGATTCTCCGTGTACCCTTTCGCTATGCCAATGGCGAAATATTGCCGCAGTGGATCTCCCGCTTCAATGTCTGGCCCTGGCTGGAACGCTACGCCGATGACCTCGAACGGGAAACCCTGGCGGAATTTGGTCGTCGTCCTGACCTGATTATCGGCAATTACTCCGATGGTAATCTGGTGGCCACCATCCTCAGTGCGCGGCTGAATGTCACCCAATGCAACATCGCCCACGCGTTGGAGAAGAGCAAATACCTCTATAGTGACCTCTACTGGCGCGATCACGATGCCAGCCATCATTTTGCTTGCCAGTTCACCGCGGACCTCATCGCCATGAATTCTTCCGACATTATCGTTACCAGCACCTATCAGGAAATCGCCGGGAACGACCGCGAGGTGGGCCAGTACGAAGGATATCAGAATTACAGCCTCCCCGGACTGTATCGGGTGGAAAACGGGATTGACGTCTTCGATACCAAATTCAATATCGTTTCTCCGGGGGCCGACGCCCACTATTATTTTCCCTATTCCGCCAGCGAAGCACGTCTGCGTTATCTGCACGACGATATTGATGCGTTGCTCTTTGGCGAGGAGCCCGCCGCGGATCGGCGCGGCGTACTCAAGGAACGGGATAAACCCATCATATTCAGTATGGCGCGCATGGACCACATCAAAAATCTCAGCGGGCTGGCTGAGATTTTTGGTGCCTCGGAACGTCTGCGCAAACTGGCCAACCTGGTGATCATCGGTGGCCATGTCGATCTGCAGAATTCTCAGGACGAGGAGGAGGGGGCGCAGATCCAGCGGATGCACGATATTATGGATGCGCATCAACTCGATGGTCAGATGCGCTGGATAGGCACTTTACTCGAGAAGAATGTGGCGGGGGAACTCTACCGGGTTATTGGTGATTCCCGTGGATGCTTCGTCCAGCCCGCACTCTTTGAAGCCTTCGGATTGACGGTGATTGAAGCCATGAGCTCGGGTCTGCCGGTTTTTGCCACTCGCTTCGGCGGACCGCTGGAAATCATCGAAGACGGTATTTCCGGCTTTCATATCGACCCCAATAACCAGCAGGAGACGGCAGAAAAGCTGGCGGACTTCCTGGAAGCTGCGGCCGCCGATATCCGTGTCTGGGAGACCATTTCCGATGGCGCACTGGCGCGGGTCGGCGCGCACTATACCTGGGGCAATTACGCCGCGCAGATGATGACTCTGGCGCGGATTTTCGGCTTCTGGCGCTTCATGCTCAAGGCCGATCGTCACGCCGCCCGTCGTTATTTGCAGATGTTTCAGCACTTGCAATGGCGGCCTCTGGCCCATGCGGTGCCGCTGGGGGAGTCATGAGGTGCAACCGCGCGAAGGCTGCGATGTCCGGCGGGCACCCGGTTACCGTCCTTCTCGGTTAGTGTTCGCCGTGACAAGCGCGGACCACCCGTCAGGCGTTCATTCCCTGATGATGTGGATTTGGTTTGCACTGCGGGCGCAACCCTAAAAATCACCACCCTCATGCCGCAACAGCCAGCGTTTACGCTCTATTCCGCCCGCGTACCCGGTCAGGGTGCCGTTGGCGCCGATGACGCGATGGCAGGGAATGACAATACCAATGGGATTCGCTCCGTTGGCACGCCCCACGGCGCGCACCGCCGATGCCCGCTCCATGCCCCTCGCCTGTTCTTGGTAGCTGCGGGTTTCTCCGGGGGGAATGCTGCGCAACCAGGCCCAGGCCGCCTGCTGAAACGCGGTGCCTGCGGTTTCTACGGGAATGGCGGAGACGGCGTTGAGATCACCCGCCCAGTAGGCTTCCAGACCGTTGCGAACCGGCTGCGGAGCTGTTCCAGATGTCAACGTTACCCCATCGGAGCCGTAGAGCAGGCGGAGTCGATCCAGCATGCGGGCCTCGCTGTCCGCCCAGTCCAGTGCACGCAAGGTATTTTGCGCGTCGCTGACCAGCAGCATGACACCCAACGGGGTGGTGACACGATCCAACTGCCATCGCAGCGCTTGGTTCAGCATGAAAATCTCCCCAATATGGACTCTGAAATGATGTTCTAGCCAGGCGCTGGAGAAATGGCAGGAAGGGATCAGTTAACTATCCGTTTCATTGCCTGCCATTGGGCTTGTGATGATCACCTGACGCCCGTACAGATGCTTTAGCAATGGCATGTTCAGGGCGACACATGGATGATCATGGCAGCCAGCACGATGGTGATACTCAGCAGAATGACTCCATAGAGGCCGTAGAGAAATTTGTGGACATGATAAGTGCCCTCGTCCACTTTTTTGACCGTACGAATGAAGTTGATGCCACCGATGACCAGATTGGTGACCCCGAGAAGAATGAAAACGATGCCCATCCCGGAAAAGCCCGCGCCCATCACGAGTTTGGTATGGAGCATGATGGAGAGTTGCTCCAGGAAAAAATCGAATTTTTCGATCACGAAACCGAAGGCAATCAGGCCGATGCCGGTGCGTACCCAGGCGAGGAAGGTACGCTCGGCGGCCATGTAAATGCGCGGATCAATGATTTCTTTCGCAGCCACGGGAGATCCTTTTTCGATATATTCCAGGTCCGACATAAAACGAAATCCTACCACAAAAACCAGGGCGATGGCGGGCCAGCTCAGCCAGTAGAAAAGCTCGGTAAAAAAGTGGCCCAGGGTAGCGTAGTGGAGTGCCTTGAAGAGAATGGCCAGGCGTGCGGAAAGCAGGCCGGTGCCTATCGACAGGAAGAGGAGCTTGAAATAACCCAGGTAGGTTCGTTCCAAGGCCATGTACAGCCGGGGTTCCTGTACCGTCGGCAAGTATTTCAGAAACATCATGGATGGAGGTGACCGTCTGCGCTTGGGCGTCTGCTGGTATGAAGTTGCGAGAGCTGGCAGTTTAACGGGAAACAAACCATGTGAGAAGGTGGGAAAATGGTTGACCCTGATGCCGTTGATTGGTATTTTGTTCCCTCTCCAGGTGAGCCTGCTCACCTTGGGCGGTTAGCTCAGCGGTAGAGCACTGCCTTCACACGGCAGGGGTCGCAGGTTCAAACCCTGCACCGCCCACCAAATAAATCAAGTAGTTATATCACCTACCCAAGGCCGGTTTTTTGTTGAGTGCATTGTTGAGTGCATTTTCCGAAAAAGCACGCTCCAAGGCGATGGATTGCGCGTCGGTTTGCAGGTGCGCGTAACGCTCTGTCATCTTAGTGGATGAGTGACCTAGGATACGGCTGATGGTGTACAGGTCTGCTCCTGATGCTAGCAGGATTGATGCGCAAGAGTGCCGTAGATCGTGAAAGTGCAAGTGCGGCAATCCGGCCTTCTCGCGGGCGCGACGAAATCCAGACTTAAGCCCTTCGGCGTTGATGGGGAGAGGGATGAATGGTAGCCAGAGGCGCATCGGTCCGATGATGGGTACGGTACGCGTTTTAAGCGTTTTAGTGTTCCCAGCGCGGATGGTGATCGTCGTTTCCCCTACGTCCTCGGCTTTGAGCTTCGTGATTTCGCCGCGACGGCAGCCGGTAAATAGAGCAATCCAAATCGCGGCAGCGACCGGATCGGATGCGTGGCTGGCGAGTTCGTTGACCTGCTCCAGCGTTAGGTAGATATGCCGCTCGTTGTGCTCCGGCAGGCGCTTGATCCTGGCACCGTAGTTCTCTGGGGTCAGTTCCTGTTCCCAGGCCAGCGTGAGGGCCTTCTTGAGCGCGCCCAGACTGCGGTTGATCGTCGCGGGCGCATAGGCTCCGGTCATGTCGCGGATAATCATCGCGGCGCATTTTGGGGCCTCTGAGGCGGTGTATTGGGCGAGCCAGGGGGTGATGCGGGCAGCATGGAATCGGGCGGTCTCCGGGCTACGCAGGTGCTCCAGATGCTTGAGGTACAAGGGCATGACAGCGGCAAGCGGTGGATCGCCGGCACGCTCCGGCAGGGGTCTTGCCGATGTCAGTTCGGCTCGAAGTCTGGCTTCGACTTGCTTGGCGTCACGCGCAGACGACCCGGCTGGCAGGATGCGATGTAGGCGTCTGCCGTCAACTTGAACTTGGACATTTCGACGATCTTTGTTGTCGATCCAGATGGACACTGCCTATTCCTTTTTGACCACTCAAGCACTTCTGCCAAATTGTACCTTTTACCACGCTTGCCTACCGGGATAAATGGCATTCCGTCATGCTCCATCCGGCGAATCGTGGACTCACTAGTCTGTAGTTTGGCGCAAAGCTGCTGTCTAGTTAGGTGCATTGATCATCCACCGTCTAGTCCATGCCGTAGCGTTATCCCATGCGTCGATCAGCGCTGGTATAGCATCTTCCAGGGAGTACCCGTAGGCGATGGTGGCACCGATGGTCGTCTCGAGATCCACGTAAACGCTCCTTACGGACGTTTCCCCATTGGGCTGAAGCCCGGTTATGGGCAGCCTGGTGCCATTAAGCCGGATGAGTGTGCTAAGGCGCGAGGCATCCTTCTTTGCTGCCGCGATCATGACGGAACCTCATCCCAGAGTTGAACAGAGCGCCGCCAAGAGGGGGTATCACCACGCGCAGCTATCCCGATGCGACCAGGCCTCTGGAACAGAAAGGATTCTCTGGGCGCGCACGGGAGTATCCGGCAAAGCAGCAACTCAGAACGGCTCCGTTGCTCCGCGTCCTTCCCTGTGGTTATGAACAGGAGGGTGCGCTCTATCACAGCACTACCTTCCGCACCGTGCCCGCGCGGGAGACCATGGCCATGAGGTCCACGATGGGTGTGGAGCGATCGAAGAGGAAGGTCAGCACGACGCCGTCGCGGTAGTTGACGGAAACCGTTGCGTGATTCTGAGAGGATCTGAGAGGGATTAGCTGCTGCGGGACAACTCCGTCCGCATTGGGGCGGACCCCCTGCTTGGTTAATTCATCATTGAGCATTGCTCTTTGCATGGCTGTTGACCTCCATGATGCCGCGCGGGTGGGCGGCTTCGATGAGTAAACTATAGCGGCGCTAAATTATAAAGTAAATAGCGCCGCTAATTTTTAGAACAAAATGTTTCTATGACAGTCATCGGTCGGTCTTATATCAAAACTCCCAGCTAGCGTGGCTATTGCAGTCGCCTCTGGATTGTATATACACTACCAACCGAAGGAGGGTGTATGTTCATTTCTGATGATGTTTTGAGGAAACTAAAAGAAAGGCATCATGTTGAGTCGCACGAAGTTTCGGAGTGCTTGAACAACAGAGAAGGTAAGCTGCTGAAAGATACGCGCCAGCAACACTGCACGGTGCCGGAAACTTACTGGTTCATCGCCCAAACAAAAAAGGCGAGGTGGCTGAAGGTCGTCTTGATGTTTGTGGATGGAGATCCCCATATCAAGAGCGCATTTGAGCCGAACGAGGAAGAATTTCGTATATACAGAAAATATGGAGAGTAGCAATGAGCAGCAGTGTGGACAACACAGAAGCTTGGGAGAATCGAGAGCTTGGTGCCGATGAGCAGTTCGTTACCGTGGCGGATGAAAGCGTAGAAACCGCCCTGGACGAAGCGTGCGGGACCAAGTTGATCTCTATTCGTATGTCCAAAGAGATGATTGATTGGCTAAAACTGATCGGTGAACGGAATGGTGGCCTGCGGTATCAGACCCTCATCAAAACCGTTTTGGCTCGCTTTATCGAGAGCGAGCAGAAGATTATATTGAACGAGATGTTGGCCGAAAAGCAGAAGGCGCTGGCTGCCGAAGATGCGCCGGAGCCGCAACGCAAGGTGGCTGGTTAAGTGGATCTCTGCAAGTGTCAGTAGGAGCTGCACAGGACCCCCAAACCCCATTGGCGGGGGGGGGCAGCTGCAGCTCTATTTCGCCGTGCGCCTGCTGGTCGGATAGATACTACCGACTGCGTGGATGGCGGCTAATTCCCTTCACCATCCGGGGAATGAAACAACGGTGTCCGGATTTTACCTGTAGCTCCTTCCATAGATGTGAGAAAGTTCTCTACATCCTCCGGAACATCCCATCGGACGACGTTTTCTGCATACCGGTCTAATAACGATACAATTGGCTTCATGTTTTTAATCTCTTCTCCTGATATAACTACATAGCTATTAACCGTTTCATTCCTTTCACGCGCAGCTACGTCAAAAATCAGCATTTTGCTCATTGCCTCTTGCCGCTTTTGAGAAAAGGTTCCAAGTCTGAGATCAACCGATTCGATCAGGTGAAGCTTCCCGTTCTTAAGAGCAAATTCAGCTTTTATGCCGAAGTCTTCAGCTACCGGAAAACGTGTAACAATCATGTGGTTATTAATATCTTTATCGTCATACCCTAGCCATCTATACGCTTTAAATGTTTCTTTAATGTCAGAAAATAGTCGATCAGTGACATTTCTTTTGGATTTCTTTCTTTCCGGGTTCACCAGAGATAAAAGAATATTTTCGACCATGCTCTCATATCCTTCTTCCCCTACATAAGAAAACATGCATGGGTCCGGAAAGCATTTGACCGCCCCAAACTTGGAGAGCACATTAAATATGTCTTCTCCCGTGCATCCCACCTGCTTCAAAAATGCCGGGATAGTAACGGAAAGGTCCTTGATTTCATTGATGTTTGCTGCAGGATGTACAGCCAATACCTTCCGGAGATTGTCCGCAATATGGACGCGCACATCTCCTGATGGCAGAAAGGATACGATGCCCACATTCACTTGTTCGTTCCGGAAAGGGTACGGCACGTAATATAGAACGGAGTAGTAAGCTAGCTGTCCCATGTTAAGGCACCTGATGGATGCGAGCCGCTCTGGCTTGGTCCCACGATTGTATCACTTGATTGATCCAAGCGGGATCCTGGTTGGGTATCCATTCTATCGGAGCGGCGTCTAACCATATTCTCACAGTCGCTCCCGGAATAGCGGCGATGTCCAAGTTTGTCTGGAGCGCGGAGTTCGAATCCCAATCGCCGCGTTGCTTGAGCGCATTTATCGTTGAAAGACTGTTGTTCGGGGTTTGCCACGGCCAGCCCGCAAACGTGGCAGGGTCGCATGCATGGGACCAGTCAAATGCCAATGCAACCATATGATTGCTCGGAAGCTGACGGACAAGGATATTGTTGATATGACGATCAATGTTGGGGAGGAAATAGTCCAGAGAGAGCATTCGGGAGAGGGGCGAAGCGAGGCTTCTGAGTATGCTATAAATAAATACCGGGTTGGGACTGAGGTACCCAAGAAGGTTGGTGTCTTGATCGATCCGGGAACCGAAGGCTAGTGTCCCATTGGGACGCTCTATCACATCCCAGCCGGGGGTCGGGATCCGGACGGTGGAGCACAAATGGTAGCAAAACCATTCGGTGATTGGGAGAAGTGCGCCATCATCAATGGTTTTGATCGCGTATTGTTCTCCGTTCAATGCGAATCCGGTCAGCCTAAGAGTGGCCGTACCGGAAAATCTCTGCTCCCTTACAATTTTGATTGGGAATATGCCTATCTGATTCATTTCAGGTCCTTACTGATCCTGCTTACCGCTCCCAGAAGAAACTGGATATCTTCGTCGGTCAGGGATTTCTCAGAAGATCTCTGTAGGATGATCTCGACCAGCGCTCTTGCAGCGGGGGGAGACTGAACCCAGATATTTTCTAGGCCCGGAGGAGCCCGGAAGGAACCTTCCCCAGTGCTGCCTGGCTGCTCCTCTGAGTGGTCCTGGTCCATCCGGGCAGACGGAAGGTTTTTCCTTGTCAGGCGAGGGCTAATCTCACTAGTGGAAACGCCAAGCACGTCGGAATAGACCAGAACAGCTTTCCAGGTTAGCGCCGTTACTCCAGACAGGTGCTGCGATACAACGGCTTTCGTGACCCCCATTTTGTTCGCCACCGCCTCCTGGGTGAGCCCTTTTGGTCTTCTCCCCCATAGAGCTTTTAGGCGTGCAGCATCCGCTAGCTCGTCAGGCGTTCTTTCATCTTTCCCGCGTCGCCGCTTCGGTTTTTCCATGACCTGAGTATCGGTGATGACGGGGCAACGTTCGACTAGCGGCGCTTGCCTATTATAAATAGCGGCGCTATTCTTATTCCCATGGATATCAGTTCTTACTGCCAGACTCATTCACAAACCCTCCTTGCGAGAAAGCTAGGGGTGACGCCGGGGCTTGTTTCTCAATGGATAACAGGTCGAACTGTTATTACGGCTGAACGAGCCGCCCAAATCGAGCTCTCCACTAATGGCGCCGTCACCCGTGCCGAACTCCGGCCCGACATCTTCGGCCCCTTGGATGAGATCAGAGACCGGGGAGCCACATGAGACACCATTCGACTACTACGACTTCTATGCCAGGAAACGGGGGCACCCGGATTGCGTTTTCAGCCGCGCGATCATTCCTGGCGCCCATTCGCAGGGCTGAGAAGGCTGGAAGAGACCATGCCAATTGACGCACAAGAACTGGATTGTTCAGCACTTTCGTCCCCACCTGTACCGGCAGACATTGATCTGCGTTCCTATTGCTGGATGAAGCTGGACCTGAGCCGACTCCATTCCAGCGACTTCATCCACCTGGCCAGCAATGAGGAGTTCGGTGCAGCGGTAAAGCTATGGACCGAATCCATGCGGCAGGTGCCTGCTGGCAGTCTTCCCAACGATGACAAGATCCTGGCGTGCCTCGCTGGGTATCGAGGTTCTCCCCGACGGTGGATGAAAGTCAAGACTATTGCACTGCATGGCTTCTCCCTTTGCTCCGATGGCCGCCTGTACCATCCCGTGCTTTCGGAAATGGTACTGGATGCCTGGGGCAACAAGACCCAACAGCCGACATCAAGCCCCTCGGACCCGCGCGCCAAGGATCGCGAGCGCCTTCGTCGCTGGCGGGCGGCACAAAGGGCCAGGCAGGAAAACGCTCAGTCTAACAGAACAGAGGAAGCGCACTCTACCCAAGCCGATGAAACGATTGAAACGTTTCAAGGCCGTTTCACTGAAACGTTTCCTGAAACGGCTGAAACGTTTCATAGAAAAGAAGAAGAGGGAGAAAAGAGAGAGAGAAGAAACGTGGATAACGTTTCCGAAACGGCGGGTGAAACGTTTCAGGAAACGCCGCTCACAGAGCCCTCTCCACTGCCGACTGCAACCCGCGAAGGCACGTTGTGCAAGAAACTACGGGGGCTTGGCGTCCGTGCGGCCCCTCACATGGTCGTTGTGCAGGAGATGTGCGCCCGTCATTCCGATGAGCACATCCTGGCGGCGGCGGAGATCGCCCTGGAGAAAAAAGGCAGCGGCATCCACGTCGGCTACATCGCCGCGATGCTGAAAGACGCGGAGAAATCTTCAGGGAAAGGAGGAAAGAACCAGCCGGCAGCGGGGCCGCCCAACCGCTCTCTCCTGCCGCCCGTCGCCGTTGCCGAATCTCATTTCATTGCCCTGTAGGAGAGCTGCCATGGCAATACCGAAGAAGTCCGATATCCACCATCAGCCATCCGTCCATGCGGGCGATGCTGCCAGGGATCTCCTTGCCAAATGGGGATTCGACCCTGCCAATGAGGCGATCCTGCCCGACCGTCATCCCCAGTACCGCGAGTGCGCGCGCCACGGCCGCTATCCGATCTCCATGGTGGATGAGCGGGACGTCATCCGCTACCTGTCCCCTGTTTGTCCGGTGTGCGCGGCGGAGCATGCCTCCCGTCGGCTCATGGAGAGCGCGGCCATCCCCAGTCGCTACATCGACTGCGGCTTCCACAACTATGTGGTCGAGGTCCCGGGTCAGCAGACGGCCCTCGACGTCTGCCGGGACTACGCAGATCATTTCGAAGAGCGCGCCCAAAAGGGATCCTGCCTCATCCTCTGCGGGAATCCCGGCACGGGCAAGAACCACCTGGCGTCTGCCATCGCCCACGTGGTGCTGGCCAAAGGGCACAGCGTGCTCCAGGTCACGGCCTACGACATCATTGCCCGGATCCGCCAGACCTGGCAGCGGGGAATCGGCAACAGCACGGAGCTGGAGGTCATCCGCGGGTTTGCGGAAGTGGGCCTGCTCATCATCGACGAGGTCGGGAAAACCTTCGGCAGCGATGGAGAGCGGGTGCATCTCTTCGAGGTGATCGATCACCGGTACCGCGACCTGAAACCGACCCTCATCCTGTCCAACGAGAATATGGAGGGCGTGGAGAAATACCTGGGTCCGGCCGCCTTCGACCGGCTGTGCCAAAATGGCGGCCTGCTACTCTTTGACTGGCAGAGCCATCGCCGGGGGAGGGGGTGCACATCCGACACGGCTCTCTGTCTGCGGGGTGAATCATGAACAGAAATCATGAGCAGCAACTGCTGATAGAGCCCCTCTCAGAAGGCCACCCGATGCTGAACACGCATCCTGTCCGCTCCGCTTGCGCCCGAAGCGCGACCAGGAACATGGCATCCTACCTGATCGACCTCGGCCCATTCTTTTCAGAGCCAAAGCAGTTCCTGGAGGGCCTGCGCGCGAGTGACTTTGCGCCGAAGGGATACGACTGCAGCGCACAGGTGGCCATCCGCCTCATGCGCTGGTCGCAAAGCATCCAGTTGACCCCCCGCCAAAATCACGTGATGAACGAGATCATCTCTGAGGCCATTCGGCGCGGAGCCGCGATCATCGAATCCAAAATCAGGACGGCTGAATGGTCTATACCAGATCATCGCGACGATCATCACGATCTTGCCGTCACGGCGGCCACCAAGGCATTGCAACACTTTACGGAGAAACACGACCTGGCGACGGTGCCGCACCCCAATATTGCGACATTCGTTGATGTGCATACCCGGTTTGCTTCCCGTGATGCCATGGAAGATTTCATGTATCGAAAACGGCTCGATGCGGAATCCGTGTTGCCCCACGAGCCGACGTTCTCGAAAGCATCGCTGGAAAGAGTCATCCGGCAGAGGCGGTCGGAACTCAAGCATCTCTCCGGAGAAAAACGGCAGAAGAAGATGCGGGAGTTGGAAAGAATGGAAGCCACGCTTCATGGAGCGAGAACAGAGGTTCGCCTGGAATATGCGCTGGAAGAAAGGGGAGACCATGAGGCACGAGGCAGTAGCGAGCGACTTTCGCTGGAGGACCAGGTGTCCATCGCAGTTGGGGGTATCGACCTGGAAGAGGAAGATGACAGTTATGAGATGCCCGCCGACCAGCGGGAGTTTCTGGACCTTCTGATTCAGGTGGGCAAGCAGCAAATCGCTGCAAGGCAGCTCATCCCTTACCTGGCCGAGGCCAGGGAATACCGTGCCATTCTCGGTCTTCTTCAGGTGCTGAAGAACACCGATGAAATCGGCCTTGAAGCAGGTTCGCTGCGTGAACTGCTGGGCCATCAAAACCTGGCCGATATTCGAAAGAAGGTCCTGCGCATTGGCCGGGCCGACAGCCGTGAAGTGGTCTCCCTTTTCGAGTCGTGCAAGGCATACCTTCGTGGAGAGAATGGTGAACGTGAGGTGTTGGCTGCACTGCAGGTCGCTTCCATATGAGCGTACATCCGCCATTCCCCTGGCTGGGCGGCAAGGGGAAACTGGCTGACCAGATTCTTGCCCGGCTTCCCGGGCCGTCGCGAGAGCTGACCTATGTGGAACCGTTCTTTGGCGGCGGAGCGGTATTCTTTGCCCGTCGTCCCTCGGGCATCGAGGTGATCAATGACGCCAATGGCGAGATCGTGACCTTCTTCCGTGTGCTCCGTGACCGCACGGACGAACTGATCCGGTATTTGCAGAACACCCCCTATTCGCGCCAACTGTTTTACGAGTGGCGGGCCATTCCGGACCCGGCAAGCCTGCCAGACCTCGAACGCGCCGCCCGGTTTTTCTATATCGCCAGATCCGCGTTCGCCGCCGAGTCCACCCGCAAAAACCCGGCGTGGGCCTTTGCCAAGGTTTTTGACAATAAGGCTCGGTCCATGGCGACGGTTATTGATTCGGAATTGCAACTGGTTCGTGATCGACTGCGGTACGCGCTGATTGAGAATGATGATGCCATTGCGGTGGTCCGGAGATTCGACAGCCCATCCGCCGTCATCTACTGTGATCCGCCTTATCTCCAGGCTACCCGTAGAGACGGGCAGTATGCCGATGAGATGACTGACCAGGACCATGAGAGCCTGCTTCGGGTGCTCTGTGCCTGTGACGCCTATGTCGCGATTTCCGGCTATCCCAGTGATTTATATTCGGATCATTTGGAGTCCGGGCAAGGATGGTCCTATGTGGATTTTGCCCACTCTTGTCACGCGAACCGGTCAGGGCAAGCTGGAGAAGATATTGATCGAGATCGGACAGAAAGGATCTGGATGAATCCGCGCCTTACGCAGTGGTATGAGCGGCATGCTCCGCGCCAGTGCTCCCTGTTGGATCTGTATGCAGTGTGACGCACTCCTGATCTATACCGAACCGAAAAAAGAACGGTTCGTCATCTCTCAAGGAGAAAGTCATGGCAGGAGTGAATAAAGTGATCTTGTTGGGCCATCTGGGGCGAGACCCGGAGATGCGGTACATGCCAGACGGGACGGCGGTCGCCAATATGACCATCGCCACGTCGGAGTCCTACAAGGATCGGGACGGCAACCGCCAGGAGCGTACCGAGTGGCACCGCGTTGCACTCTTCGCGAGGACGGCAGAAGTCGCTGGAGAATATCTTCGGAAGGGAAGCCAGGCGTATATCGAGGGACGTATCCGCACCAGAAAATGGACCGATAAGGACGGTCAGGAGCGGTATTCCACGGAGATCGTGGGCGACCAGCTCCAGTTGATTGGTGGGCGCCGCGATACGCCAGAGAGTGGCAGTCCCGCACCACAGCATGGTGGTGGGGGTGGCGGGGACATGGGGGCTGCACCGATGGAGGAATTTGACGACGATATTCCCTTCATCACCAAGGCGGAAACCATCTGTCAACCACGCTGGCGGCTTCCGCGAGTGCGGTTCTGAGGGGGGCGGCACTTGCTCAGACTCTGCCATTCAGGTGGTCCCGCCTGCGCCAACCCCTGACCTGTCGGTCTTCAAGGAAGAACATTTCCATAGAGCCGATTCTTGCCCAGCACGGCGTAGGTATTACCGCTCGGATCTACCCTGAATTCCCCGCAGTGCCAGTACCGGTGGAGCAGACCATCAAGGCGCTGCGCCCGGAGGGGTGGAAGTTCG
Organism: Acidithiobacillus ferrooxidans ATCC 23270; assembly: GCF_000021485.1. Lineage (NCBI taxonomy): Bacteria > Pseudomonadati > Pseudomonadota > Acidithiobacillia > Acidithiobacillales > Acidithiobacillaceae > Acidithiobacillus > Acidithiobacillus ferrooxidans. The sequence goes on from NC_011761.1 coordinate 1,357,048, forward strand.
CCAGGATGGCGCTAGTCGCATTTTATATCTGCTGGAGAATCCCATACCGGCCCACTCACTCTGACGGCGGCCGGCGAGATGTTTGATAAAGGTAGTACCAACAACAACTAACCAGGGGGCGCAATTTGAATCACTCGCACCCGCGATCGCCCCGGCACAACCCCTATATCTTGCGTTGGCTACGCGGGATTGTGGCTGGGTTTTATGGTGGTCGTGCTGGTGGTGGGGGCATGGCTCGCCTGGTCCGACTGGCAGTAAATTACTTCATAAGTGCGAGTCCTATGGCCAGATTTGCGCAGCACTGAAGGCACGGAGAAAGGCAGGGGCGCTGTTGCGAGGCAGGGTCTAAAAAAACTTGCGGAAATGAATTTCCACAAGCAGTCTGTTTGTTGACAACCAGTAGGCTCAACGGCGGCAGTGCAGCGGGAGTGGCCATTCCCCTTCAAGCTGCGAACGAGTAGTATCGGCCACATGCAGTCCTTCATGGGACCAGAAAAAGGCGACGTTGGCCGGCTGGTGTACCTCCGAAAGCCGTCAACCGCACGGTAGAAATGTTCGGAAAGCACGGTCACTTGTTCCGTGTAGCTTTTGCGGCTGGCAACAGATCAACTTCCTGCCATTGACCCGGAATGTACGTGTGACACTATGCGTCTCTTCGACGTCAACGCCGTTGGGCGTCAGCATTTTTCCAGAATGAGCCATGGCAGATATTTAAAAATGGCCGAATTCTGGTTCTGCTAGGGACAGGGAAATGAATGATACTGAACTGCTTGATGAATCAGAGTCCAAGAAACCGCATCTGACCATAGCCGTCGCATTGGGTGCGAAGCTCAATCTTGCCGATTTTCAAAATGCTGTCCCGATGCTCAGGGAGCTAAGCATTAACAATGATTCTGTTGAGGACGAGAGAGAACTCGACCTCAGTATCGTATCGGCTCCCACATTCCTGAAAACCAAGCAATGGCATATCGATGCCGTAAGTGCCGGCCAACGTTGTCACATCACCGATTTGGATGTGCAACTCGATGGCGCTCTGCTGTCTCGCCTCACAGAAGCCGAGACGGCGACGGTTTCGTTCGTCTTGCGCCGCCGTAGCGAAGCCCGCGAAGAATTGGCCCGGCTTGAACAGACCGTGGAACTCCTGCCACGGAACCAATGGGGCGGTTTATCGCACCTGCCAGATATGGTTGCCGCTTTCGTTCAGCCAAACGAGCCCGCAGTCGAACGTGTGCTCAAGCAAACAGCCGATGTCCTGCGCAAGAACGGCAAGAACCCGGCTCTGGACGGCTATAAAGGCGGTTCGAAGCGTGCCTGGGAACTAACTTCAGGCATCTGGAGCGCAGTGGCGGCAATGGGGCTGGATTATGCGCTGCCACCTGCCAGCTTTGAGCATATCGGCCAGAAAGTGCGTGGACCGGGCCAGATTTCCGAGTCAGGTTTGGCCACCTGCCTCGATCTCGCGTTGTTCTTCTGTTCGGCTATCGAGCAGGCCGGTTTGAACCCGTTGCTGGTCTTTACACGGGGTCATGTCTTTGCAGGCGTGTGGCTCAAGAACGAAGAGTTTTCGACCTCCGTGGTCGATGACATAACGGCCTTGCGCAAACGGATCAAGCTCAAGGAATTGGTGCTATTCGAAACCACGGTTGCAACACACCGACCAGCGCCGACTTTCTCCTATGCGGTGCAACTCGGGGCGCAGCATGTGGCCGGGGACGAAGAAGAGGCCTTTGAGCTTGCCGTGGACATACGTCGGACGCGGCTACAGCGGATCAAGCCGCTGGCCAGCGCCGAGGCGCACGCGGTAGTGGCTCCTATCGAGACCGCACCGGTTATCGAGCCTGTTTTCGATGAGGCGCCCGATCTGCCGGAAGATGAAACTGTTATCGAACCGGACCCGGCAACGCTGAATCCCAAGGATCGCCTAGCACGCTGGCAACGTAAGTTGTTGGACCTGTCCCTACGCAACAACCTACTGAATTTTCGTGGCAGCAAGAAGGCGATCAAGCTGGAGGCACCCGATCCTGGCGCCTTGGAAGATTTGCTATCGGATGGCCAACCCGTGCGTCTGCTCGCTAGGCCCAGCCTCATGGATGGCACCGATCCACGGAATCAGGCGATCCATGAAGGTCGTGAGCGGGAGAATGTGCGACGGGAACATGCTCGCGATGCTCTGCAACGCCGCGAGGTGTTCGTGGACCTGCCGCAGGAAGAACTGGATACTCGATTCGTGGAATTGTTTCGCTCGGCCCGCTCCACTTTGCAGGAGGGTGGCGCGAACACCCTGTTTCTCGCCATCGGTTTTCTGTCCTGGACTCGCGAAGACAAGGCCAGCCAGCGTTATCGCGCACCGCTGATACTTGTCCCTGTGAACTTGAGCCGCAAGAATATGCGTTCGGGCTTCACCTTAACCCTTCACGACGACGAGCCCCGCTTCAATCCGACGTTGATCGAAATGCTGCGCCAGGACTTCAAACTGAACCTGGGCGTGGCCGACGGCGAACTGCCCAGGGACGGTGCCGGCCTGGATGTGGCGGGCATCTGGAAGTCGGTTGCCCACGCAATCAAGGACATCAAGGGATGGGAGGTAACGGAAGAAGTCGTGCTGGCGATGTTCTCCTTCGCCAAGTATCTGATGTGGAAGGATCTGACCGAGCGTACCGAGCAGCTACGCGAAAACCCGGTCGTTCGGCACCTGATCGATACGCCGCGCGAGTGTTACCCCCCAGGGATCGATTTTCCGAATCCGAGAAAGCTCGACATCGAATTACCGCCCGAGCGAACCTTTTGCCCCTTGCCCGCCGATTCCTCGCAACTTTCCGCCGTCATGGCGGCTGCGCGCGGCAAGGACTTCGTCTTGGTCGGGCCACCCGGTACGGGCAAGAGCCAGACCATCTCCAACCTGATCGCCCAATGTCTGGCGGAAGACAAGCGGGTATTGTTCGTTTCGGAGAAGATCGCGGCCCTTGATGTCGTCCACCGGCGACTACGTGAGGTTGGTCTTGGCGAGTTCTGCCTGGAGCTTCACTCCAACAAGGCCAGGAAACTCGATGTGCTGGTCCAGTTCCAGAAGACCTGGGAGGCAAAGGGGACAGTCGACCCGAAAGTCTGGCAGGCAGAGGCACTGCGTTTGCGAAACCTGCGCGATCAGCTCAACGGCTATGTCGAACGACTGCACCATCGGCATGCTAACGGTATGACCATTTACGAGGCGATCGGCCGGGTTGTCGATGGCGCGGATGTTCCAGACCTTGGGCTGTCCTGGAACGCGCCCCAAGACCACGACTTCACTGCCATAGAGGCCCTCAGGGAAGTGGTAGACCGCCTGGAAGTCAACGCCCGAGCCGTGGGACGGAATGCTCTGCTCACCCACCCGCTCGCAGCCATTGGCCACGACGACTGGTCTCCGAGTTGGCAGCACGGGCTGATCGACGCTGCACGTAGCGTGATTTCTGCTGCGCAAGCGGTGGCACAAGCTTATGAAAGCTTCTCCCAGGCAGTCGGATTGCCATGGCTACCTCTAAACCGGCGTGTCCGGGGCCCGTTGGCCATCCTTGCCCGAACCTTGCCCCAGGCTGCCGGGCGGGATTGGCGATTCGTCTTGCGGCCTGAGACGAAAACGCTGGCCGACAGGTTGCAAGAAGCTATCGCGTTGCTGGCCGAGCACCAGGAACATAGTGCGGCGCTCTCGCCAACGTGGCCGGATTCGGTGGTCGGTGCCTGCAAGCATGGATTGCAGTTATTGCAGAGTCGACGGGAAACCCATGCCCAGCTTGGCCTGCCCTGGGCCATTGCGACAGTCCAGGAACTCAAGAAGGGATTGGGGTTGCTGGAAAATATCGACCAAGAGGTGAAACAACTTTCCGTCCAGTACGGAGAGCAGGTAGAGCAATTGAACGTCACCCAACTCCTGCGCGAGTGGGCCAAGGCCGAGAAATCCATATGGCCGATATCCCGGTTAGCGAAACGCAAGATCCGCAAGGTCTTCGACGCCATGTTAATGGGCGAGGGCGAACCGGATGTCGCCAAGGACCTCCGCACCTTAGTCAAGATTCGCGCCTTGCGTTCGGAAGCGATGGCGCTCGACCTGGATACCGATGGTCTATGGGTCGGCCTGAAAACCAAGCCCGGCCTGGCGTATTGCGCCCTGCGCTTTCAGGCCGCGCTGAGCGCCGCTAGAAGCGAACAAAGCTGGGAAGACACGGGTTTTGAGCCGATTGCCGATGGCCATTGCGGCGAGCGCCTTGCCCAGGAGTTGGCCCGCATGCGGACTTTGTGCGCCTTGGATAGCCAGTTGGCGGCGCTGGAATACCTGCCCTCAGCCACCGAATCTCTGTGGGCGGGGCTGGCGACGCGAAGCGAAATATTGGCGGCCGCGCTGCGCTTCCAGGAGGCCACGTCAGCCATACGGGAATCCGGCGCCTTGACCGGCGACCTCGATGCCGTGGCGTCAGGAGGCTGCGGCACCGCACTATCGGCGGACTATCGGCATCTGCGCGAGCGGGCCGTGGTCGAACAACGACTCGCCGCCTACGACGATCTGATAGACGTCACGGCTGGTCTTTGGAATGGACTGAAGACCCGCGTCGGCGAGGTGGAGAAGGCGTTGAAGTTCCAGTCCTCCATCTCGGTGGTCATCGCGAATCTCGCCACTACGCCGGAGGACATCGAGTCCATCAAGACTGCACTGGAACGGCTCATCGGCGCAGGCAACGCGCTACTGGAACCAAACGGTCCTATCGCGAGAGTCGGCGAAGCCTACCTCCATGCCTGGGGTAGCCTGCGACCGGCAATCGACCGTCTGGCTGCTGTGGGTGGTTTCTCGAATGCGGCCAAGAACGAATTCGGCGAACAGACCCTTGACGACCTTATTCAGCGCTGCGATGCAATCCTTCAAGCTGATAGCCGGCTGCATGCCTGGTGCGCTTGGCGCAAGGTCAGCGGCCAGGGCATGGCACTGGGCCTGGCGCCATTGGTTACCGGCATTGAGAACGGTGCGGTGGCCGATGGCCAGGTACGCCGTGCGTTCGAAACGGACTACAGCCGCTGGTGGCTCAACGCCGTGGTGGATGAAGAACCGGTGATCCGTTCATTTGTCTCGGCGGAGCACGAAAAGCGCATCGACGATTTCCGGGCGCTGGACGAGCGATTCACCGCGCTGACCCGCGACTGGATCCGGGCGCGACTCTGTGCTGGAATGCCGAGCCAAGACGATGTCACGCGAAACTCTGAGTGGGGCATCCTGCGTCACGAGATGAACAAGAAGAAGCGCCACATGCCGTTGCGCGAGCTGATGACCAGCATCCCGACGGTGCTGACCAAGCTGATGCCCTGCCTGCTCATGAGTCCTTTGTCGATCGCCCAATACCTGGCCGCCAACGCCACCAGCTTCGACGTGGTGGTCTTTGACGAGGCCTCCCAGATACCGGTCTGGGATGCGGTCGGCGCCATCGCGCGAGGCAAACAAGTGGTCATGGTGGGCGACCCCAAGCAACTGCCGCCGACCAATTTCTTCGACCGGAGCGAATCGGATCTGGACGACGAAGACGTGGAAGGCGACCTGGAAAGCATCCTGGACGAATGCCTGGGCGCCAGCCTGCCCATGATGAACTTGGCGTGGCACTACCGCAGCCGCAACGAAAGCCTGATCGCCTTCTCCAACCACCGCTATTACGGCGGCTCGCTGGTCACCTTCCCATCGCCCGTCACCGAAGACCGGGCAGTGAGCTTCCACCCCGTCAAAGGCGTTTATGAAAAAGGCGGGGCTCGAATCAACAAGCCCGAAGCCATGGCCCTAGTCACCGATCTGGTTGGGCGCCTCAAATCGCCCGGATTCCGCGAATCAAAGCTGACCATCGGCGTGGTCACCTTCAACACCGAACAACAGGGCCTCATCGAAGACCTGCTGGACGAAGAGCGGCGCAAAGACCCCGCTATCGAGCCTTGGTTCTCCGATATTGAGCTGGAGCCGGTATTCGTCAAAAACCTGGAAAGTGTCCAAGGCGACGAGCGCGACATCATGTATTTCTCGATTACCTACGGCCCGGACCTTCACGGCGCGGTATCGATGAACTTCGGCCCCATGAACCGGGCCGGCGGAGAACGGCGCCTGAACGTTGCGATCACCCGCGCCCGCCACGAACTGCGTGTGTTTTCCAGCCTCAAGGCCGAGCAGATGGACCTGGCACGTACCCAGGCTATGGGCGTGCGCGACCTGAAGCTATTCCTCGAATTCGCTGAACGTGGCACGCGTGCCCTGGCAGAGAGCACCGAAGGCAGTCGAGGCAATTTCGAAAGCCCGTTCGAGGAGGCGGTTGCCGCCGCACTCGCCAGGAAAGGTTGGGAACTGCACACCCAGATCGGTGCCTCGACCTTCCGCATCGACCTGGCCGTCGTCCACCCCGACGCCAAAGGCGTCTACCTGAGCGGTATTGAATGCGACGGCGCCACGTACCACCGCTCGGCCACCGCCCGCGACCGCGACAAACTTCGGGAACAGGTACTGCGCGGTCTAGGCTGGGATATCTTGCGAGTCTGGTCGACCGACTGGTGGATCGATGCCGCCGGCACCTTGGACAAACTGGATGCCAAACTGCGTGTGTTGCTCGAAATAAGCCGGGTGAAGCGCGCGGAAGCGGCGGAGAAAGAGGCAGCTCGTCTGGCGGCGGAAGAAGCTGTCGTCAAAGCCAAGGCGAAAGACGTGACGGCGCTAAAGGGCGAAGACGGGCGCGACCACGCCGCCATCCTCCCCTCGGGCTGGCAACAATTCGACAAGGGTCAGCCCCTGGAAACTGCTGATGTCTACGCCAGGAACGTATCCGAAACGCCGCCCGCGTCTGCCACATACTTCGCCGAAACCGATCCCCTGTCCGTGGTCGATGGTGTCGACGTCGATGCTTTTTTTAATACCGCCTACGACCCGATCCTGGCTAGCATGATCGCCCACGTGGTCGAGATCGAAGGCCCGGTTCTGGACGCAGTTCTGGCGCGGCGCATCGCCAGGGCCCATGGCTGGCAACGTACCGGCTCGCGCATACGGGAGCGGGTCGAAGCTCTTGCAGCAAAGCAGTTCAACATAACTGAGGAAGATGTCGGGACGTTCTACTGGCCGGCGGGGCAAAACCCGGATGGACCTATCGTATTCCGGCGAGCTGTTGGGGATACGGCCAGGATGGTTGATGAAATCTGTATGGAGGAACTGGCTGCGCTGGCGAAGACGGTAATTGCAGCCGGTTTAACGGGAGAAAGTGCCATCACCTCGATGGCACGGGCAGTCGGGCTACATCAGATAAGGGCCGTCAGCCGTAGTCGGCTTAATAAGGTAATGCAGATGGTTATGCGGGTGTCCTGATGACCGGCTTCGCAACTAAACTCCGCGTTGATTCGGTCGTCAATGGGCGCGCTTTACTTGTCATTGTTATCTTCGCGTTCCGAAAATATAATTTTCAACCAACTGATTATAAAATAAAACCCATTCATTTATTTATTTTATTTTTTATAACTTTGTGCATCCTCTTTAAAATTAATAGCATTGTTGTGAAGAAATTAAGAAGAAGAAAAAGCGATAATAATCGGATAGCGCAAAGCAAAATTAAAAATGATGATTTGTTTATTATGGAAAGCAGGAGGAGAAGGGAAATGTCAAAAAGAGCAACTAATATACAGTAAGAAATGTTATAATATATTTCATTTAGTTGGTCTTTTTCTATGTCCGTTGCATTTTTGTTCTTATCCAATATGAGAATCATGAGATTAAACAGCAGAGCTGCAAATACTGATAAAGCAATAATTATGTTTCCTTCTTGGCTGTGGTATGTCATCCCAAAGCAGGGGACTGCCAATATTGATATAAGCAGAGGAGCAATAAAAGTAATGGTTATATCAAGAACGCTAATTTTATCATCCCTATAATTTCTAAGTGTAGAAAGGTGGTCAATAACAACCTCTGTAATGTCAAATTTCATTGGTTTGGCCCTGAATTATTTGGGAGAAGTTTTCGTCAATATAGGTATCGCAGGCTGTCTCTAAGGAGTCAAAAGTGGGAAATCGAGTATCAGAGTACGACACGTATTTTGTTATATCATAACTTAGATTGAAAAGGCTGGACCTAGAGAAGTTAAATACTCTATCTTTTCCATTTATATTTAGAGTAACCTTTATGTTGTCTATATCTTCGCCATCATGGCTGACCAATTCAAGCAAGTCTTTGTCAAAGAAATCTTTGGGAGCCATTTCCTTCGGCTGGGTAAGCAAGGTTATCATCTTGGCAAAGAAAGAGGGCATGTTAACTTTAGTTAGTTCAAGTCCTTTAGCAATATGATCAATCTGGTAACGTTTAGTTGTAAAAGAATCAAATTTGTCCTCCGGCGTCTCGTACTTTACTATTTCTATTCTGTTTACAATTGCATTTTCAAGTGCTGCTTTGGCTAGCATTCCGGAAACTATAGGTCTTAAAGTAAAAATTATATCTTTATTCTCTTGGTTGTGTCTTGCAATAATAGCATCTAAGACAGACTTTATGCCGTGCTGCGAAAACTTCTGCAAGCAAACAATTGCATTATTTGATTGTTCACTAAATGTTAGGCTGAAATAAAATGGTATTTCTTCGGCATGGTAAGGCTCTCTTGTGATATCAAGCTTTACATCTACATCTCTTGTATCCTTAAGTGTGGTTTTATAACCATAGTTACCATGGTAGAAAAATCCAGAAATAGATTCCAAGCTGCAACTAAATGATTTTCTTTTTCTTGTAGTATGATTTTCTATCCTTGTAATGCTATCATCATCCTGTTTGCTACCATAATTCAAAAAAAGAGCAATAAGCGTATCTTTTATTTTATTGCTTCCAATGGCGCTGTCAAGTTTTAATAATTTCGTTGGCTCGCTGTGACTTCTTGCTGTTATTATGTATGTGTTTAGCGATATTGTTGGCTTCATGTCTTCTCCTGCTTTACTTAACGTTAGATTGGGTTTTTTAGTTTTATATAAAATATATAGTTAACACATTAAACAATTTTTGCTTATCAGAAACAATAAATAGCAATTCTTTTAACTTTTCATATTGTCTGTCTCCTGTGTTGCATCTCCGAACTTGTAACCAAGAAAATCGGACCCATTATTGATACAAATACCGCTGAAACCCACTGAACACCTTCCTCACCTCTGCCGGGCTACCCAGCTCCGCAAAGGCATCAGATATTGCATTGTTGTACTTCAGCCGGAGCAGGGGCGATAGCTTTTCGGTATCCAGTTCCGCATCACCCACTTTCACGTATTGCGCCAGTACAAAGTCCAGAAAGGCCCGCTGCTTGTCGGTGAACTGTTGGTCCATACTCTGTTTGGCGTGTTCAGCCCGTTCTGTTCTGGGGACCGGCTGCAAGGCAAAGGCCACATAGGCCAGCACGTCATAGAGATCGCTATTCCGCGCGTCGATGATTTGCTGCATCTCCATGAGCAGTTCCCGGTTATAGCCCTTCTCGGCCAGTCCCTGCAGAAAGCTCTTCCGCGTCTCAGGATCGCTCCATATCTGGCGAAGCGCGTCCTCATCCTTGAAGAACTCCGGCAGTGTGCCAAAGAGCCCTTCCAGAAACTGCGCTGCCGTAACGGGATTGCCATCAGGTCCGAAATAGATGGTGGAAGATATGCTCTGGATGCTGCGCTCCTTCCCATCCCGCAGCTTCACCCGGATTTTGACGGGCCGCTCGGTTGGCGGTAGAGGTAGACGGGGTTCCCGCACTTCGCCGCTTCCCCCTGTGGATTCCGCTTCCAGCGGCTCGCCATCCCATTCCGGATCACCAAAATGATGATGCGCCTTCACGAAGTCATAGACGGTGAAAAAGTCCTTCCCCTCATACAGCCGGGTGCCCCGACCGATAATCTGCTTGAATTCGATCATGCTGTTGATTTGGCGTAGCAGAACAATATTGCGAATGTTCCGGGCATCAACACCGGTGCTCAGTTTTTGGCTGGTGGTCAGGATGGTGGGGATACTCTTTTCGTTGTCCTGGAAGTCTTTCAGATACTGATCGCCCATACTGCCGTCATTGGCCGTCACGCGGACACAGTAAAGGGGATCGGTGCTGGTCTTCTCCTGGTTGATGATGTCCCGCACCATGGCGGCGTGCTCCTGATTGGCACAGAACACCAAGGTCTTCTCGCGCTGGTCGATCTGGCTCATGAAGAGCTTTACCCGATAGCGTTCCCGCTCAGGGATGACGATTTTGCGATTGAAGTCTTTTTCCAGATAGGTCTTGCCGCGCTGGATTTCGCCTTCGAGGAGATCATCATCGGGGGTGTATATGTATTCGTCGATGGTGGTGGCGAATTGCTTGACCTTGAAAGGGGTCAGGAAACCGTCATTGATGCCGTCCTTGAGGCTGTAAATATAGACCGGCGCGCCAAAGTACGCATAGGTGTCCACGTTGTCGTTGCGCTTGGGGGTGGCGGTGAGGCCCAACTGTACCGCAGGCGCAAAGTATTCGAGGATGCCGCGCCAGCTGCTTTCGTCCTTGGCGCCGCCCCGATGACATTCATCCACCACGATGAAGTCGAAGAAGTCCGGCGGATAGTCCCCAAAGTACGGCGTGTCACCGGGGCCACTCATGAAGGTCTGGAAAATGCTGAAAAAGATACTGCCGTTGGTGGGGACGCGGCCTTTCTTGCGGATATCCTCAGGGGCAATTCGCACCAGGGCATCTTCGGGGAAAGCGTTGAAGGCATTGAAAGCCTGATTGGCGAGGATATTCCTGTCCGCAAGAAAAAGAATACGTGGCCTGCGGCTGGGTTCGCGGGAGAGGTTCCAGCGGGCCTGAAAAAGCTTCCAGGCGATCTGGAAGGCGATGAAGGTTTTGCCCGTGCCGGTGGCCAGCGTCAGGAGGATGCGTTCCTGTCCCTGTGCAATGGCTTCCAGGACGCGCTGTACGGCGGTTTCCTGATAGTAACGGGGTTGGAATGAGCCGCCGACACTTTCAAACGGAATGGCGGCAAAACGATCCCGCCAGGCATTTTCTACGACATGGGTTTGATTCCAGAGTTCTTCGGGGGAAGGATAACAGGGTAGTTCACCTTCCGAACCCATTTCCATGTCGATGCCATAGATGGATATTCCGTTGGTGGCATAGGTGAAGCGTATGGCCATCTTCAGGGCGTATTGCTTGGCCTGCGTCACTCCTTCGGTATGGGGCAGATCGCGGCGCTTGGCTTCGACGATGGCGAGCTTCTCGTTGCGGTACTCCAGCACGTAGTCAGCAATTTCCGGCTTGCCGCGTTGTCCGGCGCCCTGCAGTCGCCCCTGAGTAATCCGATACTCCCGCAATACCCGGCTGCCTTCCACCACACCCCAGCCAGCGGCCTTGAGGGCGGGATCTACCAGTTGGGCGCGGGTGTCGGCTTCATTCATGGCAGAATCCTATAGGTCGCCGTTAAAGGCTTGGTGTAGGAGGGATTGTTTTAGTTCGTCGAGGGCGATGAGTTTTTTCTGGTAAAGGGATTCGAGGCGTTGGGTTTCTTCATGTAAATTATCGAGACGAGCAACAATATGGTTCTGCTCATCAACGGTCGGGGGAATGAATATGGAAAGGGAACTCCACTTCGACTTGTTGATAATGGGAAGGGTCGCTTGTCCAGCATTCTCATGAACGCGACGCTGGAAGTCTACAGTGATCATCTGGTAGTAGACCATTTTGGCAGATATTCCAGTCGCTGGAGTTAATGAGTTAATCTGTTGATTAGTTGCAATTATCCTGTTTGCATACGCGGATTTGCCAATGGTTGCTCCAATACATACCATGATTGCTGATGGTGCCATAACCAATCGTGCTTTTGCCGCTCCATTCTGGCTTAACCCTTCGTTATCGTAGGTAATGGAGCCATCAGGCTTAAAGTCACCTGGTTTCACGAAGGGAATATGTTTACCCAGGTTTTCGGGCTCAGATGCCTTTGGTGTAGAACCGGTTTGAGTCTTACCGACTTCATCCAACCGCTTCTCCACCCATCCCTCACCTCGCTGCGAAAACACCGCATTCAGATGGCTCTCAAAGACCTCACGGGCATTCTGAAGATTCTTCTCGGCGTTCGCTTTTGCGGTTGCTATGCCTTCAAAGGCTTCGTCGAGGATGGCGACTATGCGGCGCTGTTCAGGAATGGAAGTAGGGAAGCTGACGTGGTAATCGTTTGCTAGCTTGGAACGTGCTAACTCGGTCTGGCCTCCACAACCTTCACCGCCCTCCTGAATCTGATTTTCTATAGCGATTAGCGCGTAACCAAAAAATTCAGGGAAGAAGAGCCCATCTTTGGGCCGAACAATAGTAACATGAGAGTCTACGGTCGTCGGTTCATGAGGCTCATCACGGACTTGCGCAACACGCCCTAATGTTCCGGTACCTGTAGAGTTAACGAGCACATCCCCCACACGGACCAGTTTGTCAGCCGACACTCGTTTGGTGGTAACACAGTGGCGTCGTCCAAGGTCATAGTTAATTGAGTGATCGCGAATACACTTCTGATTTAATACAGCCGTTCCGCCGTCATCAAGATATACCGGAGATATGCCGCGATTTATAAGCTGACATACTTTGCTCAGTGGCTCGACGTGCCACCCATCCCTCACAGCAGCCCCCGAATAGCCGCCAGCACCTCAGCACTCTCCGCATCCAGTGCGGCAATCTCATCCAGAATCTCTTCCGGGCTACGCAGCACCTTTTCATCACCGCCATTGGGATTTTTGGCCGACAGGTCATAGGTGCGGGTGTCGATGCCGGACACGTCCACCGTCCATGATTGCGGCGAGTCGGCCTTGGTCTTCTGAAGTGCGACAAACTCCGCCAGATCGTTGTCATTGAGGGGGTTCGTCTTCCCCATGTTCCGTCCGGGGTTGAGCTGGTAGTACCAGACCTTGCGGGTCGGCGCGCCCTTGTCAAAGAACAGCACCACGGTTTTTACTCCCGCCCCCTGAAAAGTCCCACCCGGCAGATCCAGTACCGTATGCAGGTTGCAATCTTCCAGTAGCAGTTTGCGCAAACTGACCGAGGCATTGTCCGTATTGCTCAGGAAGGTGTTTTTAATGACTACACCGGCCCGGCCGCCAGCCTTCAGCATGCGGATAAAGTGCTGCAGGAATAAAAAGGCCGTCTCGCCGGTCTTGATGGGGAAGTTCTGCTGAACCTCCTTGCGTTCCTTGCCGCCAAAGGGTGGATTCGCCAGCACCACATCTACCCGGTCTTTTGGCTGGATATCCATGAGATTTTCGGCCAGGGTGTTGGTATGGACGATGTTCGGCGCATCGATGCCATGCAGGATCATGTTCATGATAGCGATGACATAGGCCAGACTCTTTTTCTCTTTGCCGTAGAAGGTACGCTCCTGCAGCGTCTGCATGTCGCCGGTGGTCAGTCCCGGCTGGGCCTTGAGATAGTCGAAGGCTTCGCAGAGAAAGCCCGCAGAGCCCACGGCGCCGTCGTAAATCTTCTCGCCGACCTTGGGCGCCACCACCTGCACAATCGCCCGAATCAGAGGGCGGGGTGTGTAATATTCGCCGCCGTTACGACCGGCATTCCCCATGTTCTTGATCTTGGCTTCATACAGGTGGGAGAGCTCGTGCTTCTCTGTCTGGGACCGGAAGCGCAGACCATCAATGATCTCCACGATCTCCCGCAGGTTGTAGCCACTTTGAATCTTATTTTTGATCTCGCTGAAGATCTCACCGATCTTGTACTCGATGGTGTTGGAACCAGTAGCACGGCGCTTGAAGCCTGACAGATACGGAAACAACCGGATATTCACAAAGTCCCGGAGGTCGTCCCCGGACATGGCCTTGTGGTGGTCCATCCTGCCATCTGCCGTTTTGGGCGCCGCCCAATGCTCCCAGCGGAAGGCATCCTCCAGGATGAAGGTGTAGGGACGGCCTTCCAGCTCAGCCTCCATGGCGCGGTCCTGCTCCAGGGCATCGAGGTATTTTAAAAACAGCAGCCAGGAGGTCTGTTCGGTGTAATCGAGTTCGCTGGAGGAGCCTGCATCTTTGTGGAGGATGTCATCGATATTCTTGAAGGCCTGCTCGAACATGCGTCTCTCTTGCGGTCGGTAGTTGTTATAGATGTGGCTTGAATATAAGGCATTGGAGGCACGGCGGGAAGGAGCGCGGCGTGGGACTGAACTGCCTTCTATTCGGATGACGTCGGCGAGTACGCGCAGCCAAGTTCGGTAGCCAGAGCCATGAGACGTTTGTCGCGGGACCATAAATTGGCCTGCACGAGCATGGCGGAGGCTAGGATACTCGCGTCAATATAGCCTATACCGCGTCCCATCAGGCCGTGACGCCCAATAAAAAACAGGGTTTCTTCTGGAGAGGTGGCGGTGCATCGGGGTAAGCCTGAGAGCAGATATAAGGTCTGCTGCCGATTTTTGAGATTCCCGCAAGCGATTTCTCCGATGATGAAATCGTGCGTTTGCACCATGGCATGATCAAGCAGAGTAGAGAGGTGTGCATCTCCAGAGCGAAAATGGTCGATCCAGACGGAGGTATCGACCAGAATCAAGCGGCAGGCTCTCGTCTGCGAGGAGTGTTCTGTAACTGCGGTTCTGTTCCACCCAGGCGAGCGAGGCGACGGGCACTTTCCCGTTCAATCAAAGCACGCAGGGCCTCTTTTAAGAGGGCACCACGGTCTTCTACGCCACAGAGCGTTTTGGCTTGGGCCAGGAGCTCATCATCCAGGTTGATTGTCGTTCGCATAAGATGGACCTCATCATGGCATCACATGATGTTATTTTAGATGCTTGGCACTGGTTTGTCATGAGCTCGGTGCGCATAGTCGGATGATGATTTTTATGTTGTGTAGCGACCGCCGTAACCTGAGGCCGCCGTCTTTTAGCCGGTGGAGTATTCACTAGAGAGGGGAGGGGAGGGGAGTGGAACGGAACGCAAGATAAAGAAGGGGGTAACGTGCAGGCATCCTGCGCAATATCAACGCGTTGGCAACGCTCCTCGCTGGATCAAAGCACTGACCAAGTTTGGCTTCATCACCTCCGCCACCACCGGGAGCGTTCTTTACAGCAGTAAGAGCACCGCCACCGCCGGGTGCACCGCCACCTCCGCCACCACCAGGAGGGCCTCCTGAATTTTTTGGCGGACCCCCTCCAGGGCCTCCGGGTGGACCACCTCCGCCACCATGAACTCTGCCGCTCCGATTCCCCCGATGAGTCGGAGCATTCTGTTAAGCCGCGCCACGAAACGGCGTCGGCTTGGACGGATTGTTCATGTGAAAGAGACGGGGTTTACGGGCACAGAAGCTCCTGGCCTGTGAGGACCATTTTACGGGATCTGAAAGCGGCTATGCAGGATCTGGCAGAAATCCGAACTTGACCAGCTTAGGATGACGAAGCCATTCTGACAGATACAGGTGGAAAGCGTCTGGGACACGCAGTTCCCAGATGAACCCTGCGGGAAGCTATGCATTCCTCTTTGCTGCGTATTTCCGTCTGCCCCGGTGGAAGGCCACACACCCCGCCAAGGGGCTGTCTGTAAGATTTGCGAGTCCCCGCCAACATGCTAAATTGCAGCCATGACTAATGTTCACCCATTTCCCAAAGAACGCATCGGCAAATCTGCAAAAGCCAATCGCAAGGAACGCGGCCTTGCAGGCGGCTACCCCGCATTTCATCTGCCGGATATACATAACGAGCCTGTGGATGTACTCATGGCGGTTATTCAGGCTGGTGGCCTGTATCTTACCCCCACGGCGGAACGCCCTGCCGATGACCTGCCAACGACCCACCTGCTGCGCACTATCGACGGCCTCAATGCGCTGACGGACGCGGCCAACGTGCTCATTGATTACGCCATGCGTCATCCAGCGGAATTTCCCCAGGAAGATGTGGACAGTCTGGCCCGGCGAGGCGAACAGGCCCACAAAGTGATGCACAAGCTCGATGAGATGCTGCCGTCGGACGATTTCATCATGACCATAGACAGCTACGGTCCTGACCTGATGGCGGAGTACGCCACCAACGCGGCCATCATTGTTGTCAGTGCCTTTGCCCTGGATATCATGGCGCACTACGACGAATCGTTCATCCAGACCGGCAAGGACAAGCGCAAAGCCATGTTCAGAGATTTTCAGGGGGCCTATCAGGAAGCCCAGGATGAATGCCTGTCCCGTTCAGAAGGGCATGAATTTCTGATCAAAGAATTGACATCGGCGCAACGTGCCCTAAAAAAGCTACTGAAGGAACCATGACTATTACCAAGAAAGATGTGGCAAATCATTTGTGGGAAGTGGGCGGTTGGACCCATCCGCAAGCCGAGCAATTTGTGGATGCCTTCTTTGAACACATGCGTGCCGCTATCATCACAGAGTCGGAACTCAAGTTATCGGGATTCGGTAGATTTACCGTGCGGGCTAAATCGTCGCGCCCTGGCCGCAATCCCAAAACCGGACAACCATACGAAATCAAAGCCCGTCGAGTGGTGACATTCAGCGCAAGTGCTCTGTTGCGCGCGAAATCTAATCAGATTTTTCCGTATTCTCGGCGTCTACGCCATAAAACCCCTCAGTAGCCGCTTGCGGATTGGAATGGCATTCCTTAAAGTAAGGCGCACCCTTTCCTTTTGTTGAGGTCAATCATGAATAAATTAGAATTCGTCGCTGCCCTGGCGCAACATGGGGCCATGTCCAAGGTCGACGCCGAAAAAATGTTTCAGGTCTTCCGGCATACGCTGGAAACAGAGTTGCCGACAGCCGGGAAGATCGTCTTTCCGGGTTTCTGCACGTTTGAGGTTGCAGAAAAGCCAGCCCGTAAGGGTCGTAATCCGGCGACAGGCCAGGAAATCGACATTCCCGCGAAGAAGAGCATCAAGTTCAAGGCGGGGAAAGAATTTGCGGATAAAGTGAATAGCTAAAGGATCTCATCATGGAAGCAACCAAAAAGTATGTTCGTCGTACTGCCGAGCAACGTCTGGCGGATTTGGAAAAGCAGCAAGCCGAAATTCTGGACCGTCAGCGTGCCGCGCTTGCCAAGATTGAGGAAGAAAAGAAAAAACTGATGCAATCCCCGTCCAGCCGCAAGAAAAATCTGGAACAAGAAAAACGCTTTGCGCGCGCTGCATCGACTCTCGCACCAGATTGGGATTTCCGGCATTACATAGCGGCCATTGAGAAGGTGCTGGCAGATTCCGCTGATGCAGCCGACCTCTCGGTGCGTGGTGAAGCTTTGCTGGCAGAGCATGGTAAGGGTAAGCGTGGACGGCGGCCCAAGAACGGATAGGTCCGACTATGACGGTTACCAGACAGGAATTGATGGATTACCTGGTGGATACCTTCGGTTTCAGCCATAAGGGATGCGCGGAATTGGTTGCCAGTTTTTTCTCAAGACCGGGGCGCAACCCCGGAACTGGCGTGCCATGTGAAATTACTGCGTGTCGCGTGGTCACTTTCAAGGCCCGCCCCAAATTGCGGCAACGATGTAACCCACACGTTCAGGATGCGGAAGCATAGGTGGACCATGGGTCAAAAGTCATTATACCGGACATCAACGGCTGTCCCAGTAGACAGATCGTTCGTGTGATTGGCCCCGTGTATGGCCGGGTGTCCGATCCCACAACATTGTCGGCAATTTCCTTAGCGGCGTCCGCGCCATCTTTGCCGGCAAGCAATGTCACGGGTCGGCAATATGGCGCCATTACGCCGACTACGGTGTGGCGCCATATTGCCGATCCGTGACAGCCGCCCCCTATCGTCAACGATCCGCCGTTCTGATCTGAGAAATCGCTCTCTCCGAGCCATGCCGCCCCGTTCACAAAATTGGGCTGCATGGCCTTTTTATGCCGCCGTTTGCCCCTCATGTAACTTGACCAGAGAACCATCAATTTGGCTGACCACATTCAAGTTTGGCGTTATAACTCACACAGCTTCGAATCATGCGCGATCGCAAATACCTATTTTCTGGTGCCGACTGGTTCTCAGTCGAGCGCAACCAACTACAAAAGATGTCCGTGGAAATTGCGGGTGTAAACGGCGAGCGCCTGCTCAATACGCGGTTGATGATCTAGCACGGTTCTTCGAGTCAAAGTTCCAAGTAGAAGTACCTACGCTCGTCATGCATCGAGGGGCTGATCAGTCGCCAGTGCCACCAATACCGGCCTGAGCGTGTCATCGAGCGTGGCCCGGTGTTGGCCCTTGGCCTCGCGCTTGTAGTCGCGTTTGAACGCGGAGGAACGGTCAATCGTCCGCATGCAAATCCGCCATCAGATCGTCCACGCTAGTGAACTTCTTGCCTTTGCCCGCTTCCAGCTCGGCAATGGCCTTCTTGGTGGTGGCGTTGGGCACCTTCACGTGGAAAGGCATGCGTTGTTCGTCGGCGATGCGCAGCATCAGCAGACGGATGGCGTCGGAAACCGACAGCCCCATTGCTTCAAGCGCGCTGGCGGCCCGCTCCTTGGTGTTGGTGTCAATGCGGGCGCGGACGTAGGTGTCGGTGGTAGTGCTCATGGTAATTTTCCAGGAATGCTCAGGCTACACCGTGGGCAATTTTAGCTGTGTGGCATGAGTTTTGTGTTCCAGAACTTTTAATACGGCATAGTCCGTTTTTACCCCGGCATCTGTTTGCCATTGCGTGACCCGGACGCGGCAAATCAAAACGTCCGATTTTGCAAAAGATTCCTTATCGGAGTTCACTCGAAGAAGGAATTCTGTATCCTCAATAGACACAAATACGGTCGCCTGCCCATCATACAGTCTCCACTTGTTGCCTTCTTGAAACGCCAGATTAGCGATAGAGAAAGCCTGTGTTCGCTCTTCAGAGAACAAAATCTCATCCGTGGCTGGTGGAGTAACAAAGTATCCACGCTCCTTTTTGCTAACAGTGACATCGACAGATTCATCCCGGCCTAACGCTATAGTCTCAATGCCATCACAGTTCAGGGGATCCAATGCTTTTTCGAGCTTTTCCCGAAATTCGCGGTGCTGAAGCAAAATAAGAGTATATTCTTCGATTTCAAGCTGATCCTCATCTTCCGTGATGAGAATTCGTTTGTTCCCGTGAATATCTATCCTGTGAATTTTTCGTCCGCGCAACCATTTCAGAGCAGCGATGGCGCCACCGCCAAAAGCCCCCAACCCCAGGAGTACTGCTGTCGCGTTGGCCAGCCCTTGCCCGTCCTTACCGGCAAACCAGTCTATCGTTGACTGGAGCACACCGGATGTCAAAGTAAGGTCTACACCAAAACTGCCGGTCTTGAACGATGCCTTGACGTTTACCACCATTTTGCTCTTCGGGCCAAATAGTGCCTGACTGGCAGCATCACAAGCGTCTGCCAGAGAGAGCAGCGCGGGAGCCAGATCCCGCACATCCATTTCGTGCGTATCCAAGGCTGGACCATCGTAGGTAATCCGAAAATGTTCAGTGCTCATCGAAATTTTTGTCCGATCTGAAGCTGCTCCTAGGGTAGCACCATCTGCTCAGATTTTCTTCCGCCAGGTCGTGCGCTTCTTGGCAAATTTGTTCTCAGTCCCAACTATGCTTTGCGGGTGCTGAATTTTTCGCCATGCGCAGAGCACGAAGCCCCGACTACAGCCCTGGCTTAGTCGCGGGAGGATTCACTGTCCGCATGCTCCGATACCCGCCCTGTGCATGATCTATACCCTCCCATCAGCCTTCACGGGAGTATCGCCATGCCGGGTCACCTGATCCTTGTCCGTCCGCATACGTCGTTGCTGGACGGCCCTGTCATTGCCCGTTACCTGCATCAGATGGGTGGACATTGCGGCTACCTGTTCGCCGTCGATCCAGATTATGCTCGCCACCCTTTCTGGCGAAGGGCGCTGACTTGGTATGGCCGGGTCCACGGCCACCAGCGCATGGTCGCCCTTGACCAACGATCACCCATGGCGCTTCGGGTGATTTTGCGCACCCTGGAGGCGGGCCACGGAGTGGTGCTGTTCCCGCAGGGAACGGGCATTTCCAATCCGGTCCGGCCAGATCTGCCTGGAGCATCCTGGTTAGCCCGTAAATCCCGATGCCTGGTCACGGAGATCCGCCTGGATCACTCCCGCTGGATTCCTCAAGTGGCGTATCATGGACGTGTGCGCCACGCCACTCATGGGGCACCAGCCATGGGACCTCCTCGTGCGCTACATCGTCGCCCAAATTACCCGGTCACCCGTGGCCACCAGAGGGGGCGATTCCTGCTCTGGCCGGGCCGTAACTGCTTTTTTTCGGTTAATCCGTTTTAGGGGGTTGAGAGTGGCGATTATTACGAGAGCACGCGTGGTAAGATCATCAAAGCATCCGGAATCAACCGGCTAAAAGAAGTTTCCCGTGCGCAAGATCGTGGCAACCGTTGGTTTTGCTATCCTCGCCTTGCCTACCTGCGCGGCGGTGCACGGCGTAAACCCCATCCCGCGCGCGCAGATCCGCCTCACTACGACAGCCGGCTACCGTGTGCCTGACACCGAACTGCGCGCCAGCCTTTCGGCGCAGTCCAGCGGATCCGGTCCTCGACGCTTGCCGCCCAGGTCAACCGGACGGTGGCATGGGCGGACGCACAGGTTTCGTCGGTACACCGTTTGCAACGGCACGCCGACGGATATGCGGCCGTGCGCACGGGGAACAAAACGGCCCCGTGGCGCGTACAGGAAACCCTGGTCGCCGAGAGCGCAGACCCATCCGCCTTATTACCACTTCTGGGCACGTTGCAAGAACGGCTGCACCTCGATGGACTGGAATACACTGCGTCACCAGGACAAATCCGCACAGCGAACGATCGCGCCGAGGTAATCGCCCTGCGCCGTTTTCTGGCCGCAGCCAAGCGTGATTGCGCCGCACTTGGGTTCCCCGGCGCGGCGCGTCCTGTGAAGGTGGACCTGCAGGCCGGTTCACCACCAATTCCTGTCCGGCCCTATCCCGTGATGATGGCGGCCATGCGGGAGGCTCCGGGGCCGGTGGCGGCCAACCCGGGCGTTACTCACGGGACCGTTACGGTCAGCGGGATCGCTGATTGCCGGTAGTTCCGGCAATGGATAGCGAACGATCCCAGGATCGCGGGGAGATCATGCTCGACGACCGCAAGGTTGATCCAGATAGGAGGGAGGCAGTTTCAGGTTCGATACCTGAAACTGCAGAAAACGCTGCCCGAGTGGGAAATTACCGTGTCCAGTGCGGTGGGTAGTTACGTGGCCAGCTTCCGGTTCACAGGCGGCCACGGATATTTGGTGGAGGTGCGGTAAGGCATTTGATCACCATTGCCTCCATAGAGAGGTTGATTCCCCTTGCGGAATTCTACCCAGTCCACTTGCATCTGCTCACCCGGTGCCGTCTCGAAACGCACCACCGGATCGTCGGGCAGCGCAGGTTTGATCCCGCGCAGGAAACGACGCAGTTGGCTCATCCCTCCAGCATAACCCTGGGCGGCAATCTCCCGGTGCAGCACCGTGGCCGGTATCCAGTGGGGATGTGCTGCCGCCTGCCGTTCCCGCAGGTACGCTTCATAAGACGATAACTTGCTGGTCCGCTTCTTCTGCCGCTCGTAGTACGGTGTCCGCCCCTTCGACAAGTGGCTGCGCACCGTATTTACCGCACATCCTACCTCGGCCGCTATCCGCCGCAGGCTGAAACCGTGTTTCCTTAATACCTCGATTTCCATATACACCTCGTTCGTGATCACCGGCGCCTCAAATACGCCGATCTTCTCAACCCGGTGTATCAACTTTCAATCGCTGGCCTGTATCAATTTACATCCGCCGCTGACAGGGGGTTTCCCTGGCGGAGGAGCTCCTGTTGTGCGGCTATGGCCGCCGCCTGGTAGGATTGGAGGCGAATATAATCCTTGGCTGTGGCCTGTTGTCGGAGGAAGGCCGCCAAGTCCTGGACCAGACCCGTCATCAAGGGTGCCGTAGCCCCGGGGAAAGCACCACCGATGTGATGAAAAAGCCCGATGATCACCTGGCCGACATCCCCCACGGTCGCGGCGGCCGTCATATTGCCACCGAGCGCGAAGCGGATGGCCCGCTCTCGCCATGGGGCGAAGTCCAGCGCATTCACCACATCACCAACAATCACTCCTCCGCCCGAACGCAGGGCTCGCCCTCCCGGCCCCTGCCCTTCGGGGATGTCTGCCAAGCTACTGATGCGCAGGCCCTCCGTGTACTCCCTCGCAGCGCCCGCAGTGGCCATCACCTGCACCCAGGTAGCCCCGGGCCCTAGGCGACCGACCCACGCCACGGGCAGATCCAGATCCGCAGCCAGTCGTTCGGCCACGCGCTGGAATACGGTATCAACGGCGTTTTCCAGGCCATCCCGCAGGATGCGCACCATGGCCAGCAGGCTACAATAAAATTGCTCTTGGGACTGCTGTGTTTCCAGGATCACCGGGCGCGGCTCCATTTTTCGGCCATTTGGCTGGGAAGATAGCAAAGCCGTTATCGCTTTGCCATTGACTAGCCTTGTCCAACGACACAGAGTCTGAACGGGGTAGCATGTTTCCACGCTGAGATGAGTCTGAAAGCGGACTGGAGTCTGGGATCATCCGGAGATGATCGTGACTCTACATACCGAAAAACTCAGCACCCTGGAGCAACTGCGTGCCTTCGCCGACGGCACCCAGGCCAGCTCCTTTGAGGCGTCTAGCTGCCAGGAAGCCTATGACTGTATCGCCGACACCCTGCGCCGTTTCCACTACGAGCTGCGCCGCAAGGCCGACAAAGGGCTTATCACCCGCTTTCTCTGCCAGGTGACAGGGCTATCCCGTCAGCAAGTGGTCCGGCATATCCGCCAGTTCCGTGAGACCCGGCAGGTCCAGGACCGGCGCGGGGCACCCGCCAAGCCGTTTGCGCGGCGCTACACGGACGAGGACGTGCACCTGCTGGCCGAGCTGGACCGTCTGCACGCCTTCCTTCTTGATGGCTTCAAACATCATCAGTGCGGTACGTCGGTCGCGCTTGGGCGGTGTGCGTCGGCTTCCAGCCACAATCTCAGCCGGGCCTCAAATGGCGTCAGCTTGACGATGGCGCGGGCTCTGCAACACGTGGGCTTGGTACCGTCTGGCGCCCGCAGCCACTTCTTGATGGTGTTGCGCGACAGACTGGTGCGTCGCCCAATCTCGCTGATGGATACATGTTCCCGGAAGAACATCCGACGAACCTTCGCATACATGACCATGGTAATCACCTCTTCATTCCTCCTTCTTAAAAAAGCAGGATACGTCGTGGGTTACCTGGTCAAAATTCAACGCGCATAAGCGCGTCTAAATGGTCAATATTGGGTTAGCGTCCACATCCGTGACTTCAGTTCCGTGTTTTCCGCGAGAAGAAATCGGATCAGATCATCCTTGGCAGCGGGGTCCATCGCGCTCAGGTTAGGCTGATTCATATCATCCTTGTGGCTTGATAGCTTGCGACATTTTACGTCAAAACGATCCATGAAACACTAGGTGGTGAACAGTTACCACCATGATTTATATATAGATATTACACAAGCAACAGAATCATGTTTGTTTTTTGTAACAGTTATTTAACATGTGCACACGCTGGGCATAATGTAACACTCTGGAGCTTGCAGTTATTTTCATATGGCACATTATTTGCTTATTATTTATCGAAACAGCCGCGCCTGACTAAAAGCGCCGAAGACAAGGGAAATGCCCGACACCTTCATTGTGGAGGGGAAGTGCCATGAACAAAATAGCTGACAGGAATTTTATTTCTACCATGAGCCTTGAGGAAGATGTGGAAGCTCTTGTGAGGGATATTTCCTTCTGTTGTGGGCGAAATGTGTGTATATCGTGCTATGAGATACATGATGCCAACACGGGAGAATGCATAAACGCCAATGTATTATCTCTCTCTCCCGAATTCCGGGAACGGTTCAACCTTCTGAAAGAAAAGTTTGAGGCAGCAACTGCGGAACTCCTGAAAGAGAAATACCCGCTTCAGACTGACCATGATAACCAAGATGATGAAGGCTCGGAGTGGATGTGGTGCCGCCTTCGTTCAGTGGCACCGCTTTTTTGCGTAGCAACATGAGTTGCTGACACATGGGGCAAAAACCCTCGTTCCCAGCCAATCCTCACTTTTACAACCGTGGCAGGGACTAGGATTGAAGCAAAATTGTGAGAAGCTGAGCCATTCATCAATATTATGCCATCGATGTAACTGTTCATTGCCCTTTTCCGGCGCCAGAATCCCATCCATTGATGCACCTTGCCCCCCACCCAATCAGTCCGATCAGGAGCTTTCAATCACTCGGGCCACCTCCCCGTGGCACTTTGAGCATCTTCCCTTCAGGATTAGGTTGCCGTCCTAGAGGGTTCCGGAGAAATCGGTGATTGTCACTGAGCATCGGCATTGCCAGCACCAAACATTGGCCAATAATATATCTTCCACCGCTTTGTCGAAGAAAAAGGACGGAAGATAAAGGGGTTCAGCGAAGCCGCCCTGCATACCATGAACCACTACGACTGGCCTGGCCCGCAGATACTGATGAAGTCCCACTCCACGCAGCGGCGCTTTCCATCACCGCGTTCGGTCAGGCCCCGATGGTGTGCTCGAACGAGGCGATTTGCCGTTTCCACGCTCGCTGCCGGAGTTTCAGCGGTTGTTCCCAGATGAGGCGGTGTGCGCAGCCTAACTTGAGCGTGCGCGATGGAGCAATGGGTTTGCTTGCTCTCTGGAATGCGCCCAACTTCGGGATCGGCTGATGCTCGCGTTGATAGCGGGGTTCGGTTTCGGCTTTGAGGTACTTCCTGACAGTATTGCGGGAAAGCCTGAAATCCCGGGCAATGGCGCTGATGCTCTCGCCCTTGACCAGGTGGCGTCGACGCAACTTGACGATGGTTTCCATGCATAACACTCCAGGTCCCTCCGGCCAAAGACCGGATGATGGCACAAACCCGGGGTGGTCAATTTTGCACGCCAATCACCCCGATAACCTGGTCAGTTTTGCACGCCGGTTAACATAAGTATCTTTCGACGTCTCACGTGGTCAACTGCCTCAATGCTTTGAGACGGGTGCGCAGGCGGAATCCACCATTCGCGTGGGAGTGCGCTGAAATGCCGTACTAATCAAGTGATTTACGAAAACGCAGCACGCTTATCGTCAACATTATCAACGCGAGCAATGCCAAGGCCCCGAGTTCCGGCCAGAGTACCGCGAAGCCTACCCCTTTGAGAAAAACCGCCCGGATGATCACCAAAAAATAACGCAACGGATTGATCATGGTAAACCATTGCAAGACTTTTGGCATGGCGGCGATCGGAAAAGCGAATCCCGAAAGGATGAAAAAGGGATTGAGCAGAAAGAAATTGAGGGCGAAGGCTTGCTGCTGCGTGCGCGAAAAAGTTGACATCAGTAAACCCATGCCCACCACCGCCAGCAAAAACAGTGCGGACCCGACCAGCATCACCCATGGGTCACCGATGAAAGGCACGTGGAACCAGGCGATGCCGACGAAACTGACCAGCGCGATGTCGCCGAGCCCAATGAGGAAAAATGGCACGGTCTTGCCGAGAATGAACTCAACGGGCCGGATTGGGCTGACGAGAATCTGTTCGAGCGTGCCAACCTCGCGCTCGCGTACGATGGCGAACGCGGTGAGGCTGACCACCTGCATCAGTGTCAGGGTGCCGATCACTCCGGGGATGAAGAACCAGCGCTCGTCGAGCCCTTCGTTGAACCAGGGGCGCATCTGCAGCGAAATACCGACGACCGGAGCCGCAGCGGGGCCTGGCCGGGAAGGAAAGACGCGGCTTGCCGCCTGCTCGGTGGAGAAGTTGGCGACGATCTGGGCGATGTAGCCGAGTGCAATGAGTGCCGTGTTCGAGTTTGTACCATCCACGATGACTTGCAGTGGTGCGCTCTTCCCGTTTTCCAGGTCGCGGCTGAAGCCGGCGTGAATGACGATGGCGATCACGGCCCTGTCGTGGTCGATGTCGCTGGTGATTTCCCTCTGATTCGTGGCCATGTCGACGATGTCGAAGCGGGAGGTGGCGGCGAAATGCGAGATCAGGCTGCGGCTGGCCTGGCTCTGATCGAGATCGAGCACTGCGGTGGTGACATGGTGCACGGTGAAGGTGGCGGCATAGCCGAAGACAAGCATCTGGAGAATCATCGGGACTATGAGGCGGAACATCGCCCAGCGATCGCGCCGGAGTTCCAGGAACTCCTTCATCAGCATGACCGAGAGACGCTCGAACATGGCCTACAGATGCTTGCGGAAGGCTCTGGCGGCGAGCCAGATGATGATCGCGGCATAGGCGACGAGGCCGAGGACTGGCGTCCACAGATCGGTCAGCCCGCTACCCTTGAGGAAGATCGCGCGCAGAATGGTAACGTAGTATCGCGAATAGACGGCATATGTGAGGACCTGGATCGCAGCCGGCATCTGGTCGATGGGGAAGGTGTAGCCTGACAGGAGGGTGGTAGGCAGCATGGTCAGCAAAAGGGCGACCTGGCTCGCCCCGAGTTGGTTGCGGATGCGCACGGAGATGAGGTAGCCGATCCCCAGCACGACAAGGTCGAAGAGGGCGGTCGTCACGAACAGTATGCCGATGCTTCCGCGGAACGGGACGTGGAACCAGAAGACTGCGACGGCCAGGCAGAACGCCGCATCGAGCAAACCGATGGCGAAGTACGGTATAAGCTTGCCGAACATGACCTCGAGCGGAGTGACCGGGGTTGAGATCAGTTGCTCCATGGTTCCCCGCTCCCACTCGCGCGAGATGGTCAGCGAGGTGAGCTGGGCGCCGACCAGCGCAAGGATCACCGCGACTACCCCAGGGATGATGAAGTTGCGGCTTTCCAGGGTTTCATTGAACCAGACGCTGGGTTCGAAATCGACCTGTCCGACCAGCGACGGCTGAACGCCATGGCTGGCGGCCCATCGGGCAGCAATCGTGGCATTGGCTTGGGCGACCACACCCTGGGCATAGCCCATCGCTATGTTGGTGGTATTGACGTCGGTGGCGTCGAAGATGGCTTGCACCGGCGCACTTCCGGTCGCGGCGAGGGTGCGGGAGAAGTCCACCGGGATGACGACCGCTGCGGCGCATTCACCGCGGTCCATTGCCCGGCGGATGCCGGCCTCGGAGGCGATGGTATGGCTGATGGTGAACCAGTTCGAAGCCGTGAAATCGTCGACTACCGCGCGGCTGGCCTGGCTGTTCTCCTGGTCGTAGACGCACAGGGGCACGTGCTTGATGTCGAGACTCACGCCGTAGCCGAGCAGGCCCATTTGCATCAGCGGCATCAGCAGCGCGACGGCCAGGCTGCGCGGATCCCGCCAGACTTGCAGCGTCTCCTTGTAAGCCATGGCCAGTAGGCGCTGAATATTCACGACGCGGCCCTTGTTTCACGCGTGGTGGAAACCAGTCTGACGAAAACGTCTTCCAGGGAGGGTGTGGCGGGGCGGACTGACCCGACCCGGATTTCCCGTTCGGCAAGAAACCGGGGAAGCTCCTCGGCCGAAAGGCCGCCTTGGCCGAGCACGATATGGAGCTTGTCGCCGAAGATGGCTGCTTCGACCACCCCCCGTGCGCTGCCGAGCGCCTTGAGCGCGGCGCCCAATGGCACGCAGTCGACCTCAAAGAGATCGCCGCCCAGACTCCGTTGACGTAACTCGCTCGGGGTACCCATGGCAACGAGCCTACCCCCATCGATGAGGGCAATACGATTGCAGTATTCCGCCTCCTCCATGTAATGGGTGGAGACCAGGATGGCGACGCCCCCGGCCGCCAGTTCGTGGATGAGGTCCCAGAAGCGCCGCCGGGCCTCGGGCTCGACCCCGGAAGTAGGCTCATCCAGGAAAAGGATAGGTGGGCGGTGAAGGATGGCGCAACCGAGGGCCAGGCGCTGTTTCCATCCTCCTGCAAGCGTTCGTACCAAGACATCCTCCCGCCCCTCCAGTCCGGCCATGGAAATGGCGAAGCGCATCCGTTCGCCAAGGTCGTGATGCGGCACCCGATAAATGCCGGCAAAAAACCGCAGGTTTTCACGAACCGTCAGGTCACCGTAAAGCGAGAATTTTTGCGACATGTAACCGATGTGTTCGCGCACCTCCTCCGGTTGCCGTCCCACATCGAAGCCAGCCACCGATGCCCGGCCCTCGCTGGGGCGCAACAGGCCGCACAGCATGCGGATGGTGGTTGACTTTCCTGCCCCGTTGGGGCCGATAAAGCCGACGACCTCGCCCTTTTCGATCCGCAGATCGAGGTGATCGACGGCGGTGAAACTGGCGAATCGTTTGGTCAGTCCCTCGGCCAAGACTGCCGGGTTATCAGGGCTCATGCGGCTTCTCCTCTCCGAGGAGAGCGACGAAGACATCCTCGATGCCGGGTTCGGCGGGCGTGATCACGGCGTCCGCGATGCCCTGGTCGGCGACGGCGGCGCGTAGTTCGGGGATACGCCGCCCGGCGTCGTCGACACGCACGTGGACGCGGTCACCCATGAGGAGGGCGCCGAGTACTCCGGGTTTGCCAGACACGGCCCCGCGCACGTCGCGCGGGTGAGCGGAGGCAATGGCGAGCAGAGCTCCCGGCATGGCCTCCTTCAGGTGTTGCGGAGTGTCGCAATGGCGTATTTCTCCGCCGTGGAGCAGAGCCAGGCGGGAGCAGCGCTCCGCTTCATCCATGTAAGCGGTGGAGAGTACGATGGTCACGCCGCCCTCACGCAGGTTGTAGAGGATCGCCCAGAAATCACGGCGGGAGACGGGATCGACCCCGGTGGTCGGCTCATCGAGCAGCAGCACCCGGGGGGTGTGGATGAGGGCGCAGATGAGGCCGAGTTTCTGCTTCATGCCGCCCGAAAGCTGGCCGGCCAGCCGGTGCCGAAAAGGAAGGAGTCCGGCAGCTTCCAGCAGCTCCTGGCTGCGCGCGATGCGCTCGCCGCGCGGCACGCCGAAGAGGGCTCCATAAAAGAAGATGTTCTCCGCAATGGTGAGATCCTCATAGAGACCAAAGCGCTGCGGCATGTAGCTCAGATGCAATTTGGCGCGCTCGGCCTCGGCGACGACATCCACGCCGTCGACAAGGATTTCGCCTGCGTCGGGGCGCAGCACGGCGGCCAGCATCCGCATGATGGTGGTCTTGCCCGCCCCATCCGGGCCGACCAACCCGAAAATTTCCCCCTGGGCGACCGCCAGGTCAATATCCCGCACCGCTCGCACCGCTCCGAAGCTCTTGCTGAGCCCGTGCACTCTGACGGCAATTTCGTTAACCTCTGCCATCATCGTCCCGCCGGCAAAAGCGCGATCGTCGCATCCGCCGGCATTCCAGGGAGCAGTTCATGTGTCGGGTTGTAGATGTCAATGCGGATTCGGTATACGAGCGTAACCCGTTCTGCGTGGGTTTCCACCGTTTTGGGGGTGAACTCGGCCTGCGATGCGATGAAGCCGATGCGGCCGTGATAGACCTTTCCGGGGTAGGTGTCGGTAGTGACGTCGACCGGTTCACCGAGGCGGACCTGCCCCAGATTGGTTTCATTCACATAGGCACGGAGCCAGACATGGTCGAGGTCGTCGAGGGTGAAGATCGCTACCCCGGGGCTGGCCAACTCGCCCAGCTCAGCCTCGCGTACCGCCAGAACACCGCTGAAAGGCGCTCGCAACGTAGTATAGGATAAGGTCACTTCGTCGAGCTTCATTTTTGCGTCGGCCGCGGTGAGGTTGGCGCGCGCAAGAGAAATGTTGTCACGCGCCACCCGGACCAATGCCTGATCGCGGGCGAGTGCGGCAGATGCTTGCGCCGCGGCGGTGAAGGCAAGGTCATAAGCCTGACGGGAAACGGCACCCAGCGGAAGTTGTTCCTTGTCGCGGGCAAGGTCGCGCCGCTTCTCGGCAAGGTCGAAGCGGTCGCTCACGACCGTGTTTTGGGCGGCGGCGAGATTGCTGGTGTCTACGGCAACCTGTCGGCTCGCCACCTCTAGGTTGGAACGATCAATCTGCACCTGCTGGCGATAGAGACGGTTATCTACCCGGGCCAGTGGAGTGCCGGCCTTGACGTACTTGCCTTCGTCGAAGGGGAGATAGACGATCGGCGCCTGGACGTCGGTGAAGCTCAATACGCTCTGATGGGCCTCGATGTTGCCGGAAACCACGACATGCGCGGGCCCAGCCGACGGACCGAACAAAGCCTGCCGGATGGGTCCCCAAAACAGCAGCCCGACTGCAACAAGGATGAGAATGATGACTGCGGCTATGCCAAAACGCGTGCGGGGCGTCATACTCACCGGATTTCGGGTACATCGCCCCATAACGACGATGGTCGCGTTTCTGGCATTAGTGGATTGATTGGGCATTCGGGCTGCGATGAGACCGCGGTCGGATGACCATATGGTGCATTCACAGTTGGTCGATGCACCCTAGACCGTCGTCGAGCGCCGAAGTGGATATTGGACGCGACCTTCACTGTTTGCGCGTCGCAGTACCACAAGCCGGGGCATTTATGGCATGGCGGATGGGTTGGGTTCACGGCACCCCCATAATTTTCATTGGACTGGCTTTGGGGGGTCAACCTTCCGCTCGTACGGTAAGGTCTACTCCAACTGCCTCAGTATAAAGCACTATAGGCCGATGGCCGGTGGTTGGGTAGATCTGTGACTGAAGTTTAGACATACAACCCCCTCGCCAGATCTTCTTGGTGGCGATATGGCGCAATAAATTCGGGTTAAAACTGAGTCAGGCGGCCTTTTTGCGGGGTGGGTCATCGGTATCGGCCCAAAAGGCGGGTGTGGGGCACTGGAATTTCCCGGACTTCGGATCAAAGCCCTTCCAGAAGAGGAACCCGCAGAAATTGTTGAACCGCCCCGGGTTTCGTGGAGGCCATTTGGTTTAAGTGCAGGCCGTTAATTCGGTCTGTTCGGCGAGTTGCCGATAGTAGTTTGCCTCAGCTTTTGCCGGAGGGATATAGCCGATAGGTTCGAGCAGCCTGACATGGTTGAAACCACGCCACCCATTCGAGGGTCGCCAGTTCCACCGCTTCCCGCGTCCTCCACGGGCCGCGCCGGTGAATCAGTTCCGCCTTGTACAGCCCATTGATCGTCTCGGCCAGGGCATTGTCATAGCTGTCGCCCTTGCTGCCCACGGAGGGTTCAACACCCGCTTCGGCGAGACGCTCGCTGTAGCGGATGCTGACGTACTGCGAGCCCCGGTCAGAGTGATGCACGAGGCTGCCATCGCATTCGGGCTGACGGGCGTAGAGCGCCTGCTCCAGTGCGTCCAGCACGAAGTCCGTCGTCATGCTTCGACTCACTCGCCAGCCAACGATGCGCCGGGCGAACACGTCGATCACGAAGGCCACATACAGCCAGCCCTGCCAGGTCGAACCATAGGTGAAATCCGAGACCCAGAGCTGGTTCGGCCGATCCGCCTTGAACTGGCGGTTCACCCGATCCAGCGGGCACGGTTGTTTGGAGTCGGGTACCGTCGTGCGCACGCTTTTACCCCGCACCGCGCCGCGCAATCCCAGGCGGTTCATCAGGCGCTCGACGGTGCAGCGCGCGACCTCGGTGCCTTCGCGCTTCATCTGCCGCCAGACCTTGTCCGCGCCGTAGACCTGAAGATTGGCCTGCCAGACGCGTTCGATCTTGGGTATCAATACATCGTCGCGTTGCGCACGCGCACAACGCAGCGCGGGATTGCGCTGGCGTGTGGCATGAAGCCGGTAGCCCGACGGGGCGATCTGCAAGACACGGCAGATCGGCTCGACCCCAAAAACATCACGATGCGTATCGACAAAGGTGTTCATGACTTCAGACGGCGGTCGAGCTCCGCCTGGGCAAAAAACGCACTTGCCAGCTTCAGGATTTCGTTGGCACGGCGCAATTCCTTGACCTCACGCTCCAGCGCCTTGATACGTTCACACTCTTCGCTGGTGACGCCGTCGCGCAATCCGGTATCGACTTCATGCCGTTTAACCCATTCATGCAAGGTATGGGGCGAACAGCCGATCTTAGGAGCAATAGACTCCACCGCCGCCCAGGGCGAAGAATACTCGCCGCGGTGTTCCTGCACCATGCGCACCGCGCGTTCGCGAACTTCAGGGGAATATTTGGGTGTTTTAGCTTTGTTCATCATGGCTCCATTCTCTTGGAAAAAGGAGCCTCCTCAAAATCCGGGGCGGTTCATTGTAGATGCAGCCATTGGGCCATTAATCCTGCGGTGACGGGGGTAGCGATACGCCAAGGCGCTACCGTGGTCATGGGGAAGTCCTCCGCGACCGTTTCCGCGAGGATCTGCACCATGGACCAGGCGATGCAACGAATTTGCACCCAGCGTTCGAGAACAGCGCGCCTTTGCTGCCAGAGGTTATGGATGCCCCACCAGCGTTTCAGATTGTGGAAGAGGGGTTCGATCTGCCAGCGGTTACTGTAGAGGGCGACGATTTCGCTGGCGGCGAGATCCGTCTCGGAAGCGAGATAGAGGCGGGTGGGAGACCACCGATGATGCCTTTCATCGTAGATCGCACTCCATACGGCACGGACCGGATGGCCGTTCAGGAATCGTGCATTGGCGATGATGGATTGAAGACGGACCTTCTGCCATTTCCCATAGACAAACAGGTTGAGGATCTCCGTGGGGAGTGTGGCAATGGCTTCTGGGGTCAGTTTGTCCCCATATTTCCGGGGCCGACCCCGTTGTACTTTGGCGGATTTGGGCGGGGGTTGCCGATACAGTGCGGTATCATGGCGCCCCTGGCCGATGAACTGGCCTGCCGGCTGCAGGCCGCTCTGACGCAGCAGGGGCAAGAGCAGGCGGCGGCGCATGAACCAAGCATCGGTGAGCAACCGGATGGGTACGGGGATGTGGGGTATAAAGGCGCGCAGCAATGCCCCGGCGATTTTCGGCTTGTGGGTATTGCCGGTAAGGGGCACGAGGCGCAAGCGAATGGGAAAGGAAAGGGCTTTGCCGGAGCGGCTACGCAAGGTCAACGCCAGGCCTACCCAGTTCTGAGCGAGAACATAGCGGGGACGGTTGTGCTTATGGCTGTGATCGAAGTGGATGGCCGCACCTGGGGCCTTGGTAGAGTGTCGCAGGACCAGCGTATCGTCGATGATCATCTCGACGATCGGCAGCAACGGCAAAACGGACAGGAGCCAACGGACTTGAGCGATGGCCAAAGCCTGTGTCCGCAAGGATTCACGCTCCAGGAGTTTGTAATAAGTGGTCCAATGGCAGCGCAGTGAAATATGGCTGAGGGCGCGGGTGACCCAGCCTTCGGGCGAGATCAGACAACCGCAAAAAGCAGCTCAACAAAACTGCGCCGCGAGCGGGGCGGCACGACCGTCAGAAAGTAGGAAATCCACTCCGAGAGGCGGAGGGCAACGAGACGATGAAAGGGCATGGCAGTGATTCCGAGAAGCCTAAAACGCTCCTCATTGGCCGACCCTTTTTTACAAGGGTCGGCCGCACGGCACCATCACCGTGTCAAGCACTTTCGTAGCAAAAATAGCAGATAAAAACCCGGCAGTGCCGGGCTGAATGTCTAAACTGGAGGATCTGTGATATACTACTCAATTACCGTACGACTGAGCCGCATCAAACGTATCATGGCGCCACCGTCACCGGCGTACCGGGAACCTCGAAGAACCAGTCGTTTTTGATCGGTACAGAAGATCTCAGGTGGGGCCGTAACACTGTAACGCCTCCTGCGGGCATCCAGGCAAAATCCGTAAGTCCCCAGTTTGGGACGTCATGGAAAAATGGTGCTGGATGAGGCAGGTTAACCGAGTCCGTCAGATCGCTACCTTCCACTCCCGCAACTGGCCGACGGTCTGTGTCAGTCCCTGCTTGAGCAGCGTGTCTAGGTACTCGTCAACTGTCTTGGGTGGGTACTTCAGCGATCGGCGATGGTTGGCAGCCGCCTCGCACACTCGGGCTGCGTGCAGATCCAGTAGATCGAAGATGAAGTCGTCGGGATGCTGGGCGGTCAGGTTGTAGGGTTTGAGCCGTTCCGGCGGAAAATCCTTCAGGTTGAACGTCACGATCAGGCTGGCACCACCGTGAATAGCGGCAGCCACCACATGCCGGTCATCGGCGTCCGGCAACTCGACGGACGGGATCAGATGCTCGAAGCCGGTGACCAGGCTGTCGCGGACATGGTCATTCATCAACAACCGCGTTCGCTCCAGGTCTTCGGCCTTCAGATCTGGCCGCTGCTTCAGAACGTTACGCGTCCACTCGTCGTGGATCATGTCCGTCCAACGCGCCCGGTACAGATCGGTCAGCGCCAGGCGCATCAGCAGGTCGCGCAACGGTGCCGGGTAGAGCACGCACGCGTCGTAGACGACGATGAAGTTCGAACTCATTCATTCGTACCCCATCTTGAGCGCCTGGGCTTGCTCGGCCAGTGCATCAAGGGCCTTGCTGCGCTCAGCGTCGATCCGCTCCTTGTACGCGATCACGTCCTGGTAACGGACACGACGATGAGTTCCGATCTTGTGGAATGGGATCTCACCGCGCTCCAGCAACTGGACGAGGAACGGTCGCGAGACGTTGAGTACGTCCGCTGCGTCTTGTGTTGTCAGTTCGGCGTGGATCGGGATGATACTGACCGCGTTGCCCTCACCGATTTCGGTCAGTACGTCCACGAGAAGGCGCAGCGCCGACACTGGGACGCGGACCGAATGAGACGCGCCCTTGTCGTTGAATATCTCAATCTGCTGGGTTTCCGCGCGGGTCTGAAGGAAGGCGGACAGCGCCCGGCCGCTCTCACGGGCGATGGCAACTTCTTCGGCCGTCGGCAACGAATGGGTGGGAGAGCGTGTGGTCATGGCAGCCTCCAGGGAGCTTAAAACAGCATTATGGGAGGAAGTATAATCGAAATAAACGAATAATCGCAACATCCGAAACAGGATGGTCTTGCCGGGCAGGTAACCAAAGGGACACCTACGCTCTTGCCATGTTTGAGACTCTCGGTGATCTCCCATTCGACCCACTTGCTCTCAGCACTGTCAGGAGTCAGGTGGACCGCTGTCACCGGTGTCCGATGGATGCGCTCGCGGATTTTCTGTTTGATATCGTCCTCATTCTCGCTGTTGACCGTCTGTTTCAACGAAAAAGTCGTCATACATAGCTTATGAGCGGCCTTTTAGCAGAAATCACGACGATGATGGGCCGCTGTTTCCCTGCTTTCGGCCCGATAAAGCTATACCACGATCGCCCGATCTATACCCTCCAGTCGAAGATTGACTGCGCTGGAGAGTACGATGCCCGTCCCCACCCCGTCCCGTTCCGGGAACAACGCCGAAAAGAAAGACCATCGTCTTGAGCTTGCCGACAGACTGATTGAACAGATCGAACAGGGCACGGCGCGATGGCAGCGCCCCTGGAAGGCTGGAGAGATCCTTGCGCCCGTGAATGCGGTGACCGGAAAGCCCTACCGTGGGGTGAATTACGAAAACCTGATGGTTTTTTCGCCGGACCCGTCTGATCCTCGCTGGTGTACCTACAAACAGGCCCAGGAGCAGGGCTGGCAGGTGCGCCAGGGTGCTTCCGGCTTGCCGCTGGAAGTCTGGAAGGAATACGAGCACAAGCGCACAGAGGAAGAAATCCAGCGATTGGAGAAACAGGGTGTGACAGATCCCGAGCCGACGGAGCGCCGGCTGGGTGTCCGGTATTACACCGTGTTTCACGCCTCGCAGATGGACGGCATCCCGCCTCTGGAGCGCCAGGAGCCGGACCTGAAACTGGAGGGCAAGCCGGATGTGCGGTTGCCAAAGCTGGCCGAGCACCTGGGCGTGGAATTGCGGTACGGCGGCGGCCGGGCGTTTTATCGTCCGTCGGAAGACCGGGTGCAGATGCCTCCCGTGGAATTTTTCGAGCAGGCTGTGGGGCATGACACCACCCTCCTGCACGAACTGTCCCATGCCACAGGTCATGAGAGACGACTGAACCGCGATCTGAAAAACTCCTTCGGCAGTGAGAAGTACGCCATTGAGGAGTTGCGGGCGGAGATGTCGGCGGCCATGACCGCGGCGAGTTTGGGGATCGGCTTTGATCCCGCATCCCAGGACCTGGAAGAAGGCCGCGAGATGGGTAATTCCGCAGCCTACCTCGCTTCATGGCTCAAAGCCCTGCCGAAGAAAGAGCGCAAGCAGATCCTGATGCAGGCCATCAAAGATGCCCAGGGGATCAGCGACTATCTGATCGAACGGACGCCGGAATTGCAGGTGGAGCAGGAGCGACCAGCCCTCTCCCGTGGCGATTACGTCCGATACAGGAATGAGATTAGGCAAGAGGTTGAGGGCGTGGTGTTTGACGCCGCCCAGGCCGGTGAAGCGACGCGACTGAGGCGCATCTACCGGTGGCCCAACGGCACCCCCGGCCTGGACGGGGCGGACCACATCGCGCCCACGGTACTGCCTAATGACCTGGTGGAACACATCCCGGGCGCTGTCATCCCCGGTCCGGATCTGGACGCCATCGATCCGCAGACCGATGCGTACCAACGCACCATGGGCATGGACGATTCGCGCGATCGGGCGGGCCGCGCCGTGCTCATGGCGGTCGAAACCGCACGCGGGCAGCCGGAGCGGGCGGCGGCCCTGCAGGCGGCAGCCTTGCCGGAACGCGCCCTGGACTCGGAGCTGATTGCGTTTCTTGAAAACCGCAACAGCGTCCGGCAAGGCGAACACCCGGACTTTGCCGGACTGAGCGATCTCGTCGCCAATGCCGAAGCCTTCGTGGAGCGGCAAGGCCGTACCGATCCCCAGCGTTCCGCGCAATGGGCCAGAGCGCTTCAGGAAAGCCCGGTGGCTTATGGCGAGGCTGTGGGCCTCAGTCCGGCCACGGCGGGTCTCGTTGCTACTCAGCTGAATGCGGGGGTGCAGCGCATGGAACGACCCCAGGTCGGCGATCTCGTGCGTTTTGAACCGCATGAACCGGGCGTGACATCCAGTCCCTTCTCAGGACGGATCATCACGGCCCTGGATACCTCTGGCGGCGATATCCGCTATCAGTTGCGGGCGGAGACGGGGCCAGATCAGGGTATGGAGGCACGGGTCTATGGTCGAGACGGACAGTTCCGCGAGATCGCTCTGGAGCAGGCCGTGGGATTCGACCGGGCTCTCGCTCCAGAGGCAAAGAAAGCCCCCCAGATGAAGGAACAGGCGCTTCAGGAGTACCAGGCGTTTTACGCCCAGTTGCCACAGCGGGAAGAGAAACTGGTGACGGTAGTCCGCGAGCGCTCCGAGCGTCTGGCTCCGGCGGATTTTCGGGGCTTCTCCGACATGATGCGGGATTTCCGCACAGGCGTGGACGATACCTTTGGGGTCCTCCGGGAGGGAGAAAACCGGGGAGCGTCGGCCCCGGAATTGCGCCTGGCGCAGGCATTCTCTCTGGAAGAAATTTCCGATCTGCCCGCCGTCCAAACCGCCCATGACCAGGCAAGACGGCTTGGCGAGCGATTTCACGATCTGGACCGGGAAATCCGGGACACTTTCAAGGCACGGCTCAGGGAGCATGGCAAGGCACTGCTGGAGTCCGGCAGCCTGCGCGAACCCCGGGAAATCGCGCAGGCGACCTACTGGAAGCACGGGATTGAGGCAAGTCCGGACAGCCCGATGATCGGAAAAGTGGTCGGGGCGATTCAGGACAAGGATCTCAAAACCCTGCTGGGAATGATTGGCCACAACAGCCAAAACCCGGGATCGGAAGAGGTATTTACGCACATTACGGGTGTAAAACTGGGCAAGACCCAAAAAGAACGGGTCGCACAGTTGCTGGACTGGGCCGGCCCTGAAAAGGCGCAGGCCCTGCGGGAAAGCAATGCGCTGGCGGAGCGGGAACGGGAAGCTCGGGGCTTGCGGGATGGCGTGGTCAGCGCCTGGGCGGATCTGAAGGGTCTGCGCGTGGATGTTGGTGGCCAGGTGGTGAATGGACAGGAGTATGTAACGCTGAAAGTCGCAGGCGGCCAGGATCGCATTGCTTCTGGCAAGGAGGGTGCGGCAACCACGTACCATCTGGTCAATGACCGGGGCGAGTATTCCCGCGTCAAGGACGTGCGGTTCACGGCCTTTGCCAAGCGGGTTTTGGCCATGGACGCCGATGGTATGGTGCGTAACGCCCTGGAGAAGGCGGACATTGTGCAAGGGATTGCGCCGGAAGGGGTTACCCCGAAACCGGCTGCCGATCTTCAGAAAGAGCAAAAAACATCAGAAGCTCCCGGGAAGAACGCCTACGAGCAAAAAATCGAGGCGCGCAAGGAACGGTATCTTGCCCTTTCGGAAAAGACCCGGGCGCGGGCGAAAGCCCGCATGGAGCAGGCCAGGCGCATGGCGGACGCCATCCCTTTTGGTCAGCCGATCCTGGTTGGCCACCACAGCGAAAAACGCGATCGAAAGTTTCGTGAGCGTATCCACCAGAACTTTGGCAAAGGCTTCGACCTGCTGGAGAAGGCAGCGTATTACGAACGCCGCGCCAAGGGCGTCAACGACTACGCCATCAGCGCGGATGATCCGGATGCCGTGAAAAAACTCAGGGAACGGGTGGAGAATCTGAAGTCTTCCCAGGAGCGCATGAAGGCGGCGAACGCCGCCATCCGCAAACATCAGAAGGAGGGCCCCGAGGCGCAGCAGGCGGCCCTGGAGCGTCTGGGTTTCCAGCCGGACCGGGCAAAAGCCATTTTGACCCCGGATGTCATGGGGACCGTGGGTTTTGCGTCGTACTCCCTCAGCAACAATAACGCCAACATCCGGCGGCTGGAAGATCGTATTCAGATCCTGGAAAAGGCCCAGGCCCTGGAGGACCGTGAGACACCGTATGCCTGGGGAACGGTTCGGGAGAACAGGGAGATCAACCGCATCCAGTTCCGGTTCGAGGACAAGCCTGACGAAGAGGTCCGCAATCTCATGAAGTCGAGCGGCTTTCGGTGGGCGCCTTCCGAGGGCGCCTGGCAACGGCAGTGGACGGGCAATGCCGTATATGCCGCGCGGGATGTTATCAAAAAGCTGGACGCACTGATGCCGCCCGAGCAGACGGTGGCAGCACCAGAACCGGCCCAACGGCTCGACAACGCCCCCGCCCCAAAAGGTCATGCGGTGCATCCATCTGATGCTATCCGCGACCCAGGTGCCGCGCTGGTTGCGGCCATCAAGGACCGCGACGGCGACTGGTACCACCTTTCCGTGCAGGAAAACGATGGCCGTCTGGTGGGGACCTTGCAGCGGCGCGATGCGGAAACGGGTCTGGTGGAGACGATGCCAGCCGGTGTTTTTCAGCCTGACGTGAATTATGGGGTGGTGGCCAGGTTTGAGCGCGAGTCCGGGGAACTCCTGGCGGTTGGCCTTTCCCGTGGTCGGGATGGTGGTGTGGAACTGAAGGTCTTTTCCCAGTCGAGGGACGCCGCAGTCTTCGCCTGGCAGCGGATTCATGAGTACCCGGGGCATCTGAAGGCCAACGACGCGCTCCAGAAAACCCCGGACCACCGGGAGGGCAAGGTTATCGAACAGGCTTTGGGCGTGGACCCGAAGAGGCTCGATCCCCTGCCGGCGCGGGAAGCCTACAAGTCCCCCGCCAGACTGCAGGAGCGACAGAAGCAGCAGGGCATGGAGTTCTAGGACATAGAGCGTATGAAAGTTTTTTGACATCTTTTGCTGAGACGAAAAGGAGAAAGTGATGGCTACTCGAATGATGCAACGGAACAACCTGGCGGATGCTTTTGTGCTGGTCAATGACGAACAGACCAACGCAGCACTGAAAGCCGCGCGGGAACAGATTGGGGACGCGGAATGGAAGAAGGGGTACTCCCCGGAGAACAAGGCGATCGTCCGCGACGCTCTGAAGGAACATGGGGCACGGTACGAACAGCTGCTAAAGGGCAATCTGGTGGGTGTGCAGGTCGCGGAAACGCAGGCCAATGGGGAGACCTTCAGGAAGCTGCGCGTCACGCTGGAGAACGAAGCCGGCAGGACCATCCTGTCGGCGGACATGGGCTCCGAGTTTGCTCAGCGGCTGATCACCAAGCTCGACACAGCGACGCGGGAACATGCCGGAGGCGAAATCAGCATTGGCGCCTTTGCCAAGCAGACGGAGCGGGATGATCGGACTTTCGTGGATCATGTGGCCACCATGAAGGGCCCTGACGGGCAGGAAGTTCCGGCTACTCCCGGGCACTTCGAGAAGGCCAGGGAGCGGGTGGAGGCGGCACAAAAGCCGATGCTGGATGCCGGTATGAAGGACAGGAAGATCCTGAACCAGATCGCCGCCAGCACCCGGGAGAGCTACTTCGCCGAGGTTGCCGCTGGTCTGTCTGAGCGGCTGGTGGAGCAAGGGATTACGCCGAAAACCGTAGCGAACGAGCGCGGCGAATTCCCGGCCCTGGAGGCGGGCATCAAGGATCGCGATGGCACCTGGCACAACATGTCCGCCTATGAGAAAGATGGGCACCTGGTGGGGACCTTGCAGCGGCGCGGCGGCCAGCCCGGAGAGTACGAGAAGGTGCCGCTGGAGTTTCACCCGGGAGAACTCGGCGGCTTGCAGGCGGAGGCACAGTTTACGGATGGTGCTCCACTGCTGGTTTCGCTGTCCCGGTCGGAGCCCTCTGAGACACAGCCTTCCAAGGTGGATGTGCGCATCTTCGCCAAGGGCCAGGATCTGGAGGGGAAGGACACCCTGGAGCAGATTCACGAGCACCCAGGGCGTCTGCGGGCCAACGACGCGCTTCAGAAGATCCCGGATCATCGGGAGGGCAAGGCCATCGAGCAGGCGTTGGGCGTGGATCCGAAGATGCTCAACCCGGTACCGGCGCGTGAGGCCCAAAGAGCTCCAGCTAAAGCACAGGAGAAGCAGCATTCCCAAGGGGTGCAGCTATGAGTCTGGCCGAAGAACTACTGGAGTGGGCCGAGGAAGAGCTGGAGCGCGGCGACGCCGCGCACCGGGAGCGGGTTGCGCTGATCCTCGCGCAACTCCGTGAACTGCCCGACCCCGAATCGCTGCCGGTCGGGTCCACCCAGAGATTTCTCGCACAACGGCGCGTGGACAAACTGGCCGAGAGCGCCGAAGGGCTGGGTTTTGAAACGCCCGGGAAGGCGCTGAAAAAGGAGATCGGCAAACAGATTGCCGGTCACGTTCTGGGCATAGAACTGTAAGGAGACGGTGATGTTCGGATTTTTCAAGGCCCTGACGGGGTTCCGTCACACCCTTGCAGGGAGCGAATCCACGAAGGGGAAAGGCCAGTGCAATCTGTGTATTGGCGGTCATCCGGATCATCTGCGTCCGGTGGACGATTCCCAGGGGCTGGGCGGGTATCAGCTGGCCATCGAGGCGCTGATTCGTGATGAATCACCCGAGGTGATTTATCTTCTCTCGGAAACCGGAGACCTGTCCGTGGTCCGCAAGAGTCTGGAGTACCTTTCCCGAATCGGCGGGCAGGTCGGCGTTGCCGATCAGCTTCCCGATGAGGAAGTGGCCGCCATTTTTGGTGTCGATGTCCGGTCGTACCAGTCCGCCGTTGTGAATCCGCAGGGGGATGCGGCGGCCTATGGTTGAGGCAATTTCGCGCGGAGGTCACATGGCAGCACAATTAGATCACCTTTTGTCCTACGGCCCTATGGATGTAGTGGCCAGCAATGATGAGAAGAACCCAGGGCTTCACATCGTCCACATGGATGCGGAAAACCGCGCGTTCATTCCCCAGGATGACCCACTGCATCGGGAAATCCGGAACCTCATTGAAAAAAACCCGCATAGCAAAGGCTTTGTGGCCAACCAGATCCACGCACGTCTGGAGCAGGAGGGGCGCTGGGATGGGCCGGGGTTGCACCCTGCGAAGGGGCATGATGCCGAGGGCCTGAGTTTCACCCCATCCCTGAACCCGGAGCAGGAG
Source organism: Acidithiobacillus ferrooxidans ATCC 23270 (assembly GCF_000021485.1). Classification (NCBI taxonomy): domain Bacteria; kingdom Pseudomonadati; phylum Pseudomonadota; class Acidithiobacillia; order Acidithiobacillales; family Acidithiobacillaceae; genus Acidithiobacillus; species Acidithiobacillus ferrooxidans. The sequence continues at coordinate 1,398,843 of NC_011761.1, forward strand.
AAGGGCGAGGCCCTGAATGTCGGAGAGACTCTGGCCCAGGGGACTGCAGGGCCAGAGATTGCGGAACCCGCACAGCCAGCGCCTGAAAAATCGGTTGAAGCGGAAATTGCGGACGCGACTGGGAAAAAGCCCGATCAGGAACCGCAGCAAAGGACGATAACGGAACCCGACCCCCTTGCGGATTGGCCAGGGACATCCCAGAAGTCCCCTGAGCCGCTCATGCCGCCGGAGAAGCCACGATTCGAGCGCAAGAATCCGCCGGAAGTCCTCTTCGCCAATCCCAAAGGCAAGCCCTATGTGCTGGATCATGGCGACAAGGTGACGGTGACGAACCGCGCCATGCTGGGTTTGGGGCGGGAAGCTGCGGAGAAACGGCAAAAAGCGGTCGAGATCGGCCTGAAAGCCGCCGTGGACCGGTTTGGGGAGCCTGTGCGTTTTCAGGGCAATCGTGCCTTCCTGGAAGAGACGGTGAAGGTTGCCCTGGAGCCCGGCGGTCCCATGGCCCGGGACATCTACGAACGGGCGATCAAGGAGCGCGGGAATCAGCTTGGACCGTCGAAGGGCTGCACCCTGCCAAGGGTTGCCCCATATCGGGCGCCGGAGAAGAAGCGGGAAGTGGATAAAGGCAAAGGCATCGGGCTCTGAGGCCGGTTATCCCTCCGTGCGCTGATCTATACCCTGTCGATGCTCCTGATGACAGGAATGGCCATGGATGAACTGGACGAAATCGCACAACTGGAGGCGGCAGGTCAGAAGCTGATGGCCGAACCCATCTCCGCGCTGCGAAAACGGGAGGCGGCAGAGGCAAAGCGGGCGTCCATCGCGGACTCCGTCCATGTCGAAGCCCTGCTCGCCGAGATCCGTGATCGCCTGGATCTCCTGTTGCAGGCGAATGGCTCCTCGCAGGGTACCAACGCCTCGCAGGGTGCCAACCCGTCGCAGGGGAGCCTTCCTGAAACCCCGCCGGTTCCCGACACGTCGGTTCCCACAGCCGAGGAAACCGATGAACTCCGGAAAGTGTTTCCGCATGAGGACGCAGGCCCGCCAGTGGCAGCCCCGCCGCGTGCAGCCCTGCCGGGTGCAGCCCCCGCGAACATCATGATTTCCGACCCGGATATGACACGGTTGTTGGCCACCGTGGAGGACCGGGTGACCCGTCATGCGTTGACGCACCATTCTTCGGTCGTCGTTCTGCTGGGGTGGGCAATGGCCCTGCTGGCGGCGGGTCTGGGCATGGGGTATGGCGCCATCGTCGCGTCGGGTCGGTATCCATTCTGGGCTACGGCCAGCCAAGCCAGTGTTCTGTCCAGGATTTCCGCCGCAGTTCTCGGTGCCCCGGTTGGTGTGGTCCTGTTACCCATCGCGGGGGCAATCCTCTGGGAAGCAAGCAAGGAAGCCAGCAGTGAGAAGCAGCAAACGGTATGGAGACTGGCGGCGATCGGGGTATTTCTCGCGGGCATTCTGCTTCCCCTGTTTTCGCTGTTCTGATGAATCCCAAAACATCACCCAGCCAAACCCGGAAGGGGCGATTTCTGTCGTCCACCGAAACGCTGGATGATCAGCTTTCTCCGGACGGTTCTCCACGTGGACACCATCGCGCAGTCGCATCTCGTGTTCACAACAAGGTGCATCGAGTAAGGGGGAAACAGGGATCCGGGGCGGTACGCTCCCTGATCAGGCGTCTGCTTCCCCATGCCGGGAGCAATTTCTACAAGGCCCCGTCGTCCCGAGGGCCGGCGTTGCAGCATGCCGGGCGTCGCTGCACGGTAAAGGTGTCCTATGTGCGGAGCAAGGGGCCGGATCAGTGGCAGGCCCACGGCAAGTACCTGAGCCGCGAGGGCGCGCAGCAGGACGGCGAGAAAGGCGAGGGCTTTGACCGGGATTCCGATAGCGTCAACCTGTCGTCGCGTTTGTCTTCCTGGCAGGAGGAAAACGATCCACACCTGTTCAAGGTCATTCTGGCACCCGAAGACCCGCTGCGGCCAGAGGCCCTGCGGGATATGACGCGCCGATTCAATGCGCGCATCCAGCGGCAGATCGGGCGGGATTATGAGTGGGCGGCCATCGACCACCACAACACCAGCCACCCCCATGTTCACCTGCTGATTCGTGGCAAGGGCAAGCTCGAACTGGAGCCAGATATGATTCGCCGGGGGATGCGCGCCGCCGCCCAGGAGATTCTCACGGAAAGCCTGGGATATCGCAGCGAACGGGAAATTCAGGCAGCGCGGGAGCGGGAACTGGATCAGCGGCGTTTCACCGCCCTGGATCGGGGAATTCTCGACAAGGCGACATCCGCGCCGCAAGGCGGCCACCTGCAAGGCTATTCACTGGTCGATGAGTCGCCCCCCAACTTATTGAATGACAAAGATCGCGAAAACCGACGACTCCGGCTCGCCCGACTGGAAAAGCTCGTGGAAATTGGTGTGGCCGACAAGATCGGGCCGAATCTCTGGCGACTGGAGCCTGGTTGGGACAAGGCCCTCAAGGAGCTCCAGATATTGCAGACCCGGACGAAGATGCTGGCTGAGGCGCGGGCCTTGATGACGGAGCCTCGCTGCCCGCCACAGGTCACGAAGATCCGGGCAGGCGACCGTCTGGTGGGACGTGTGCTGAGTACGGGACTGGATGAGCAATATGACCGCAGCTTCGTACTCATCGAGGGCGTCGATAACCGGGCGCACATCGTCTACCAGACGGGATCGATAGAGAAAGCCAGAGGAAGGCAGGATCTGGGCCTTCGGCATCTCGTCGCCCTCACCGGCCTCGACCGTGGCGTTGCCGTCAAGGACTACGGCATCGAGATCCCGGACCAGGGCTGGAAACGGACAGAGATTCCCGAAGCGGCACTGGATGACCAACTGGCGCATGAACGACGGAATCCACCCAAGGAAATGATGGACCCGACTACCGGCTTCGCGGCGGAATGGCATCGCCGGCTGCTGGATCGGCGCAAGCAAAAAGAGAAAGAACGGGCACTACAGAAAAAACGGGCCCGGGAACAGGCAAAGCCGCAGCGGGGATCGGAGATCGAGTAGAGATTTGGGAGCGGGAATGGACAAGATTGGGGATTTTGCGTTCAGTGTGTTGGTATACTCTTGCTGCTGGATCATATTCAGGAAGCGAAAGACGGTGGATTTTTTCGTGCGGTGAGCTACTGGATCAGCCTTGGTGCGGAAAGCCGTGAAGGCAGTGCCGAAGATCGTGTTTTGTGATACCTGTCAGAAGTATATGACCCCGGTATCTCTTTGCCCTGGGTGAGCCGCCTGCTGGCGGGCTTGGGGTTAGTCGGTTGCGTGGCGGCGCTAATCATACTGGTCAACGGGCTCTGCTCCCTCTATCTCATGTCAGCTCCACTTTCGCGGTATTGGATCGGTTGGTTTGAAATGGCCATGCTCATCGGTGTCCTTCTGCCTATTTGGTGATATTTTCTGGAAAATGGCGGGACACGGTCAATCAGCGGCGACTCGGTGCTGATTGCAGGATTTTTGGCAATCTTGATCGAGCGGCCGCAGTAGCCTATGGGTTGCGAAACAAATATCCAGACGCATCCGATGTACCTACCACCTGGGTCTGCTTCCGCCGACGGCAAAGCTCTTGATGGCGCCGCTCAGGTAAGGCCAGAATGAATCGCAGAGCCTGTCCGTTTGCTCAAGGTTAGTCGCCTAGTCAGGCCACCGGGATCACGACACGCCGGCCGGTGGACGACGAAATATATGCTATACTTCAAGGTGATATTTATAAGGACTTGTTGTGGTATGGTATTGATAGTTTAAATTGTTCTTCTGCTTGGTAGATTATAAGTTTTGCTTCATTAATAAACATAACCAATACGATGCTGTGCGGGTGTTAGAGATAGAACCAAATATTGCTACAATACAGACCAAGGAGATATGAGATGACACCTTTGATTCACATAGTGCTGGTCCTGATCGTGGTTGGCGTCCTTCTCTGGCTCGTCAATAACTATATACCCATGGCATCTTCCATTAAGTCAATACTGAATCTGGTCGTGGTCGTTGTTGTGATTTTATGGCTGCTAAGCGTCTTTGGGATTTTTAGTCTTCCCTCCAGATAAAGCCAGCGAGGTGCTACTGTGGATGATCTCATCATAAGCATGAACTACGGGCGTGCGGTGGACATCATGCGCGCAAATAGCCCATTGGATTTGTTAACTCGCTTGGGGACAAGTGTGCAGGACAAAGCTCAGGACATGGTGATGTTCTGGCGTAAAAAACTTTTCAGGAAGGATGTCGTGGGGGTATTAATGGGGCTATATTGTGCTGTTATGGGTCTGGCTTATTCCCAGTTCGCTGCAGCGCAAATCATCAGTGATCCTGCTGACGCCTGTAGCTTTCTGGCACGTAATGTCTTGCCAGTGAACACCTCAGAGCAACAAGCCGTACAGAATACCGAGGCGTTGGAGCCCGTTCCCACACCTGTGCCGGTATATCTGGATCCTCCCGAGATCATCGCGCGTGTTGCGCACATACCAGGCGCGCCTTATCTTACGGCCGTTAGCGGAAACACCATACGCTGTGTCGCGGTAGCGCCGCAGTGGCTATTACCCCTGTCTACGCCAGAACGCACCTGGCTCATTCTCGTGGGTATCGCCAACAGTCAGGATCCGCACACTTACCATCTGTTGGTGCTCGCGGCCGGCAATCAACTGCCCGGATGGCTCTCCGGACTTACCGACTGGTTTGGCAAGCGCGCAGCCCACCAAGCCATCCTGCGCTCAGAGACGCAGGCCACGATCTGGTTGGCGCAGGATCATGGGGGTGCCGTGGGCATCGCCAGCCATGCGATACTCATGTTGGGCAGGGTGCCAACTTTTGCCACGAACCCCTGGTTGCCATCGCTCGTGGAACAACTTGCGGCCATCGGGAAAGCGTTCACAGTTCCAGGTTAAGAGGTGGCAAGTATCGAAACTTTCAGTGGTCAGTGACTGTTTCCGCTGTAATGTGCTGCACGACCGGTTGGGCGAAAGAACCAGCCCGCACGGCCTGCGCGAGATCCACAGTCTTGCCCACCCGAGTTCGACAGTTCATCGGCAAAAATCGTCAATTTCGTAACGCCGCCCCAGCATTCATGGGAGTTTCAGCGCCTATTTTCTAAAACTTCTGCGGTGGCACGTTTTATCACGTAGTCTCTTTTATTGACATGCCTATGAACGCTGATAACGTGGCGGCATGCATGTGAAGATAACCACCTCCGGCAGTCGCTGCTATGTGCAGCTTGTCGAGTCCTACCGGGATGATGCCGGAAAGGTCAAAAAGCGCAAAAATTCAGCCTAAACCCTGGTCAAAATTGGACGCTGTTAGGTGGTCAATTTTCGACGCTGATTGACAGGGATCGATAAAGAAAGCCCGTGGACGGCAGGATCTGGGACTTCGGCATCTCATCGCCCTCACCGGCCTCGACCGCGGCGTTGCCGTCAAGGACTACGGCATCGAGATCCCGGACCAGGGCTGGAAACGGACGGAGATTCCCGAAGCGGCACTGGATGACCAACTCGCGCATGAACGACGGAATCCACCCAAGGAAATGATGGACCCGACTACCGGCTTCGCGGCGGCGTGGCACAGACGGCTCCTGGAGCGGCGCAAGCAAAAAGAGAAAGAACGGGCACTACAGAAAAAACGGGTCCGGGAACAGGCAAAGCCGCAGCGGGGATCGGAGATCGAGTAGCGATTTGGGAGCGGAAATGGACAAAATTGGGGACTTCGCGTTCAGTGTGTTGGTATACACTTGCTACTGGATCAGCCTTGGCGTGGAAAGGCGTCAAGGCAGCGCCGAGGATCGTGTTTTGCGATACCAGTCCGAAGTATATGGCTCCGTGATTTCGATACCCCGGGTGAACCGCCTGCTGGCGGGCTTCGGGATGGTTGTACGGTAACTGAGCGGCGTACTCCTCACAACCGGACCCAGCGGCTTGACAGGTGTATAATTTGGGATACACTCCTCCACATGATCAGCATCAAAACGACGGTGACTTTTGATCGCTGACTCCATGGCCTGCGGGATCGCAGGGCGAGGGCGCGCGTTCAGGTGCGAATCGATCGCATGGAGTTGGCCCATTTTGGCGACTGCGAACCCGTCGGAGAGGGCGTATCCGAGATGCGTATCCATTACGGTCCCGGCTATCGGGTGTACTTGAAGCGGTTTGGCCTGGAACTCGTCGTGCTTCTGGCCGGAGGCGACAAATCCACGCAATCGGCCGACATTGCCCTAGCATTGAAGTTGGCACGACAACTGGAGGGGTGAATCATGGAAAAATTGGAATTGCACACATGGGACAGTGCCGAGCACCTGAAAACCGAAGCGGACATCGCGGCTTATCTCGACGCCTGTTTTGAAGAGGCGGGGGATGACGCGGCCTTCATCGCCAGGGCGCTGGGTACCGTTGCCCGCGCGCGCGGCATGACCCGGCTGGCCCATGACGCCGGCATGGGCAGGGAAAGCCTCTACAAAGCCCTTTCCGGAGAAGGCAACCCCAGTTTTGCCACCATTCTCAAGGTAGCCAAAGCCTTGGGTGTGCGCATTCGCGCCGAAGCTCTGCACGTCTGACCGGATCATTGCTGGGGTCATTCCGGCATCCTGTCAGCGGCTTATCGCATCCAATCCTCTGCCACAGGTGGTTTTTGCAGTCATAGTGTCACCACCACGTCGTCGGCGTTGATCTCGCTGGGCCTTTCGATCCGCCCGGACTACGCCGCATTTGAAGCTGGAAAATCGTTTTTGTTTGCCTACGGATTTCTGGTGCTCTCTTCCCTGTATGCTGCGCATACAGCGCCTCGCTTTTTGGAGACGGTAATTTTGGCGTTATCACTCTATTTCGTGCCAGTCGTATTTCAAGGGGTACTTGCCGCCTTTAGCGAATGGAGTCAGAAACGAGACGATCTCATGGCCTACCCGATGTCTGTTTTTTTGCGGGATATCCGAATCCTCGAAAATCAAAGAAAACTATTTTCCTTTGATTGAGGGGGGGCTTTCGTTCGCATAGGATCCCAGCGCAGATCCCTTTGCGCATGTCCCCAGTATCCGTCCCGCCGAATCTGCTGCTCCCTGGGGCAGCTATCGTCTCCGCGCCCGATCTATACCCAAATGGAATAATAGCGATAGGGATAGATTCATGGCACTGCCCATCACGGTAAAGATCAAGCTCACGGGCACCTACGCCGACAAGGTGCGGGTCGAGGCGGCATCCCGGCGCATGTCTTTGGCGGCCCTGACCGCCGAGTATGCCATGCGCGGGCTCGATGCAGAGGCGCAAGATGGCAGCGAACTGGCCGGTTTTGAGCGCCGGATTGCTGCAACCATACTGGCGTCCAGAAGTGACCTCGAAGCCGTCCAGGCGGAGATCGATACCCTGGCCGCGATGCTCGACACCTTCGTCAAACTCATGCTGGTTCACCTGCCGGAACCGGGCACGGAGAAGGAGGCAACCCAGGCTTCCGCCCTGGCCCGGTATGAACGATTCATCCAGCAGGTCGGCACGGCCTTCGAAGGTGACCGTCCGCAGGCCCTGAAAAAGATCGGAGAGCTGATTCAGCAGCGGATTGGGACGGCGGATGAAAATCAGTGAACATCCACGCGCACGATCAGCAGGAACAGCAGGCCCATGCCCGCCGGATCGAGCAGATGCGGCGCATTCTGGGGCTGGAGATCGCCGCCCTGTTCGATGACACTGGCGTCGTCGAGATTATGGCCAACCCCGACGGACGGGTCTTCGTCGAGCGTCTGGGGTCGGGAATATCCCCCCTGGGCGAGATCGATGCGAGCCGAGTCCAGTCCCTGCTGGGGCTCATGGCTGACTACCTGCATACCACGGTGAGCCGTGACCGGCCCATCGTCGAGGGGGCCATGCCCATCGAGTTCCTGCGCAGCCGCTTTGCCGGCGCGATTCCGCCCCTGGTGGAGGGCGCGTCTTTCAGTATCCGCCTGCCGGCCCGTTCGGTGTACACCCTCGATCAGTACGTTGAGGCGGGCATCATCACGGCGGCGCAGATGGACACCCTCTCCGATGCCGTGCTTTCCCGCAAGAATATCCTGGTGAGCGGTGGCACAGGATCCGGCAAGACCACCCTGGCCAACGCCCTCATCGACAGGATCTCCAAACTATCCGATATCGGCACCCGCATCGTGATTATCGAAGATACCCGGGAGCTCCAATGCACCGCTCCCAATGTGATCCAGTTCCTGACCGACGATGATGCGGGCATCGACATGACGCGCCTCTTAAAGCTCACGTTGCGCTATCGGCCCGACCGCATACTGGTGGGCGAGGTCCGCGACAAGGCGGCCCTGGCGCTGCTCAAAGCCTGGAATACGGGACATCCGGGCGGCATCGCCACCCTGCACGCCAACAACCCCGAAGCGGCCTTGTTGCGTTTGGACCAGCTCTGCCAGGAAGCGGGTGTTCCCGCGCAGCAGACGCTGATCCATGAGGCGGTGGATATCGTTTTGCAGATTGCCCGTGACCCGAATCATCCTGCTGGTCGCAGGATTTCGGCCATCCTCAATGTGAAAGACGGCGTGCTGATCTCGTGATTCCTCAAACGAAGTGACGTTTTTCTCGCCAATCGGAGGTGGTAAGTAATGAATAGGCAAACAAAGACGTCTATGAGTCGGTTCATGATGTTGTGGCTCATAATTACATGGGCGATTCCGACGGTTTTGGAAATATACCGACCAGGAGGTCCTCTTTGGATAGGCATAGTAGCGGCTGGTTCACCTTTACTCTTCGTATTTTTTATCGTCTTGATAAACAAATCGCTGATTGTCAAATACTATACGCAAAGAGCATATGCCATCACCATGTTGATCACTGCTACCATAGCTATAATCACCAGAATGGTACTCGTTATAGGAGCTTACTGGATAAACGTGTCTATCCTAGTATATCTTGTATCTGTGATAGGATTTATTGCCAGTCTCACCTCGTTATTACTTTTTAACTACGAGGCTTTTGAAGATTGACATCTGCTGATCTGTCGGAACAGTTGCAAATATAGCAATATTCCTCCTTTGCAGGATCACATAGTCTCCAGAAACATTACCATTGGAAAGATAAGGTGAAACGACAAGATGCTCAGCTCCGATGAATCGTATATCAACTTTGTTAAAGTCCTTAGTTTGCGATGAATAAATATAGGCTCCGGGCTTGGCTATGCCCGTGAGATCTATCAGGAACCTCGGGTATACTGGTATTATGACTGCCAATATCATAATCAGGTAAGTCGCTTTTATCAGCGACAACAGCTTCTTTTCGTTGAAATGGCGTCCTGCAATTTTATAGCTCACCAAGCTAATTAATAAGGTTATCGCCGTAACGGCCAGATTGCTAATAAGCCTGCTTAAAGATCCCTCGTTATCAACCCACAAGAATACTACAAACATCACTGTACAAATAGATATACCAAACGGTAGGACCCACCCATCCGCCTGTCTCAGATCTCTAGAGGTCATTAAATATTTTGCAAAAAGGCCAGGAGCAGAAGCAATAAAATAAACGTATAAAACAACAGCAAGCCCTACGACAAATATATAAGGAGCAAGTATTATCACTCCAGACAATGTTGATGGAGCGTAATGTATTTGAAAAAGATATGCGAATACAACGATAACGCCATAAAGTGAAGCCGCCCTTATCACCACCGTAACTATAGGCGCATAAACATGTTTGTGACGTCTGATCATGTCGTCGATCAGCATCATTATGGATTTTGTATTGATCATTTGTTTTTCCTAATGCAACTCAACTTGAGTACCATCAAGCCTCCCAGCCGTGAATCGTGATTCACCCGCCTTGAGACTGGCGGAATCAGAGGCGCGCGATCGGGCCTTTACGCCTGATCCTCTTGCCCCCTAAGGTATACCAAAACCCGCCGATCTATACCCGCGCAAGGACAAATGCGTGTCCGTCCACGAAAGGGTGTTCACATGAAAAAGCGGTTGAAGGCAATATTCTCCGGGGTTCGCAAGGTCAGCGCCGCGGGCCTCATGGTCCTGGCCCCCGGCATGGCGTTCGCGTCCACATCCGGCGGTGTGTTTTCTCCCATTGCGGGGCCGCTGAATACGGTCCTGACGGGTATGCAGGATTTGGGCGGGCTGGTCGCCGCTGGCGGCTTCGTCGCGACGGGACTTTCCTGGTGGCATGGCGGCGAACACAAAAAGGCCATGATGATTGGCATGGGTGCGACGGTCGGGGGCATTGCCATGGCCAATGCGAAATCGCTCGCCACCAGCATCACCGGCGGCGCCACGATGGGCCATGTGGGCATCCTGGGCCTCGCCGCATCACACGCGCTGCACGTCGTGGGGCTCTAGGCCATGGCGGCGGAGCATACCCGCCGTCTCCCGCTCCACCCCTCCCTGACCAAGCCCATGCTCGTCGCGGGGGGTGAGCGGGAGGCCACATTTGCCCTTTGGTTCGTCTGTCTCTCTATACCGGTTCTGGTCTCTCTCTGGTTCATCCCGGTGGGTCTCATCGTCGGCGGAGTGGGGCAGTCGTTTCTGCGAACACTCGCAAAACACGACCCGCAATCCTTTGGCGTCGTGCGTCGCCACTGGAGCCAGCAATCCGTCTACCTGGGCGGGGCCAGCGCTTATGCGCCAGTCCAATACAAGGCCCCCAAAGAACAGACGCAAAGTGCCGCGTCTGGTGGCGTGCTCAAGGCCTTGGCAAACCTCATGAGGAAGAATAAATAATGCGCTCCCTGAAACAGTACCGCGATCAGGCCCTGGGTCTTCCCGATCTGTTGAACATCGCTTTTCTGGTGGATGGCTGGCAGACGGATGCCGGGGAAATGGCCATCGCGCTGCAAAAAGACGGGAGCTTTCTGGCGGGGTTCCGCTATGACGGGCCTGATCTCGAAAGCCAGTCCACGCAGGATCTGGAGGCGCTCTCGGCCACCTGGAATAACGCCATCGCCCGGCTGGGCACGGACTGGGGCGTGCATGTCACGGCGATTCGCGAGCCGGCCGACGGCTATATCGACGAATCGGAGTGCGCCTTTCGCGACCCGGTGTCGCGCCTCATCGAGGCCGAGAGGCGGGCGCAGTTTGGATCGGAAACCCATCACTATGTCAGCCGCTATTACCTTACAGTTGCCTGGCGAACGCCCATTGATGCGGAAGTGCAGTTGGTACAGTCCATGATCCAAAAGAAAGCCGGTAAACAACCCGGGCAGCTGGCCGATGCGGCATTCCGGGACACGCTGGCCCGCTACCGGCAGGTGATTGAAGTTATCCTGGGCATTTTCAGGCACGGATACCGGGTGAAGGCCATGGATGCCGACGCCCTGCTGACCCATATCCATGAGTGCCTGACCGGCGCCACGCATCGCGTCAATGCGCCCCGGATTCCGGCGTATCTGGATGCCCTCATCGGGCACCATGATTTTGTGGGCGGTCTGGAGCCGTCCATGGACGGGGAAGAGATTCGCGTCGTAACGGTTCTGGGCTATCCCAGCATGACCTTCCCCGAGATGCTGGAGAACCTGCATAGCCTGCCCATTCCCCTACGCTACACGCTCCGCTTCCTGCCCCTTGATCCGCCGGATGCGGTGGCGGACATGGCGAAGATCCGGGATCGCTGGTTTGGCTCCCGGGCCAACATGAAATCCCTGCTTACGGAGAAGATGACGGGCGAAGCCCAGGGACAGTTGTCCGCCGACGATACGGTGGTGAACCTCGCCTATGACGCCAAGCAGGCCGTCAATGAGGCGCGGGAGGGCGCTGTGAAGTTTGGCAACTTCACGCTATCCGTCGTGCTGCGTTCCGCCGATGAAAAAGTGCTCGCGGACCGGATCAAGGCGATCAAGACCTTCTTCGACAATGCCGGCTATGTCGCCCACCTGGAAACGACCAATACGGTAGAAGCGTTCCTGGGCAGCATCCCGGGTCATCTCTATGAGAACATCCGCCGGCCACTGATGCACTCGCTGAATGTTGCGGATTTCGCGCCCAAGACGGAAATCTGGGCCGGTGAAGCGCGTTGCCCGAGTCCGCTGATGAATCTGTCTGACGGCCGCAAAGCTCCGCCCCTGCTGTACGCGGCGACCACGGGAAATACGCCCTTCCGACTGAATCTCCATGTCGGCGATCTGGGGCACAGCCTGATTGCCGGCATGACCGGGGGCGGAAAGAGTACGCTCCTGGCCCTGTTGGCCGCGCAATGGCAACGTTATCCCGACAGCCGGGTGATTGCCTTCGACAAGGGCATGAGTCTCTACGCCCTCACGGAAGCCATGGGTGGGCAGCATTATGATCTGAACGGCCCGACCTCCGATCTGTTTTTTGCACCCCTGCAGCACGTCGATGATCCGGCCGAGGCGGCTTTTGCGGCCGACTGGGTGGAAGCGTTGGCCACCTTGCAGGGCATGACGATCACCTCTACGGAGCGTTCGGCCATTCGTGACGCTGTGCATGGCCTGGCCCGGGAATCCGGGCGCTCGCTCACGGCGCTGGTCCAGATGATCCAGAACCGGGGGATCAAGGATGCCTTGCAGTATTACACCCTGACCGGGCAAACGGGGAAGCTGCTTGATGCCGAGAGTGACGGGCTGTCGATGGCCGATGCCAGCATGATCACTTTCGAGATGAGTCACCTGATGAACGGCGGCCCGGCGGAGCACCGGGTAACGGTTCCGGTACTGCTGTATCTGTTCCACCGGATCGAACAGATGCTGGATGGACGGCCCACCCTCATTTTGCTCGATGAGGCCTGGACCTTCCTGGACAACGAGCTGTTTCTGGCGAAGTTGCGGCAATGGCTGAAGGAACTGCGGAAGAAGAATGCCGCCGTCGTTTTTGCCACACAGTCCCTGAATGATCTCAAGAACAGCCCCTTGCTCCCGGTCCTGAAGGAGTCCTGCCCGACGAAAATCTTCCTGCCCAACCGGGCTGCCACCAGTCCGGATCTCAGACCCCTGTATATCGACATGGGGCTGAATGATCGGCAAATCGATCTGGTGGCGGCGTCCACGCCGAAGCAGGACTACTACCTGTCCACACCCGAATGTCAGCGCCGGATTCAGTTTGGCATGGGGCCGGTCACCCTGGCTTTTTGCGGTGTCTCCGATCCACGTGAGGTCAAGCGGGTAGTGGAGCTCAAGACGCAGCACGGCGATCGATGGCCGATCGCCTGGCTGAAAGAGCGGCTGTCACCCAGCATCCGGGATGGCTGGGTGAGCTATGCGGAGTCCCTTTACCAGGGAGAACGGGCATGAAAAAGCAGATCGAAGTGGCGGTTCTTGGGTCCCTGTTTGCGGCCTTGTCAGTTTTTGCGCTGGGCGGCGATTCCGCGACAATGGCGCAGTTGCAGGCGGAGAACGCCGCGATCACCGCAGGAAACCTTTCGGTGAACCCGCAGGCGTCCTTGCGGGCCATTACCCCAGTGGGGCAGGGGGGTGGAACCGTATCCTCCGAATCCTCCGAATTGCAGGCCGTCCAGGCGGACAATGCGCTGACGCAATCGCTATCGCAGTAAGCGACAGGCATCTCCACCCAGCCCTGATCTATACCCATGGAGTCCGGATGATTGCGCCTGGATCGGCGCAGGGAGGTTTTCGATGAGCATCCAAAGCAAGGCAGTCATGCTGAGCGTGAGCCTCGCTCTATTGCCGGCGCCCGCCTTTGCCGTCAGTGAAGTGGCCGGTGCCACTTTTCCTGAACAGATCGTCCAGGAAGCGACGTCTGTTCAGCAGTTGGCGAAGCAGGCGCAGGAAGTGACGACACAGATCAGCATGTACGCCAACGATATTGAGCGCTATCAGAACATGGTGGCCAACACCCTGAACATGCCGGCGGCCATGTACGCCCAGATCTGGAATCCGCTGGTGGGATCCATTCAGAAACTGACCAGCATTTATAGCCAGGCACAGGCGCTGGGCTACGCCGGGCAGAATATCGGCGCTGAACTCGCGCAGGAGTATCAGGGGGCTGGCAGCTCCATCCAGAATCTGTCCTCCGTCTATGCCAACTGGAACCAGACGACCAACACCGACATGGAAGACGCGCTGGAGTCCCAGCACCTGGCGGCGCAGAACTTCGCGACACAGGATGCATCCATGCAGACGATCCAGAATGAAGCGCAGACAGCTCAAGGCCGGGAGCAGGTGGCCGCTGCCGCCGTGGCTGCGGCCAACGTCACCACCAAGTCGATCCAGCAACTGGAGCAGATCACCATGGCTGGCAAGGACGCGCAGATCGCTTATCTGAAGCAGAAGAAGGCGGAAAAGAACGTGACTGCGCAAGAAGCTGCAGACGGACTCTTTTCCGGTGGCACGAACAACCCCAGCCTTTTGCCTTGAAGGAGATGATGATGAAAAAAGCGCTATTACTTGCAGTGCTGGGCGCCATGCTGGCCGGTTGCGCACACCAGCCTGTGTACACCGCGCAGTATTACCGGACCCACAAGGCAGCGCTCAAAAAGGAAATCGCCTTCTGCGCGAAGGCGGAAAAGGTTTCCGATAGCGAGGCGAAGAACTGTCGGACGGCGCAGGCGGTACAGTCGGATGAAGAGGCGGCAAATGGGCTCTTCTCCGGCGGTACGAACAACCCCGCATTGCTGCCGTAAGGAGCGACCAGGCTTATGCGTGGACACCGCAGGTTTCCGTGGGTCATGGGCATGCTTCTGGGTGCCTTCCCCGGCATTTCGTTCGCAGCGGGTTCGGGATCGTTGAGTCAGGTGCAAAGCCTTTTGCGAGGCAAAATTCTTCCCTGGCAAAGTGTCATGCAAACGGCGGCCACGGATCTGTTCTACGTCCTGGCGGCGGTCGAGTTCTCCGTCCTGTTTCTGAACCATGTTCTGCAAAAGCGTGGGCACGAAGATCTCTTTGCCGGTATCATCAAGAAGGTGGTGACGCTGGGGTTTTTCCTGACCCTGCTCGACAACTCCGGGACCTGGATTCCCGACATCATCAATGGTCTGGCCGGTGGAGCGCACGCGCTTGGCGTGACGGCCGTGACACCCGGGCAGATCGCGACGGAGGCTCTTCAGGCATTTCTCGGGATCGTGCTGTCTCCAATAGCTGCCGCGACCCACAACCTGGGCAATACCTTCAGCGACATTTTCAGTGGTAACTTCTCTGCGGCTTTTTCTTCTGCGGGCAAAGCGGTCGCCAGCAGCAACCCGGCATCGCTCCTGGTAGAGACCCTCCTGGCGGGGATCATTGGCCTACTGGCGGGCGTGGGCATTCTGGTCATGGCCCTGGAGTTTCTGATGGTCCAGATCGAGAGTTACCTGGTGATCGCCCTGGGCGTGATCATGCTGGCCGGCGGCGGGCTGCGCTGGACGGCCAAGTATGTCGGCAGTTATTTCGATTACGCCATCAACGTGGGTGTCCGTCTTTTTATCCTGACCGCGCTGGCGTATCTGGTGACCTACAGCATCGTGCCGCTGATCCAGACGATCCTGGAGAATGTCACGAATCCTTTGCAGGCTGGATTCGAGGTGCTTATTCTGGGCGCCCTCATCGCCCTGTTGCCCCGCAAGGCATCCAGCATTGCCAGTAGCCTCCTGTCCGGTAACTCATCCTTCTCCGGCGGAGAACTGGCCAAGGAAGGCGGGATGATCGCTGGTGGTACGGTAGCACTGGGAGCGGCTGGCGTGGGCCTGGCCGCCGCTGCGGGCGGGGGGCTTGCCGCTGGTGGACTCTCCGCGGCGGCGGGTGCTGGAGGCGGTGCTGCCGGAGGGGCTGGCAGTCTTGCAGGCGGCCTTACCGGGGCGGCGGGCGCGGGAGAAACCGGCGCGGCGGCTGGTGTGGCGGCACCGGAAGCTGGGGCGATGTCCGCAAGCGGTGGCGCGAGTTCCGGCGCGGGCGCAGGGAACGCCGTACTGGCCCCCGGCATGGGTGGTTCGGCGGGTAGTGAGGCTCCACAGGCAGCCAGGGCTGTGCAGGCTCCAGCGCCCATTACGCAATCCACTGGCCAGCAAAACCCATCCAAGGGTGTCGAGGCGCCGAGCCAGGAAACTGTAAAGGAAGCGGGCCAGGATAAGCGGAACGATCAGGAAATGAGTGCAAGCGAACCCTTCGCAGGGGGCGAACCCCAGCCCGACGCGCCGCCCGTCCCGGTCAATGCGGTTCCGGCGCCAGAACCCGTCAGCGCGCCTTCCGGCGGTGGCGGTCAGGGAAGCACGGCGGCTCCGGCTCCGGGTGCGGCCGTGAGTGGCGGTGCCACGATGGACGATGTGGTCGAGCAGCTGAAACAGATGCAGGGGCAGCCCAAGGGAGTGGCGGATAGGATCAAAAAAGGTTTTGCCGGTAGATTTCTAAAACATGTGGAGGAAATAACTACGGCAAAATCAAATCAAGTCCAGAAGAACGCCATAGATTCCAGTCACCCAAGAGATTTTGATTGATGGCCTGCTCTTGACATGGCGGGATATCCGTGACGGTATACCACAAACAACGGGATTGGCAGGGCCACGGGCCAGGATATCTGAAATGACCGCAACGATTTTTCGTTATAAACCTAATGGCGAGCGGGACTATTACCTTGAGCAGATAGAACGCGAGGCGGCGGAGCTTCGCGCCCGGCCTGTGGACGGCGAGCTTTGGGCGTATATTTTTGGTCTTCCCATCAGGGCCCTCGCTTTTGTCCTGTTCCTACCCGTCCGCTACGGCTACGGCAAGCAATATCTGTGGGCGCTGCTTTTCCTGTTTTTCGTGGCTCCCGTCACCCTTTTCGTTGGGGCGTTTGTCTTGGGAGTCCACGCACACCCCCAGGCATTCCTTGCGTTCTGGCAGACGTATGTCATCCGGCACCCGGGAGCAGCCTCGTGGACTTGGGCGATTCGGGGATTCACGGATCTCTGCCGTTGGTAAGGGATATCCGGTGGGACCAAGGCCAGTCCCACGATAGCCAGGAGTTCTTCTGGTGGGAGGGGGACACGTTGGTGGTCAACATTCTGGGCAAACCCAGCGCGGGCCGGGATCAAGACATAAGTTGTCGCCTTTCTGAAAATAGAGTCAGACGTAGGGTAGGGGCGGAAAGTGGATTATCGAAATGACGAATTACTGCTCTCCCTGATATCAAGAACATAGTAAACTATTCCCAGGCACAATATAGAAATTCCATAGCCAACGATGATGGCGGCGTGCAGTGGTTTTGCGTCTAGCAGAATGTACTCTCTCGAAATGCCTAATATCGCAATGAGGACAACGGTTTTCACGCGGACTATTTGTCCACGGTGTTGAATGGAATGGAAAATCGTATGGTTAAATTCCAGGGCCATCAATAAACTCATGATGGATCCAAAGACGACTGGAAACTGGTCTTCCTGCACTACAGCGCCTGGCGTGTTGATTAGATGCGCGACGCTGGAAATCAGGTTCCAAAGAGCAGCCATGATGAGAATCGAAAGCAATAGCGAAATCACTAATGAGACGATCTGCTCGAAACGTTCGTAAATCGTAAGAACCGTCCAGTTTGTGCGGAGTCTTTCAAGAAACCATCTGTTCCTCATCGCGTGATCTCCAGTCTCTATTTCGCATTATTTATTCTTTCTTTTTTGAAATACGTAAATATTCATCACCTGAAATGCTATTAATAACAGAAAGACAGTGGATGTTGTCGTGTAGCACATCGGCCATGACATGCCAGAAATGAAGAAATCAACACCTGTCATGACGGATGTCCATAGAATTATGCTTTTTATATGATTTATATACATATGAATCAGATCCTTGCACAGCGCCATTGTTTATCTGGATGATTTTCTTGCCATTGCCTGACCGCTGCTTGTGGAATCTGCTCTGTCAAGCAGCGGTGAATGGGCACCATGGAGACACCAACAAATGGATAATCACATCCCGAACAATCTCCACTTCGACTATCGTGTGGGCAGCGTAATCACGACGAAAATACTCCCATGGTGATTGCGAATACGCATGGAAATGGGTGTATTCGCAGGGAGAGATTTCACCAGTTGAGCCAATTGTTCAGGGCTGGTTACCCGCAGTTGGTTGATGGACAAAATCGCCATTCCACTCCGTAGGCCAATAAAAGATGCTGGCCCCGGATAGACGGACTGAATCAATACGCCGTGATCCACCCCGAGTTTCTGCTGCTCCTTTGGTCCCAAGGTGCCAACGCGTACCCCTAGACGACGAATGTCGATGCTCTGTTGATCGGCAGCCACCAGCATCTTTTGCGGCATCTCGCCGACCTGAACCTGCAATGTCCTGGGCTTCCCGTGATCGAGGATGCCGATGGGCACAATCCTGCCTGGTGGTGTGTCACCTACTAATGGAGGGAGCGTGCTAACGTTGTAAATAGGACGGTGATCATAAGCCACGATCACTTCCCCGGACTTAATGCCCGCTTTTGCCGCAGGACTCGAGGGCATAACCTGCGCGATCAATGCGCCTACTGGTTCCGGAAGGTGCATCGCCTGCGCCATTTGTGGCGTCATTGACTGAATTTCGACACCCAGCCAACCAAATTTTACTTTCTGATGGCGCTCGAATGCATGAACGGCACGCATCGCGGTATCAATCGGGATGCTGAAGGATAACCCCATGTAGCCGCCATCGTTAGTATAAATCTGATCATTGATCCCGACGACCTGTCCACGCATGTTGAAAAGCGGACCGCCAGAATTTCCAGGATTGATGGGCACATCGCTTTGAATGAATGGTATGTACTGATTATCATGAGGTAGTGATCTATTCATGGCGCTGACCACGCCTTGGGTTACGGTGTTATAGAGTCCAAACGGCATACCAATAGCCAGCAGCCACTGACCGACCTGAAGGTTCTTTGAGTTCCCCAGTTGTACGATAGGCAGATCGTGGGCATGAATCTTCAGCAACGCGGTATCATAATGGACGGATAATCCGACCACTTTGGCTCGATACGCGTGATGATTATTCAGGGTCACCATAATATGGTGCATGCCTCTCACGACATGTCCCGCCGTGACGATGTAACCGTTGTGAGAGATGATGAATCCAGACCCGAGAGCCTTGGTCACCTCCTTTTCCGGGGGCGTGTAATTTGGTAGCCCATGAAAGAAACCAAAAAACGGCGAGTCTTTCGGAAATGGATTAAAAAACCCCTGATGTTCATGAACTATTTTTGTGTCAGAATCGCTGATTCTAACGATTGCGTTGCCATATTTTTTTACGATTGGGCTAAAGTCCGGTATCTTGACCAATCTTGGCCTTGTTTCTGCCTCACTTGGTGAGGGCAGAGGCGTAATGGTATGACCTGATTCCCCAAAAACCCATCCCGTTGCTCCCAGTCCGAAACCCAACGCAACGGCAACAGCAAGGGATACTATATAGCGTGGTCTTTTCCATTGGATTTTTCTCATGACGCACCTCTATCGTATGCTTCTTAACACTTAACTCTCTATCAAGGGAGCTATCCACGGCCTGTTTCCGCTTCCCGGTGGTGGTTAGTCTTTGTCGTCCACAAATCCGATATGTCTGGTGAAGGTTTGTAAATTCGGCAGCCCGGGACGAGATAATCCGGATTGATATGCTGCATCCTGGCCTGCTCTGATGTCTTACATGCGTATATATCACCGGCCACCTGCGTCAAATGGTTTGACAACTGGGCGAATGCCGGAACAGAGAAGGACAACGGCAGGATGATGGCAGGTAACACCATTTTTTGGGTGTTCATTTGAAGTCCTCCAGACAATTGGCAGGGTTGTACCTGTGCCGTTTCTGCTAAATCGGATCAGACACCGATCATCTGGATCAGTTCCACTATGAAGTTATCAATTTCCAATATGTTATCACCCGTTCCAGGCGATATCATGGAGGAAGTGAGACCTCATGAAAATACACGAGGCCTCACCCCTATCGCTCAGGAAATCGCAATCTTTTTGCGTTTGGCAGATTCTGTTTTAGGCAGAGTCAACTCTAAAACACCATCTTTGTATATGGCCTTGGTTTGATCGCCATTCACATCTGCAGGGAGCTGCACGGTGCGAGAAAACTCTCCATATCGACGCTCTCGGTAGATATAATTCCCTTCTTCCCGAGAGCTATCTTCTTCCTTGACGCCACTGATATAGACCTGGTTACCGTGTACCTGGACATCCAGCTTATCCTTATCTACGCCGGCAATCTCCGCCTTCAATACAAAAGCGTCATCGTGATCAAGGACATCAATATGCGCGATTTGGGGTTGCGTGGCCTGTCGGGTAATGAAAGGAGAAAATACTCCAGGCCACACTGTTTCTATTAAGTTTTCCAAAGGTTCTACCTGACGAACACTCTTGACCACCGGACGTGAAACTTCATTTGCCATTTTACACCTCCTTCACGGGCATCAATAGGACGCCAGCCAAGCGACTGTACGCCTGGACTCTGGCATGCAACGTTATGGGTACGAGTTCAGATGATTTCAAGGGGGGCTTTAGGCCTTTTGGAGGAAACTGAACCGCCCCGGGTTTCAAATAGCCTTCTGCCTGGGGCAGTGACTTGAGCTTGTCATAGGGCGTCATCATGTTTTCGTAGCGGTAGAGCTTGCGTTGTTTGCCTTTGGTATCGGTGCGGGTTTCCGGGAAGAAGCAGAGGCGGTGGAAGTTGATATAGGGGTTGAGGTGTTGCTGGTTGAAGGTGTTGATCAGCGCCGCCCAGCGTTATGGAATATGGCTGTAACCGAATAGCTTTCTCACCACGGCGCCGTTTTTGCTTTCGGCCCGGGCGTTGTCATTGGAATGACGTGAGCGGGACTTGGTGAACTCGATGCGCAGTTTCTCCAGCAGCTCGGCGACCCGTTTGTTGATGTATTCCGAGCCGTTGTCGGAGTGGAAGCTGAGCACGGTAAAAGGGAAGCTGTCCAACAGCTGTTCCAGGGCCGGAATGAGGTGCTGCTCGCTGATTTTCTCGACGCTCACGACGATCTCAAACTGTGTCTGTTCATCCACCGCGTTGATGTGATACACGCCTTTCTGTTTGTCCAAGTCGCCTTGATGAACCGTATCGATGCGGATATAGCCGGGTCGACCGTTGGGCTGGGGTTGGCGCCGCTCGCCGAGCGTTGACGGCTTGGGTCGGGTCTTTGCAAAGTGGCGCCGCTGGCGAGTGTAGATGGTGGATTTTCTCAGGTTATAGAGGTGGTTCACGGAGATCGAGGCCAGCCGCTCATACTCGGCCTGACCGAAGACCGCGCAGGCGCGCTCACACAGCTTCTTGATGGCCTGACCGCAGGACGTGTCGTGGCGCTCATCCATCGCCGCCAGCAGGCGGATATCTTTGGCGGTGTACTGGTGCTGGAAACCAGCCACGGTGCGCTGGCGGCGCTGTAACCGACCGTGTTGGCGATACTGGGCAATCAGCCGGGTGATCTGCTGACGGAAGTAACCACTGATTTTCATCAGATAGCGGATCACCATCCCTCCATCATGAACGGAGCCCGATTCCGTTGCAGCTCACTCCAGACTCATTTCATGTTGGAAACACGATCCACCCTTCAGACTCATTTCATATTGGACAAGGCCCATTGTTGACGGAAACAGTAACTCTAACTAAGATCTATGCCGACCGGTCGGTATGTAACGGATACAAGTGAAGGAGGTCATCATGCAAGTAGGTTTCATTGGATTGGGGCAGATGGGTTCGGGAATGGCGGCCAGACTGCTAACTTCCGGAGAGAATATCAAGGTGTTCAACCGCACTCCCGAAAAAATGCAGGCTCTTGCGGACCAAGGTGCACAAGCCGCCAGCAATCTTCAGGACTTTGCAGATGCCGATGTGGTATTCACCATGCTCGCCGATGATCCTGCCGTGACATCCCTGGTTCTGGAAGAAAACGGCCTGATAACGCAGTTGCGGCCGGGGGCCGTGCATGTGTCCTGCAGTACCATCAGTGTTGCCCTTTCAGCGCAACTGGCCGCAGCCCATGCCAAAGCCGGACAGGAGTATCTGGCCGCGCCGGTTTTCGGAAGACCCGATGCTGCGGCTGCTGGCAAGCTGTTCCTGGTCTTGGCGGGAAAACCGGAACTCATTACCCGTCTGCAAACACTTTTTGACGTGATAGGTCAACGCAGCTTTGTGGTGGCAGAGGCACCGGAAAAGGCCAATCTGGTCAAACTCAGTGGTAATTTTTTGATTGCTTCGGTCATTGAATCGCTGGGTGAGGCCATGGCGCTGGTGGAAAAAGGGGGGGTAGACCGCCATGCCTATCTGGATCTGCTGACCTCTAGCCTGTTCAATGTGCCCCTCTACAAAAACTATGGTGCACTGCTTGCCGACCGGAAATTTACGCCTCCAGGCTTTGCCGCGCCCTTGGGCCAGAAAGATATGCGTCTGGTTCTGGCAGCAGCGGAAAATCTGGATGTCCCTCTGCCTCTTGCAAGCCTCTTGCGTGATCGCTTTATTCGCCTTGCTGCTGAGGGCGGTGCCACCCGTGACTGGTCTGCCGTAGGCGCATTGGCCGCGCAGGATGCCGGTCTTCTGCCCTGAAAGTCGGTGATACTTCACAAGGAGAAACCATGTCTGAGCTGAAATTCCATCCATATCGTCAACCAGCGGGAGGCTGGGGGGCGCTTCGCGCTTCCATGCAGAGCCTGCGCCAGCAAGGCATTCTCTCGGCAGGAACTGCCCTGCTGCTGAAGTCCAATCAGGCCGAAGGTTTTGATTGCCCGGGCTGCGCCTGGCCCGACCCCGATGCCCACTCCACCTTTGAATTTTGTGAAAACGGGGTGAAGGCCGTTGCTGCCGAAGCCACCAGCAAACGCGTAACGGCCGATTTTTTTGCCCGGCATTCCGTGCGCTGGCTTGCCCAGCAAAGTGATTATGATCTGGAAGAATTCGGCCGCCTGACGGAACCGATGATGTATGATGCAGCCAGCGACCATTATCAACCCGTTTCCTGGGAGCAGGCATTTGCCCAAATAGCCCGTCACCTGCACGCGCTCGAATCCCCCAACCAGGCTATTTTTTATACGTCCGGCAGAACTTCTAACGAAGCAGCTTTTCTCTATCAGCTTTTTGTCCGTGAGTTTGGTACCAACAACATGCCGGACTGCTCCAACATGTGTCACGAACCTACCAGTCTCGGAATGCCTGAATCTATTGGTATTGGCAAAGGTACTGTCACCCTGGAAGACTTTGACCATGCCGACACACTGCTCCTCTTTGGTCATAATCCTGGCACCAATCACCCGCGTATGCTGGGCACCTTGCGGGATGCGGCCAAGCGCGGCTGCCGGATTCTGGTTTTCAACCCGCTTCGGGAACGCGGCCTGCAGCGGTTTGTGAACCCTCAGGATCCCGGCGAGATGCTCACCAATCATGGGACCGAAATCGCCACCCATTATTATCAGCCCCGCATTGGCGGCGACTATGCCATTGCCCTCGGCATAGCGCGTTATCTGTTGGAGCAGGGCTCTCTGGATCAGGATTTTATTGACATCCATACCGAAGGTTTTAATGCTCTGAAAAAAATTGCCCTGGATACCCCTTGGGCAGAAATTGAGTCAGAAAGCGGTCTCAGCCATGCCGAGCTTATGGAAATCGGTAAAATTTATGATTCGGGCAAAGCCAGCATCATCACCTGGGGAATGGGCATCACCCAACACAAGCATGCCGTCGCTACCATTCAAATGCTGGTCAATGTGCTCCTATTGAAAGGGAATATGGGTAAGCCAGGAGCCGGAGCTTGCCCCATTCGCGGGCATAGTAATGTTCAGGGCGATCGCACCATGGGGATATGGGAACGTCCCGCTGCCGATTTTCTGGATCGTCTGGGTAAGGAGTTTGGTTTTGAGCCGCCCCGAGAACCCGGCCATGACGTCATTGGCAGTATTGCCGCCCTGGAAAAAGGCGAGGCCAAGGTGTTTTTCGGGATGGGAGGCAATTTTGCCAACGCTACCCCGGATACCCAGCGCGTACATGAAGCATTGCGCCATTGTGAACTCACCGTACATGTGACCACCAAACTCAATCGTTCTCATGTGGTTCACGGGAAAAATGCCCTGATTCTCCCTTGTCTGGGTCGGACGGAAATAGATATTCAAAATGGTCAGCCCCAGGGCATCACCGTTGAGGATTCCATGAGCATGGTGCACATTTCCCAGGGAATTCGGGTGCCGGCTTCCCCACAACTGAAATCCGAATGTGCCATCATTGCCGAATTGGCTGAAGCCACTTTGCCCAACAGCAAAACTCCATGGCGCGCCCTGGTAGAGGATTACGACCGGATTCGCGACCGCATCTCAAGAGTGGTTGCGGGTTTTGAGGACTTCAATGCCCGGGTCCATCAACCCAGAGGGTTTCATCTCGATCTGCCGCCTCGCTCCCGACGCTGGACAACGCCATCCGGCAAGGCTCAGTTTATTGCCCAGCCATTGCATCACATCACTGAAGGCCGCTTTGTTCCCAAAAGTACGGCGCGGATTTTCAATCTGATGACGATTCGTAGTCACGATCAGTACAACACCACTATTTATGGGTATGAAGATCGCTACCGGGGGGTATCAGGTGCCCGCAATATTTGCTTCATGCATCCGGAAGACATGGCTGAATTGGGTTTTGCAGAAAATTCGCTGGTGGATATTATTTCGCACTGGACTGACGGCGAGCGCGTTGCCCGGAGTTTTCGCCTGCTGCCTTATGATATTCCCCGCTCCTGTGTGGCGGGTTACTATCCCGAACTGAATGTGCTGGTTCCTCTGTCCAGCCATGCAGACCGAGCCAACACCCCGACTTCCAAATCCATTCGGGTGACCTTTCACGCGGTGACCAAGCGTGACGACTGAGTCTGTTCCAGAATCGGCCACGGAGGATTGGGTCATCGCTCTGCTGCAAGCACTGTGTAATGAACCGGTCATTTCTCTGGCAAAAATAGGGAAACAGATGAATTTGCGGCGTAGTCAACTGGAACGTCTGTTGTTACTGCTTGGTGAAAATGAAAGCTGGGGTGGTATGGGTTATCTGACCCAAAGCGAACAACGTGGTCGTGCTGTGATCCTTCTTACCCAGAAAGGAAAGGATTTATGCGCATCCATGGCGAATTAGATAGTTGCATCGGCTGGTCAGCAGCGACCCTGCTGACCGGAAAAGGGTTATCGGTTGCCCACCAGGAAGCTGTCCTTGAAGAACGGGCAGTATCCATTGTCATCAACGGTCAGGCTTATGCGGTGATGATGGTGACGCCGGAGCATCTGGATGATTTCTTTATGGGTTTTCTGTGGAGCGAAGCCATTATTCACGGCCCCGAGGAAATTATCGCCTGGGAACGGATGACCGAAAATGGCGCCTGGGCCATCTACCTCCAGCTCACGGCAGCAGCTGCAGAACGCGCGCAACACAAGCGTCGTCACGTCCTTGGCGGAAGTGCCTGCGGCTTGTGCGGGACACCACTCCTGGCCGGGCTCATTCCCTTTGCGCCACTGGAAAGCAGTTTTTGCTGCAATCCGGCCTCCATCCGCACTCTCATGGTCCAGATGCAGGAGCGACAGGCGCTCAACCACAGTACCGGGACAGCCCATGCAGCCATTCTCGGCTATCAACGGGATTATCTGGTGCGCGAAGATATTGGTCGCCACAATGCGGTGGATAAAAGTATTGGTGCAGCCATTCAGCATGGGCTGAGGCCCGGCGAAGTCAATGTGCTGGGGATTTCCTCGCGCCTGAGTTTTGAAATCGTCCTCAAAGCCATTGGCTTTGGTATTCCGGTGATTGCGGCTATTTCCGGGGTCAGCAGTCTCGCTATCAAGCTGGCTGAAAGCCATGGTGTTACCCTGATTGGTTTCGCCCGGAATGATCGCATGACTTTGTATGCCCACCCCGAACGCATCCAGAAAGACTGGGTGCCCGCACTTTCCCCGGTTTGTGATTATTAACCAGGCACTTAAATATCCGACATAGCATAGTGGGCAGAAGGGTGGCGAAAATAGCTGGTGACCTGGTGCGGCATTTGGCGCAGACGCTCCATGAAGGCTGTTGCCTTGGCTATCAGCGAGTTTTTCTCAGTGCTGACCGTGCCGACACGTAGAGCCGTTTTGAAGTCCCGATTCAGGTATTCGTCGGGGTTGGATTCCGGCGCATAGGGCGGCAGAAAGGCCAGTTCAATACGGTCTTTTTTATCCGCGAGCCAAGTCGTTACCATCTTGGCATGATGCACACGCAGATTATCGACTACCAGATAGATTTTCTTGGGCGCATTCTGAATCAAGGCCGTGAGAAAAGCGATGAAACGCTCCGCATCCATGCTGCCTTCGACAATCTGGAAAGCGACTTTGCCCTGCGGAGAAATCGCCGAGATCATGGATAGCGTGGTCCATCGGGCGGGAACAGCCAATACCGGCGTTTGTCCCCGAGGAGCATACCCGCGCACCCAATGGGCATCTTCCTTGACGGCCGTCTCGTCCCCCCAATAAATCACCGCTCCCTCTTGGGCCGCTTGCGCGCGTAGGCGGGGATAATCCTGCTCCAACCACTGACGGACCGCTTCTGGATTCTGCTCCAACGCCCTTTTGACAGGACGTTGCGGAGTGAAGCTCCAACGCTTGAAATACTTACCCACCAGACGCTCCTGGACCATCCGTACAGCAGAAAACTCTTCCAGCAATACGGCCACCTCTGTCTCTATGGCCTGTTCGATCAGGGAACGTGCCGCTCGCCGAAGTACGCCTTCGATGCCCAGGCCCAACTCTCCCATACCACCCTCAAATACGGTATTCTTTTCCACGGCGTACTCCTTACGTTGCTCACTTGGCCTGCAAACCCTTTGTAGCAACAGTACGCCACCTTGCTCAAGTCACTTGTAACCCGTCTATACACCAGTTTCGATCATAGCTCCTATGCGGACAAAAACCGTTCGAACTGCAAACAGGAGTCCGGCAACCCTTGGCTCAGAGCTAATTCCGTCACCCCCTGGACCAATCGCGTTGATCCGCAAACATACAGATCCGGTAAAGTGGCAAGACTTCCCAGATCGTCGCGCAAGGCATCCACCACGCTGCCTCGATAATCCACCCAGTGATTGCCAGGACGTGAAAGGCATATCTTCACCTGCAGTTGGGGAAGTTTATCCTGGATCTGACGGATTTCCTCCTGACAGAAGAGTTCGTCTTCATATCTTGCGCCGAAGTACAGACGTGCCGGAAGCATTTCTCCCCAATCTGCCATGCGTCGCAGCATCGACAGTAGCGGCACGAGACCTGTCCCGCCACCAATGAACCAACGTGGCCGCAGGCCGTTTTCTCTCAGGGTAAAGGTTCCCAGTGGTCCACGTATGTTCAGGCGATCGCCCACCAAGGCGGATTCCAGATAGGTAGAGAAGGCACCACCTGGTCGTAGCGTGATGAAAAATTCCAGGTCGCCATTCCAGTTGGTGTTGTTGGCTAGAGAATAGGCGCGACGCGCATCGCTGCCAGGTACCTGGATTTCCATAAATTGCCCAGCTTCGAATTCCGCAGCTCCCCCTTGCTCATCAGGTTGCAGGCGTAATAACAGTCGTCGCGTACCCGTAGCCACCATAGTGACGTCCACTACTTCTGCCTCGCGCTCCGGGATGCGCTCAAAGCGGATGTAGTTGTAGTCATAAGGCGCCTCCAGAATCAGATCCGCTCGCGGATAGGTACGGCACAGAAGTACATCGCCTCGTGCCTGCGCTTTCTCTGGCAGGGCTTCCATACTGACTTCACCCAGGTGATAAGTGCCTGCGGTAACGGTGGCCACGCAGGCTCCGCAAGTTCCCTTCCGGCATTGGGAAGGAAGCAGGATACTTTCCCGGTCCGCAGCAGAGAGTAAATCTTCCGCCTCAGAACAGACGAAGGACACCTGTTGCTTATCACGGGTATGGATAGTGATATCGTAGTTGGTCATGATGTGCTCATCCTTATGCCGCTTCGTCCGTTGCAGAACGAAGCGGCGTTCCATTGTGCTATGCCGTATGCGCCAGAGCCGTCTGCAAATCCGCTTGCGCCTCGCCAATAAGATCGAGATCAAGATCGAAACGTGATTGGAGCTTCTGCACCAAAGTTGGTGTGAGATAGGCAGGCAGGGTGGGCCCCAGCTTGATTCCCTTGATACCCAGAGCCAGCAGGGAAAGGTGAATGGCGGTAGCCTTTTGTTCAAACCAGGAGAGCATGATCGACAACGGCAGGTCATTGACCCCACAATTGAATGCCTCGGCCAGGGCACCCGCTACCCGGATGGCGGAGTGGGCATCATTGCACTGGCCTATATCCAGCAGGCGGGGGATGCCTCCAATATCTCCGAATTCATGCTTGTTGAATCGATACTTACCGCATCCCAGGGTCATCACTACCGAATCGGCGGGGGCATTATCCGCCACCTCCGTGAAGTAGTTGCGCGCCGGAGAAACACCATCGCACCCACCGACGAGGAAGAAGTGGCGAATATCTCCGTGTTTCACCGCATCGACGATTTTATCCGCCACACCCAGGAGAGTGTGATGCCCAAAACCGATGGTGATACGCTGCTCTTTTGCATCGGCAGTAAATCCCGGTAATGCCTTGGCGGCCTGGATCACCGGGGTGAAATCCCCATTGTCGATATGGCGGACGCCGGGCCACCCCACTGGGCCAAGGGTAAAAATTCGATTTTTATAACTTCTGCCCGGCTCAATGATACAGTTGGAAGTCATGACAATGGGCCCAGGGAAATCTGCAAATTCACGCTGCTGATCTTGCCATGCTCCCCCTAGATTCCCGGCCAGATGAGGGTATGCCTTGAGCAAGGGATAGGCGTTGGCTGGCAACATCTCCCCATGGGTGTAAACATTGATCCCCTGATCCTTGGTCTGCTCCAGGATTTGTTTGAGATCATGGAGATCGTGACCGCTGACCAGGATTGCCTTGCCCTGGATCGGGGAGATGCGCACAGAGGTAATTTCCTGCGCTCCAAAACTGTCCGTATTGGCAACGTCAAGCAACTCCATCACCTTCAGGTTCAAACGGCCGACTTCCAATGATTCTTCCAACATTTCATCGAGGTCCGTTGGATTACTTGCCAAGTAGTCCAGGATTTCCTCTGCCTGCGCATCGACTTCGTCGCTCTGATAACCCAGGACGCGGGCATGTTGAGCATAAGCGGCTACGCCTTTCATGCCGTAGAGGATGAGGGCACGAGCACCGATCACATCGGATCCGAGATGTTCTACGTCGGCGTTTATGGCGACGCTAGGGGCTTGACGCAGCAGTTGTTCCAGACTATCGGCAGGTTGGAAGAGGGCCGGACCGGACAGGATTTCGGGAGTCTTGCCCTGCTCTCGCGCCGCTTCCTCGTACAATAATTTGATCCGTTCACGCCTTTTGCTGGCCTCCTGGATCAGGTGGACAAAACGTGTGGCAGTGAAGTTCACATTGGTGAGCGTGGTGAAAAGCCCATAAAAAATGAAGTCGTCCGTACGTCTGTCGGCAACACCCATCGCCCGCGCCCGGCGCGCATACTGGGCAATGCCCTTCATAAGGTGCGTGAGAATGTCCTGCAGACCGGCAGTGGCCTCATCCTTGCCGCACGTTCCCGGCTCACTGGTACAGCCTATTCCGGCGGGGCTGCGGGTGGTTTGTTCGCATTGATAGCAAAACATCATGGTGTCTCCTGAGGTTGTGGTGCTTGTTTGTCAACAATATCTGCTGTGATCAGGACCATCCTTGATTTCAATCAAGTGGCTGCGCCACTTCCTCATGATCGTCGACGGGAAACCCTAAGCAAAAGACAGGCGATTGACCCTGCCCGGAGATTCGGCGTAACGTATTTAACGTCACACTACGCTCCGCCTATCCCGATCAATTGTCTGGAATCCGGCGGCTGAATCCGCCTGCGAGACGCCACCCGCAGGCACATAACAGGCTGAGTTATGGTCCGTAAAAGCCGCATCATGGGGTAAAGATGGTTTTAGACACGGTTTTGTTCGCCCAAAAGCCAGATTGATGACAATCGGCCAAGTAGAGTTAACAGAAATGGAGCGATTGCGCCGAACAGAAATATTCTCTGTCTGGTCGGATGAGGACCTTTCGCATTTGTTTAAGGGCGCACGTGTTCTGGAGATGAGTGTCGGGCAAATCCTTTTCCTCGAAGGCGATGCAGCTACCGCTTTCTATTTTCTTCTGGATGGACAAGTGAAGCTGGTGACGTCGGCTGCTGACGGCCACGAGAAAATAGTTGATATTTTGCAAGGCGGAGACCTTTTTGCAGAAGCTGTAGCCTTTTTGGGATATCGTTATCCTGTGCAGGCAATAGCGGCCATGCCGAGCCGGGTTCTGGAAATTCCCCTTACGATATTTCTCGTCACCCTACAGCAGCATCAGGAGCTGATGCTGCAAATGTTGGGCAGACTGAGTCTGCGTTTACGTCATTTAATAATGGAGTTGCGACATCTTACTGTGGAATCCGCTGACCAACGGGTTGTAGGATATCTGCTGGAACTTTGCCCATCGGGAAATTCTCCCGTGAGTTTGCTTCTACCTGCCAAAAAGGCCATGATCGCGGCGCGACTAGGTTTAACCCCGGAAACATTTTCTCGTGTGTTGAAGCGATTGCGAGAGGAGCATTTGATCACGGTTGAAAAACTCAAGATATACATTCACCGCCCTTCTGCGTTACGGCAATGGGCGAAGGAAGACCGCTGAAGAGACACGAACCATGGGGCCTCCAACCGGTTTGTGGCCTGGCAATACCAGGCGATATCAGGCGACCCGGCGGCTTTGCGCTCTCTGCATGGCGCGCAAAGGCGCCGATTCGGTGATTTTGATCTGTTCCGGTCGCAGGCAGGGCTGCTTGGCCAACACCTCCAGGAATCTAGCATCCAGCAGAGATGGGGCAAAGCTCCCGGTTTTGCCGGGAGATATTTACCTATTTATGCTGTGCTATTGCTTGGTGACCGTCTTTTGGCCATCAACCATTATTCCATAACGTATGATCTCTTTTGAGAAAGTCGTCATGCGAAATATAATGAGAGCAATCGGAGGAAAATGTCAACCCTACGGTGCCGTTAAAGATGTTGACAGATCCTGAGCGCAAATAAAATATTCCTTGCATAAATCTCAATGTTCGTAAATTGCTCAATATTTTCCGGACCTCTTGCTGGGGTACCACAGCTTCATCCGGATATGGACGCTTGGGATACGCCAAGCAAATATTGGGGTCTATCAGTTCGTCTATAGTCAGCAGACGGTACCGATACGGATCATCCATCACCCAGAGTATGGCTTGGCTGCTAGAGAAATGGAGAATTATATGGTATACACCATGTACGAGTATCAATTCTTCCACGACACTAAGCACGGTATCCAGATGTCTATCCATTTTGCTTTCGGAACGCATCTTCGTATCGGCCGTATCCGATATGAATGGGTCTCCTTCAAACCGCCGGGGATACCGGGGCTCTTCGTATATTTCGCCTGCCTGAGGCAAGTCCCTCAAGGCAAAATCCGCACCGATGAAACCGAGAAGTGTGCCGTCGGTGTCACGCACAAATTGGACGGCGGTCAACGAAGGCCGTAGCGCATGCAGACTGATATAGGCTTCGCACAACAGAAAGTCGACAGCTTGGACCCCTTCTCGTATGTAGGGCCACTGCTGATACTGCGCTTCACGATATTTGTTAGAATACTCGGCAGCCAGCAAGGCTTCTCTGACATATGGCCGGTCCGATCGATCCCGGCCAAAGTGCTCGGCGAGCAGACCTTCACGGCTGATGTTGGACGTTATCTGCACTCCGCCGGTGTCCAACACATATAAAAACTTACAGTACGGTACGTTGGAGAATGCCTCGCTCAATGCAGTCTCCATTTTTGGACGGTCACCCCACACACGACTGCATGCATCTGCCAGGCGCCGCATTGGCTCGTACAGCAACCCGGTAAGCAACGCGCGTTGCTGAAAAACCCGTCTTGGCAGGGAAGAGTCTTCTAGCGCTGTCATAAAAAAGAAATCTCCATTGTGGCTTGCGTCTCCTGCCGGCGTTGGACGGCTCTCTTACACATATCTTGCATCTTCCCTCCAATGGCTGTCTCTAGCAAGACCAGGTTTGCAATGCGGCAGAAATTTTCACGTCATCCGTGGCCACTGCTTGTCGCATACGCGACGGTAAACACTGCCATCATCATCAATTTGGAAGAGATAAAGCCAACCATTATCCACCAGTTCTCGGACGAGAATGTGGCGGGAAATGATGCTCTCCATCTCTGCCTGCGGAGCCTCAATCACCACGTTGAGACGGACCGGCTCATGGATCCAACGCTTACCGTCGTGCAGGGACTGCAAGGCAAAACCGACACGCAAATCTCCTCCATTCCCCTCTAAAACGCCGATAGATCCCCCAACGACATTATGTAGCACTTTATTGCCGCTGCCGAAACGCAGATTGTCTACCATGGAGCCGTAGTATTGCATGTTGATCCAGTTTGCCACCACCATGGGTGCGGTCATAATCAACTCCAATGTGGAGAAGCCCGCGTCCTTATGCCAGTCATAGTCATGCAAAAAAGCCCGACCTTCCAAGTCAACACCCCTTGTCCTCTGGCGGGGGGCTGCGATAAAAGCGGCGTTGCCTGCTAGTGCCCATTCGGGTCTGACTTCGGCCCAGTCCCGAGTGCGTCGCCGCATATCGCGCGTGACCACCTCAGGAGCTTGAGAGGCCGTACCCAGCAGGGTGGCGCGCTCCAACCGCGTAAGCTCACCCGCATCCGCCAGCCATTGGCGGAGTTGCGCCAGATCTTTGGCGTGTGTTGTCGGCAAATCTTCCGTATCAAAGATCGTCACTTCATCGGTTGTGGTGTCATGCAATCCGGCGATAAAATAGGTGTCTTTCGGAATTTTAAGCCCTTTTTCCTCAAGACCCCGGCGGGTCGCCGGATCGTTTAGCAAGGTTACCGCAATCCTGGCACTGGCTTCTCCCGTCTGCCCGGCACAAGCACCGCAATCGAGTCCAGTCCCCTGTGGATTATTGACCGTAGTGCTGCCATGGCCTGCCAACAAGATCAGGCGTGCGAATGTCTGCGTCAGCCCCATGTTTTTAAGGATGAATTCTCCGACACCCGCCCGCTCAGTTTCTGGTATTCCGGTACTTTTCGCACTGGATTTACCGTTACCGCTAGCGATCAAGCGTGGGCGCAATCTCTGTTTCGTCCCACTATCAAGGCCCCTTTCGTCCGGATGGGGTACGGTGCGAGTCCAACCCATGCTGTCACCGAAAAGCTTCGGGGCATATAGCAACCCGGTGGCTTCCACAAAGGTGAAAGTCGACACTGCTGATGTTTTGAAACTCTTCCAGGCGGTGGCTACCCGTAGGCGTAATTGCCTTTTTGCGGCATGCCGTTGCGTTTCATCCTCGCTTGCATGACTCAGGTCCTCGCACACCCGATAAGGCGGATTGAAAATGACTGGGAGATGCCCCTTAGGCGCATTCGAACCGAATGGGACGTATTCCATGAGTACGCCAAAGAAACCCGCAAAGCCCAAGGTTTGAATGCCTGGAGCCACTGTTTCCAGTGCCCGGCGGATGATTTCGGAGCGCACGTCTATGCAAAACGCAGCCTGCGCCACGGGTCGCTCAATGACTGTATTGCTTGGCCTCGATGCTTCTTTTAGTGATTTGATTAATGACCGCTGATAGCCGATCTCCAGCGCGGTTTGCAAAATGGCATCAACATGCTCCGACGGTTTTTCTATCGCCCTATTTTGTTGGGTGTGCAACATCAGGTGCCATTGTTTTCGTACGGCGATATCTGCGCAGGTCTTGTGAAGAATGGCATCCCAACACACGCGGATGGCGAGAAGATCACGCAAGGATTGATCGGTCTCACCCTTCAATTCGGCCTGCCAACGCAAATATCTAGCCCAACCCGCCCAGCCGCCGATACTCAGGAGTGCTGCAAAGAGATAATCATCGATCAGATCGAACGGGACGGAGAGTTCCTTCAGAGCCAAGGCAATGGCCGTTTCAGCGGCTGCCGGGAGTGCGGCGGCCGCTTCTCCAATCCCGCGCAAACCGACCATTCGCGGGCTCTTGTCGAAATGCATGAACTTTAACCAAGCCTGATACATCGGGTCATCGCGCCACGGCATGCTCCATGTGGCCTGCCCCTCGTCAAAGTACGCCGCGCAATATTGGCTAATCCTTTCCACAACGAAGCCTGGCCAATCCCGACGATCATCGGCAAACATGGCATCCGCGAAGACCGGAAAGGGCACGTTCCGGCTTGCCGATCGTTGTTTCATCACCTGCTTGAGCTGGGTAACACTCCAATTGCTGTGCATTTGCTTCAGTGCTTCGTCTAAATCCTCTTGGATGATCCGTCCGTTGGCGATCTGTTCTTCATAATATGGCCGGGGCATGGTCAGTCCCTTGCCAGTGATTTTGCGAAGCGTCTGATCCGCTCGCCAAAATGGTTGATCGCGCAAGCCAACGTATGGATTTACTGCAACAAAGTGCTTGAGCGGCCAGAGTGGAGCAATTCTCTGGCATGCTCCCTCAATGTTCGCTTTGATGTCCTGATATGACTTTATTGTCGCTGGTGTTGGCATGCCTACTCCTCCGGGAACCGAACTTGTGGATTTGCCGCGTCCACCGTTTTTCCTATCTTCGATGCGTGCAGAAAGGCCATCTGGCTAAAAACAAGATCAACATACAGTCCATTATATAGGTTCACATATACGGCCTGCCAAAAAGCCGACTTCTGCAGACGGGGCAAAAGTTGCTGAATGTGCAACAAGGAAAGAAAAGCCACGACGATAAGCGCCAGTAACCAGATTGGAATACGATCAGCCTGCACGGTATCACTGGGAATGCTGGTTCCCAGCAAGTCGCTAGACAGATCATGCAGCCCAAAATAGGCTGAACAGACCATGATGCTTAACAGAGCCACTCGGGAAAGCAATGTGCCGGCTCCGACTCCGGACCTATTGAGGGCTTGCAGCAGAAGCTGACCCATCGCAATGGCGACGATGGCGCCGATCGTCAGCAAAGTAGGTTGCTTTTGCAAATCGATGCCAAATGCCATGGCAACTACAAAGGTCACTATCCCTGATATAACAATTGCCAATTCCGCTCGTCCGAGCGTTTGCGTTGTAGTGAGCTTCTGGATCGTCGGTCCACGGAAATTGTCTACCACACTTCCGGAAGACAGGAACGCATGCGCCTTATAGACGGAGTGAGCGATAATATGGAGTACGGCGATACTGTACAAACCCAAACCGCATTCCATGAGCATGAAACCTAGCTGCGCAGAAGTGGAATACGCCAGTGATTCTTTGATATTGGTTTCCGTCATCATCATGAGAGATGCCACTGTTACAGATAAAAGTCCCGCAAGAATGAGTGCGGTCCAGGCCCAGCTTACGTGGGTGATCATGGGACTGACACGCAAGAGAAGGAATGCCCCGGTATAAATGAGCCCTGCGTGTAATAGTGCCGAAACCTGCGTGGGGGACTCCATAACCTGAATAAGCCAACCATGCAATGGAAATATTCCGCTCTTTAAAATAGCACAGAGTACAATCAGGCCTGTTGCGATCTGCAAGCTGGCAGGAAGACTTCCGTGCCACGTGTGCATCCACTGTGCGATTCCTGAAAACTCTGCTCTTCCTGTGGTCCGTGCTATCAGCAGAAATGCGGTGAAAAGGCTCACGTCAGCGATACGCGAAAACAAATACTTTTTGCGTGCCGCAATCACGGCGATCGGACGTTCGCGGTAGAATATCAATAACTGGTGTAAAAACAGACTGGCGGCGACAAATGAAATCCAGAATCCCCAGATATTATCTGTCACAATCAGTACTAGAAATGCTCCAACGGTCAGACTCAGCCACCGATGGAACTGTCCCTCATGGGCGTCCCCTACCATATACGAAGCGGAATACCGAGAGACAATCATTCCCATAAAGGAGACCAACACGAACATGACGAACGTCAACGGATTAATCAATACTCGGACCGCAAATGAGCCTAGTTCCCATGGAAGATGGATCGACAGTAGGGTCTGCGAATGCTGTATTATCGCCAAATATATTGTCGTAGCAGCGATGCTACAAAGCAGTGCAAACCAATTGGCACCGTTGCTCAGCGTCTTGACCCAGCGCGCATGATGGTCCGCGCGGATTCCTACAAGTAAACCCACCAATAGCAATGGCCATGGTGCAACCAACATAAGAAGAGAGGATGCAATCATTCACAACTCCTGCGTGAAGTCAGAAATGTAGCTCGGTGACCATTTGCTACAGTCTTGCGAAGTGAACAGTAACCTGTACATCGATAAATAATAAGTTAAGATTTTTAACCATGATGTTTTACTTATATAAATGGGTTATGGATCGGCACTCTAGTTGCTATTACGTAGAAGGCAGTAGTGACGGTAGGATTGGATATAGTGGAGGTGCTGATGATGGCCGGGGTGTTTTACCGCACGGGGGCGTTACGGTCGGGTTGAGGGCGCCATCTTCACGATGGCGGCGACTTCATCGCCACCTGTGGATCAGTCGCTACAATCCTCCAACAGAGGAGCCAGGGCATCGGCACACAGATCCAGCCAATGGCAAACCGGTGTCTCACTGCCGCTTTGAAGGTGTATTTGGCAGCCCACGTTGGCCGTGGCGATGCAGTCCGGCTGCCCTGCCTGCAAAGCCTCCAGTTTCTGATTGCGTAGCTGCTGGGATAGGGTAGGCTGCAAAATAGAGTAACTGCCTGCCGAACCACAACAAAGATGGCTATCTCGAACATTGGTTAATTGGTAGCCGGCTTGTTGTAAGAGCGTTTCGACCCTGCCTTGCAAGCGCTGGGCATGTTGCAGAGAACAGGGCGCATGGAAGGCGACTGTGCCGCGATTAGCGGCCACGAAAGGAATTTCCCCGGCGCGTTCCAGGAGCCATTCACTGGGATCGCAGGCCAGAGCGGCGACACGCGCAGCCTTTTCAGCATAGTGCGGGTCGTTTTGTAATGCTTCCCCGTATTCCTTGACCATGCTGCCACAGCCGCTGGCGCTGACCAGAATGGCTTCAGCGCCGGCTTCGATCAGCGGCCACCAGGCGTCGATATTGCGACGCATATAGTTGTGCGCTTCGTTGTGTGCGTTGAGGTGCAGGCTGAGGGCACCACAACAACCGGCGCTGGCAGGCACATCGACAGCCACACCGAGGGAGCCGAGTATTTGCTCCAGCGCCACCCCGGTCGAGGGGGTCATGACGCTTTGCACGCATCCGGCGAGGGCAATGACCCGGTGCGTCGCATGGAACGTGGCCCGGGGCGCCTTCAGTCGGGGCTTGGGCAGGGTCGGAACCATGCGCGCCAAAGCATCCGGCAACAGGGGCTTAAAGATGTCACCGAGTCGTACCAGCAGATGGAAGCGCTCGGGATGTGGAACAATGGCGCGCAGCAGGCGGCGCTTCAGCCGCTCCAGTGTCGAGCGGCCCACTTCTGCCTCAATATGCGCGCGGCCGATTTCCGCCAGCCGCGCGTAGCGCACGCCGGAAGGACAGGTGGTTTCGCAGGCGCGGCAGGTGAGACAGCGGTCCAGATGTTCCAGGGTATGTTCCGTGGCCGGGGCACCGGCGAGGAATTCCTTGATGAGGTAGATGCGACCACGCGGACCATCCAGTTCATCGCCGAGAATCTGGTAGGTGGGGCAGGTGGCGGTACAGAAGCCGCAGTGGACGCAGCTGCGCAGTATGGCATCGGCTTCGGTTACGCTGGGATCATTTTGGAAGCGGGGGGCGATATGGGTTTGCATGGGCAGACCTCAGAGGGTGGCGTAAAGACGGCCCGAATTGAGGATGCCGCGCGGATCGAAGGCCGCTTTGAGCCGTTGTTGCATCGCCAGCAGCGGTGGTGCGAGGGGATGAAAGACCTCGCCACGGCGATTTCCACCACGAAACAGGGTGGCGTGACCACCGTGCTCCGCTGCCAACTGCCGCAAGGCAGTCGCATCAAGGGCACCACGCAGCCAGCGTTGACCGCCGCCCCATTCGATAAGGGTCTGATCCCCGAGCGGCAAGGGGGGGGTGGCCGGGGCCACGGCCAGACGCCATAAGGGTGCGTCCCCCTGAAAAAAATCGTTCCGCTGTTCGCGCAGTGCCACCCAGAAGGCCGCCGCCTCGGCATCGGGCAACCTTTCGCCGCCCAGCCGGGTCTGTGCCGCCCGCACGGCGCTTCCGGTGCCGGAAAGACGTATATACAGGTGCTCACCATCATACGCCGTAGCGGAGAGCGGCAGTGGCTGTCCAGCCCAGTCATTCATGCGTTGGACGGCGGTAACGGGGTCCATCGGCCACACCAGAGTCACGGTACTATCGGGACGCGGCAGCACCTTGAGGCTCACCTCGAGCAGAACGCCCAGGGTGCCGAGGGCACCTACCATCAAACGGGAAACATCATAACCGGCGACATTTTTCATGACCTGCCCGCCGAAGCGCAGGATTTCGCCTTGTCCGTTGAGGATGCGCATGCCCAGCACCATATCGCGAGCCGACCCTGCGTAGGGACGGCGCGGACCGGAAAACCCACAGGCCAGCGTCCCGCCAATGGTCGCGGCGGGTCCGAAATGCGGGGGCTCGAACGGGAGCATCTGCCCGGCTTCCGCCAGTTGTGCCTCCAGTGCTTGCAAGGAAGTACCCGCGCGCAGAGTGATGAAAAGCTCGTTGGGCGCGTAGTCGATGATGCCCCGGTGGCCACCGAGATCGAGCAGATCGCATGCCGGCGTTTGGCGGCCATAAAACGTCTTGCTCCCGCCACCACGAATAGCGAGCGGTTGGGATCTGGCGTGGGCCTCTTGTACGGCCACTTGCAAAGTCTGGCTCTGATCTATGTCAAAAACGCTCCAGTTCGGGGAAAGGCAACTGGCCATGATGCACATGCATGGCCCCCAACTCGGCGCAGCGATGCAGGCTGGGTACGGCCTTTCCGGGGTTGAGGCGACCTTCGGGGTCGAAGGCGTGTTTGATGCGATGCAACTGCGCCAGTTCGGCGGCGTTGAACTGAACGCACATGCTGTCCAGTTTCTCGACGCCGACGCCGTGTTCGCCGGTGACGCTGCCACCGACGGACACGCAGAGTTCAAGGATGCGGCGCCCAAATTCCTCAGCGGTGTGCAGCTGTCCCTCGGCATTCGCGTCGTAAAGGATCAGCGGGTGCAGATTACCATCGCCCGCGTGGAAGACATTGGCGACCCGCAATCCATATTCGGCGGACCAGGCGGTGATTCGCTCCAGCACTTCCGCCAGGCGCTGGCGCGGAATGGTCCCGTCCATGCAGTAATAATCCGGAGCCAGACGCCCCACCGCCGGAAAGGCCGCCTTGCGGCCTTTCCAAAGCAGCAGACGGGTTGCTGCGTCCTCGGCTATGCGGATAGCGCGGGCACCGTGGCGTTGGAGCAGGGTTTCGACCTCTCGTAGCTGTTCCTCCAGTTCCACGGCCGGGCCATCCAACTCACAAAGGAGGATGGCTGCGGCATCGCGGGGATAACCGGCATGGACAAAATCCTCCGCTGCTTCGATGGCGAGCCGATCCATCATCTCCAGGCCGGCGGGAATGATGCCCGAGGCAATGATGGCGCTGACCGACTCCGCTGCCGCCTCGACGCTGGAAAAGGCCGCCAGCAGGACGAGGACATGCTCCGGCATCGGCAACAAACGCACCGTGCATTCCGTCACCACACCCAGCAATCCTTCGGAACCGGTCATTAGCGCCAGCAGATCGTAGCCGGGGCTGTCGAGAGCCTGACTGCCGATCCGCAGGGTTTCACCCGTGGCGGTCAGCACATCCAGCTCCAGAATGTTGTGGACGGTAAGCCCGTATTTCAGGCAATGCACACCGCCGGAGTTCTCCGCTACATTGCCGCCAATACTGCAGGCGATCTGCGAGGAGGGATCGGGCGCGTAATACAAACCCAAAGGGCGGGCCGCTTCGCTGATGGCCAGATTGCGCACGCCCGGCTGAACCCGAGCGGTTCGGTTTTCCCGGTCGATGGCGACAATATGACGTAAGCGGGCCAGACTGAGAAGCACCGCATCACGGAGCGGGCGCGCGCCCCCGGAAAGGCCCGTACCCGCGCCACGCGGCACCACCGCCACGCCGTGGCGCTGACAGATTTGCAAGACCGCCTGTACGCCCTCCCGGTCCGTGGGCAATGCCACACAAAGCGGCAACTCGCGCACTGCCGCGAGGCCGTCGCATTCATATGGCCGTAAATCTTCCGCACCATGCAAGACCGCATCCGCGGACAAGGCCGCCTGCAATTCCGCAAGGAGAGCGGTAGGGTAGGGGGACGCGGGCATGCTGGGCCGGCACCTCACGCAGGAGCGTCGCCGCGTAAGCGGCGGCGGGCGAGGGCGAGGCTCCCTGCATCCCCCACATTGCCGGGGAAAATCACCACCGGCAGTTGGGGGGTGCGAGGGTGATCGGCGGGGCAGACCACCACAGAGCAGCCCGGCAGTATCTGCCCCATGACCCGCGCCATGCGCAGGGCGAGGCCGTCGCTGAGGACATCGTTGGAAGTGATACCGCCCTTGCTGATGAGGAAACCGAGATCCTCCGGCAAGCTTCGGACCACCTCCATCAAGAAGGCCGACACAGCCTCCCCAAAGGCCAGACGGGCAGCTTGATCGGCAAAACGGCGCTCACCACGGCTGGTGTAGATGACGACATCCAGCCCTTTGCCGTGAGCCGCCGCCGCTCGCCGCACAATGGCCTCCAACTGTGCAGGGCGCTGCGCGCCCGCACAACGGTCCACATCGACCTCTATAGCCTCCAAGCCGGGTTCCAGGAGCAGACATTCCAGTTGCTCCGTGGTTTTGCGCACGTGCGAGCCGACGACGATGGCACCGGCCCGGCTACCGCGCACCACTTGCGCCATATCCTTGGCCGCCACAGGTTGCGGCGGCAAGTCCGCCAGCGCCGTCAACAGGCTGGCGGCACTACGGAAGAGAAAGCGCCTGCCTTGTGCCGCGGCAGCCCGTAAATCCCGGGCAAAGGCGGCGAGGTCCGCGGGTTCCACCGCATCCACCACGGCGCAAACGTTGTCCCTCAGGGCCAGAAGGTGCCCCAGGCAGCCCGCGCGCAACTCCGCCAGCGTGAAGCGCTCCACCGCCGCCGCCGGAATCCGTCCCTGGGTCTTCTCCTCCACGTAGTCCGGCAGAAAGCCGTGATGAAAGGCAAACACCGAATCCTTCGCAAATTCGGTCTTATGGGCGGGCGTCTCCACACCGTTCTGGCGCACGTAATGCACGCCGTCCCGCGTGATGCGTTCGCCCTCAAAAAAGGCGGGAATAAGAAAATGGGCGTCGAAGGGCCCCAACTCTTCGGCCATCACGTCGGTTTCCACCGGATAATGGCCGCGCAAGGTGGAGTCGGAACGACTCACCAGAATAGGCCGCACCGCCCGCCCCGCCGCTGCTGCTCGATCCAGTGCCACCCGCAGATTCCGGCAGATGTCGCGGGTGACCGCCGCCGCTCGCTCCCCCACCATGCCCCGGGTGTTACTGAGGATGAAAAAGAGCGGAGCCGCATCGCGCAGAGCGATGGCCAGCGTTTCCACATCCCAGCGCGTGAGCAGCAGGCACGAATGCACCGTCTGCGAACCCGTGGGGTCGTCATCGATGACGATGATTTTATTGTCGGCGTCGACCATCCGCTACCATCCTTATCCGGCGTCGAGGCCGTGGATTTTATTGACGATGCTCTCGACGGTAATCCCGTTGAAGGCCATGAGTTCGGCCGGGGTGGCCGTGGTCTCACCGCGCAACCAGGCCAGCACATCGCGCTGCCTTGCCCGGCTGCGCAGCAGCACCGGCTCCAGCGCCCCGGAAGTACCG
Organism: Acidithiobacillus ferrooxidans ATCC 23270; assembly: GCF_000021485.1. Taxonomy (NCBI): domain Bacteria; kingdom Pseudomonadati; phylum Pseudomonadota; class Acidithiobacillia; order Acidithiobacillales; family Acidithiobacillaceae; genus Acidithiobacillus; species Acidithiobacillus ferrooxidans. The sequence goes on from NC_011761.1 coordinate 1,440,590, forward strand.
CCGCTGATACCTAGCAGCACCTCCCCGATGAAGAGGTCGTGGAAGTCGGTGTCGCACATGAAGCCCTTATCCGCCTCGGAAACCGTGTGCGCGGCCACATCTGCCGGGCGGTAAAGCTGGCGAGGGTTGATCACCGACAGGATTCGCACCCGGTATCCCTCCTTCTCCAGCACCTGACTGGCCGCGAAAACCGGTAGCAGGACCATATCGCCGGTCACTGCCAGGGTCACGGTGCCACGGCTGCCCGTACCCGCATCATGCAGGAGCGCCGCTCCCTTGCGCACCGCCTCCCGCGCCTGTGTCATGGTCAGCCGTACCGGCAGCGGACTTTTGGAAGCGATAATGACCATCGACTTGTTGACGCTGTTCACTGCGTACTCGTAGGCGGCCTGAATGGCGTTGGCATCCGTGGGATAAAGCAGAAAGACATTGCCGTTGCGCATCTGAGCGGCAAAGTAGTTCTCGATCTCCGGGCGCTGGTGGGTCCAACCGTTGCGGCCCTGCTCCAGAGCTCCGGCGGTGAACATGCAGACCGTGGATGGGGTCTTGCGCCGCAATTCCGCCATCGCCTGTGCGACTGTCTGCATGATGGGCCAGCCATTGATGGCAAAGGATTCATAAGACAGCCACAAGGAACGGCTGCCGAAAAGGGCCAGTCCCGCCGCCAAACCCGCGCAGGCATCCTCGTTCAGGGGTTCATAGACCTGCCCGCCGGGTTGCTGGTTATAGAGCGGATCTTCCGTGGGGTGGCGGATTTTCAGGGCGTCATTGATGTTCTTCATGGCCGAGGCTTCGTTGCCGTCGGCATTGGTCACCACAAAGCGCGGATCCTGCTGTCCCACCCAGGCCACCAATGCGCCCATGGCTGTGGCGGGTACGACCGGTTCGCCTAAGGCAAAATCCTCCAGGGGGAACTCGCCCAGCTTGGCGATTTCCAGCACTTGCTCGGTTACCGCCGTCTTGGCGGCGGGGCCACCCCCGGCACGCAGGAAGTTTTCGCGCACCAGCGCCCAGGATTCGGGACTGAGGGCGCGGCACTCCAGGGCAGCCTTGATTTCCGGGGAATCCGGAGTGTCTTTGGGATACAGGTTATGGGATTTGGCCCCCAGCACATGCACGCCCGCACCTTTCATCTGCTTGAGGATGAAGGCTGTGTGGCGGCCCCCCAAGGCGCCGTCCGCCGCCTTGGCCATGCCGGTCAGCACCGCTTCCATAAAGGCCAACCGCTGGCCAAAGGAAAAGCGCGTGGAGTCGACATAGGCACCTTCCTGACCGGCATCGTCGAAGTTCTTGGCATCCACCAGGATGACTTCGTCGAAGTCATGGGCGCGCCAGTAGGCGATCATCTCGTCATTCGTCATCAGGGAAACCATGGAGTGATGTTCCTGACTAAAGCCATTCCAGACCAGCACCGGCAGATAATTGGTAACCCTCGGATAAGCGAAGTGAAAGTGCTTCATGGCGCTCAGCACATAAGGCTCCCCAAAACCGCCGTCACCGATGGTCACCGGGAAGAGGGTGCCAGGGTGCAGCAATGCGCCCGCCATGGCAAAGTGCTGTCCCTGCCCCAATGGGCCCGCGGGAGCCAGCAGGCCAGGGATTGCTCCGGAGAGATGACCGAGCAGTCCATGCTGTTCGCGGAAACGCGCCATCATGTCGTTCATGTCGCGGATACCCATTTCCTCCAGGGAACAGTCAAGGAACATGGCGCTGTAGAAACCCGGGGCGTGGTGACCTACTTCGGTGACGATGTTGGTGTGGCCGAGCATCACCAGTGCGGCATACGCCTCCGTACTAGAGGCAAAACCGCCAGGATGTCCTGAGGACTTGGCGGCGCAGATCTGTAAAGTGCAGTAACGCAGGGCATCAGCCATGAGCAGGGTCTGGTATACGGCCTCCATGGCCGCAGGATTGGGAATGGCCTTGCGTCCGGTCGCTATGGCGGCACTGCGGCCATACTCCTGGAAATTCGGCCAGGATTCACCAAAGTGGAACATGCCGGCGCAAAAGGCAGGGGCGTTGGCGGGCAGGGCGGTATGGGCGGTCATGGTGCGATCATCCTGTGACAAAAAGAAATTGCATCCACTCTAAGCAAGACGATATGATTCCGCAATGGGTAATCGTTTCCATAATACGGAATAAGTTATGTCAACATCTACCACCGATAAAAACTCCTCCATCCAGGTGATCGCCCGGTTGCGTGCTCTGCTGGATGCCCTCGCGGCGGAAGGGGGGAGCGCACCACTCAAAATACTCGCCGCCGTCACCGGACTCGCACCCTCCACCGCCTTCCGCATTCTGGCCTCAGCACAGGACAACCAACTGATCGCTCGCGATGCTGGCGGCCATTACCGCTTCGGCCAGCGCTTGCAAGACTGGGCGCAGCTCGCCCATGGCCGCAGCGACCTACGCGCCGTCGCCCGGCCCATCATGGCCTGGCTGCGCGATCAGGTGCAGGAGACGGTGAATCTTACCATCCAGGAGGGCGACGAAGTGATCTATGTAGAGCGCGCCACCTCGTCGCGGATGATGCGGGTGGAGCAGGTGATCGGCAGTCGCGCGCCGCTACATACCACCGCCGTCGGCAAGCTCATGCTGGCGCTGAATGGCGAAGCTGCTGTCCAAAGTTACGCTACCCGCACCGGCTTGCCGGCGCTTACTGTTCATACCCTGCGTCAGGCCGATGCCCTCTGGGAAAACGCCAGAAGCGGACTTGAACGTGGCTATGCACTGGACAATGAGGAAGCCGAGATTGGCGTCGGTTGTCTCGGCGTGCTGCTCCACAGCCGATTGCCCTGGAATGCCGGCCTCAGTATCTCCGCGCCTATTGAGCGTCTCCAGGAAAGCTGGGTACCGATGCTACAGGAGGCTGCGCGGCGGATAGATAGGGGCCACCAGAAAAATGATGTACCGTCCATAAGTTGAAGGGCCTGTAGGTGCATAGCGTGATGGGCAACGAGTAACCCCCATTTGATGGAAATGCTTGCTGACCGGTACTCTCAATTAGAGTTAATATTTATTAACTATAATAATAAATATAATTAACTTTTATCAATTATACGCTTCTCCCATACTGCACTCCAGTCAACGTCCTCTATGCGCGCTGACGGACCCGATGACGAGTATTCCCCCCGCGTGATATCGGGTGCGAGCCATGAGGTCCCGTGACCAACGCAATGAGTGTTCCGGATGATCCGCTCTTGAATGGAGCAATGGGAGGTTTTATGTCGCTTTTCAGGCAGATGGTAAGACCCGCAGAAGACTTGAGGCTTTTGGCTTTCGAACTCGCTCAGGACATTGATGCCATTTCGTCAAAGGGGGCGCAGTCCCCTGAAAAATTCAACGGCGCCCACGCACGGGCGGCAGGGCATTATGTCTGCGTACGTTATCACCACAATCAAGAGCCGTCTCTGCTTAGTATCTATGAAGCGCGCCGTTACTTGGCATGGCTCCGTGCCGGTCACGTTGGAACCCACTGGAATGTGGCGGATTGACCAAATGAAGTCGGGGTTGCCATGGCAACCCCATGGCCTGTGCTTTTTTGGGAGTCATGCCATCAAATGCGTGAGATAGAGCATGCAAAATATTCGCGTTTGAAAAACGCCATCTACAAAGATGCAAGCGTGGCCCTACTTACCCAGCACGGCAAGGAGAAAGTCGTTACTCCTATACTGGCTTCCGCCATTGGCTGCGAAGTTACACTGGTGACGGGCTTTGACACGGACCAACTGGGTACCTTTACCCGAGACATCCCCCGTGCTGGCACCCAGATCGAGGCGGCGCGGAAAAAGGCGCGCATCGGTATGGAGCTAGCGCATTTGCCCCTGGGGCTCGCTAGCGAAGGCAGCTTCGGACCGGACCCGTTTACCGGGTTGTTTTCCTTGAACGTAGAAATGGTTGTCTGGATCGACGATACGCTCGGGATCGAAGTGGTGGGTGTTGCCTCGGGTAGGACCAACTTCTCTCATCTGCTCGCTGCCAACTGGGAGCAGGCCGAGGCATTCGCCCGTGCGATAGATTTTCCTGAACACGGGATCGTAGTGCGCCCGCGCCATGAGGACGACTCCCGCGTCCGCAAAGGGATTGCCGACTGGGAATCGCTGCGTGAGGCCTTTTTCTGGGCCTGTGGCGAGGCGGATAACGGCTGCGTCTTCCTGGAAACCGACGTGCGTGCGCATATGAACCCTATGCGCATGGAGATCATAGCTTCGGCTACACGAGATCTCGCAGACAAGCTTGCTACCCCATGCCCGGTCTGCAACACGCCCGGCTTCCAGATCGTGGAGCGCGTCCCAGGCCTGCCTTGCGAAGGTTGCGGCGCCCCGACCCGGGATACCTGGGCGGACATCCACCGTTGTGGCAGGTGTGGCCACCAGGTCGCGCTGGAACGTCTGGAGAAGGCCGCTCCAGCGGGTCACTGCGACTGGTGCAATCCATGATTCCGAAGCGGCATGGCAGCCATGTGACGACAGCCCGAATGGAGGTGTATCGCGTTATGATGACTACGATTACCGAAGCAGGGCGGGATATTTCAGTAACACGTCTGTTTCTTTTCGTTCGGAGAACAGACGACCTTGCCAGTGCCTGCCAGCAGGTCGAGGAGTTTCTTGCATTTTGTCGCAGTCGCCAAAGCGATCCCTTTGCCAATGAACGTTTCTTGGGAGTCTGGGTGGAGGAGCACATAGTCACCAGTCTCCCTCAAGAGTGGGTACAGCCATTGTCAGCCACTCAGACCCTTCTTCTAACGATGCGGGAGATTTTTGCATTATGGGGTATCTGGTCAGTCGCCTCGATGGATGCGGTATGCCTGGAGACCAATGAGGGGATGGCCCTTTCCCACAATCTAGTGCTTGATGCGCTGATTGCACTTACGCAGGGGGACGCCGGAACAGTTGGCGCTTATTCACCGGTCTTCGCGCGTGGCACGCCAATGGAACAAGTGCATGCAGAGATCAAACAACTGAATTTTCTGTATCCGCTTCGGATCGCAGGCCCGGTTTATTGCGACCCGGATACGGGTGCTTTGTCCTTACAGGACGAATTGTCATGCCATTGAAAAAATGAACACGGTAAAACCCGACGCGGATGGTTATACTCCGACTTTGTGCGCCAGGAGGGTACCCATGGTGAAGCGATTCACTCTCATACGCCCCGACGATTGGCATCTCCATCTTCGGGATGGCGCGATGATGGCCGCGGCACTCCCCGACACGGCGAGGCATTTTGCGCGCGCCATTGTTATGCCCAATCTTCAAACTCCCATCACGACAGTCGATCTGGCGCAGGCCTACCGCGACCGCATCCTCGCGGCACTCCCAGCGGATATGCGCTTCGAGCCGCTCATGACCCTTTATCTCACGGACAATATGCCGGTGTCCGAGATCGCGAAGGCAAAAAACAGTGGCTTTGTGCAGGCGGTCAAGTACTACCCGACCGGCGCGACCACCCATTCCGAGCATGGTGTGACCGATCTGAAGCGTGCCTATTCAGTGCTCGCGGCGATGGAAAAACTGGATCTGCCGCTGCTGCTGCACGGCGAAGTGACCGATTCGGCGGTGGACATGTTTGACCGTGAGGCGGTGTTCATCGACCGGCACCTCATGCCGTTGACGCGCGATTTTCCCGGCCTGCGCATGGTGCTCGAGCACATCACCACACGCGCGGCGGTCGACTTCGTTCGGCAGGCCCCCAACAACGTCGCCGCGACGATTACCGCGCACCATCTGCTGCTCAACCGCAACGCGCTATTCGAGGGTGGGTTACAACCACATCATTACTGCCTGCCGCTCCTAAAGCGGGAGACGCAGCGCGCAGCGCTTGTCGACGCAGCCACGAGCGGCAACCCGAAGTTTTTTCTCGGCACCGACAGTGCGCCGCATTCGCGTCAAGCCAAGGAGTCCGCCTGCGGCTGCGCTGGCATCTATACCGCGCACGCTGCAATGGAACTGTATACCGAGATTTTCGAGCGCGCCGGTGCGCTTGACCGGCTGGAGGCCTTCGCAAGCTTCCACGGGTCCGATTTCTACCGGCTGCCGCGCAACCGGGACACCCTCACCCTGGAGCAACGGAGCTGGACGGTGCCTGAAGAACTGTATTTCGGGAAGGACACGGTCGTGCCGCTACGCGCCGGAAAAACGATGGCGTGGACGGTGCTGACATGAGCAGGCAGCGTGCTGGCCCGCAGGATTCGGTAAATTTCCGCTGCATTTTGCTGCAGCTTACGCATACTCAGGAGGGTAATGATGTCTGACAACCGCAGAAGCAAGACCATCACGCAGGGCGTGCAGCGCTCGCCCAACCGGGCCCTGCTGCGTGCGGTGGGGTTTGGTGATTGGGACTTCGACAAGCCTATCGTCGGCGTGGCGAACGCGCACAGCAGCATCACGCCTTGCAATATCGGTATCGGCGTGCTTGCCGCCCGTGCGGAAGCGGCGCTCAAATCGGCTGGTGCCATGCCGCAAACGTTTGGCACCATCACCATTTCCGATGGTATTTCGATGGGTACCGCCGGCATGAAATATTCGCTGGTGTCACGCGAAGTGATTGCCGACTCCATTGAAACGGTGTGTCAGGGCCAGAGCATGGACGGCGTGCTCGCCCTCGGCGGCTGCGATAAGAACATGCCGGGCGCAATGATCGCCATCGCCCGCATGAACATTCCGGCCATTTTCGTTTATGGCGGCACCATCAAGCCGGGCCACTACCGGGGCCAAGATCTGACCATCATGAGCGCCTTTGAGGCGGTGGGGCAACACACCGTCCATAAAATTGACGACGAAGAACTGCTGGAAATCGAGCGTCGCGCCTGCCCTGGCGCGGGCTCCTGCGGCGGCATGTATACCGCCAACACCATGTCTTCCATCTTCGAAGCCATGGGCATGAGCTTGCCGTACTCCTCCACCATGGCGGCGGAGGATGCAGAAAAGGCGGAGAGTGCGGCACAGTCCGCAGAGGTATTGGTAAGCGCCATCCGAAAACAAATCCTGCCGCGCCAGATATTGACGCGGCAGGCGTTTGAAAACGCCATTGCGGTGGCCATGGCCGTGGGCGGCTCCACCAACGCGGTATTACACCTGTTGGCCATTGCGCATGCGGCACAGGTACCACTCACCCTTGATGATTTCGAGGCCATGCGCGAGCGTGTGCCGGTACTCTGCGACCTGAAACCATCGGGCCGTTACGTCTCTACCGATCTGCATCGGGCGGGCGGCATTCCCCAGGTGATGAAAATATTGCTCGCCCACGGCGTGTTACACGGCGATGCGCTGACCATCAGCGGTCAGACGCTTGCGGAAGTTTTACAGGATGTGCCGAGCGAAGCGCGTACGGATCAGGAGGTGATACGTCCGTGGAATAATCCCATTTATGCCCAAGGGCACCTTGCCATCCTGAAGGGCAATCTTGCGCCCGAGGGCGCGGTGGCGAAAACCACCGGCTTCATGGCGCACAAAATCACCGGTCCGGCACGGGTTTTTGAATCCGAGGAGTCGTGCATGGAAGCGATCCTGGCGCAGAAAATCAAGCCCGGCGATGTCGTGGTCATCCGCTACGAAGGGCCCAAGGGCGGACCCGGTATGCGCGAAATGTTATCCCCCACCTCGGCGATCATCGGCGAAGGATTGGGCGATTCGGTTGGCCTTATTACTGACGGCCGCTTTTCCGGCGCCACATACGGCATGGTAGTCGGTCATGTCGCGCCGGAAGCCGCAGTGGGGGGCACGATCGCACTAGTCATCGAGGGAGACTCGGTGACTATAGACGCCGGACAGCGTTTGCTGCAACTCAACGTGTCTGATGAAGAAATCGGACGCCGCCGCGCCGTCTGGCAAGCACCCGCACCGCGCCACACGCGCGGCGTTTTGGCGAAGTACGCCAAATTGGTTTCCTCGGCCAGTAAGGGGGCCGTAACAGATTGAACGTTAGAAACGAAAGGTCGTATGCGCTGATGCGGCGCGCGCCAGTCGGTCGCTTACTGCCTGCCAGTCGGCACCGCTGGGTGGTGCCTCAATCAGCAGACCATCGAGCCCTTGCTGATCCAGAGCGCGCAACTGCGCGTAGAGTTCGCGGGCCCACCCTGCCGGATGCGGCGGCATATGGTGCCGGAGGCAGGATTCGGGCAACTGCGTGGCGGGCATCGCCAGCACCCCGACGCGTTGCCCCTGCCTGAGGCGCCGGCATATTTCCGCTTTCAGATGCCCCGTCGGCACCAAGTAGAGAGGGGTTCTTGGGGCGTAATGGGAGCGCAACATCCCCGGCGCCCGCAGCGCATCATTTCCCTGCGGAATGACGGGCTGCTCCAGGACCGCTTCGATCTCGGCAAGCGTAATCGCGCCGGGACGCAGCAGCCGGGGCTGATGCCCGCTCAGGTCGAGAATGGTGGACTCGATGCCCACCCGGCAGGGCCCGCCGTCCAGGATGAAGTCCATGGCATCGCCCAGTTCCTCGCGCACATGTGCTACGGTGGTGGGGCTTACCTGGCCAAAGCGGTTGGCCGAAGGGGCGGCGATGCCGCCGCTGAAAGCTTCGAGCAGCATCAGGGCGAGGGGATGATCGGGAACCCGCAGTCCTACCGTATCCTGACCACCGGTGACCCTATCGGGCACGCGGCAGGCACGGTGCAGAATCAAGGTAAGTGGACCTGGCCAATAACGCCGCGCGAGGACGAAGGCCGCTGGCGGGATATCCCTGGACCATTGACTAAGGTGATCGCGCCGTGCCATATGCACGATCAGCGGGTGATCAGCCGGTCTACCCTTCGCCGCGAAAATGCGGGCCACGGCGGCGGGGTTTTCCGCATCGGCCCCGAGGCCGTAGACGGTCTCCGTGGGGAAGACGACGAGGCCGCCGCTGCGCAGGATCTCCGCAGCCCGCTGCATGGCGGCGAGCAATTTCTTACTCGAAGGCATGGTTTAGTTGCTCCCCGCCGCGGCTGGCAGCGCCGAACGCGGGTCATAAGAGGACCACTCCAACCGCTGCCGGTGGAGTCTCAGCCAGACAGTGTTCCGGCCAATAAAGACCAAATTTGGGTTGTAGGCGAGCGGGTGTATCTCTTTGTCTTCAGCCAGAGCCCTGTTCACATCGCATAGAATGGCCCTCTGATTCATTTCTGCGCCGCACAGTTTGCGGTGATGGGAGGGGTTGCTTTTGGCGCGGTATGGGCGGCTGCAAGCCGGCTGGCAAGGCCATGAAGAAACGGACCAATGCCCATCCACGTGGTGGCGTGGTGCCCCGACCGATGCGGTATTCGCTCTACCGGACAGTCCAGCCAGCATGCCAAATCTGCGGCATTATCCAAGAGCGGATCGATCACCGGCCCCGTCTGGTTCAGCACCACGCCAACCAGTGGTAATGCCCGGTGCTGTAATACCTCCACAGTGAGCAGGGTGTGGTTGATGACGCCGAGGCGATCGGCGGCTACTACCAGCACAGGCAGCCGCAGTGCGGCGGCCAAGTCGGCGTTGGTGGTTCCCGCCGCCAGCGGGGAGAGCAGGCCGCCAGCCCCTTCCACTAGCAAGAAGTCGTCTGCGCCAATGCCCGACTGGCAAGCGGTTACCAGTTGATCCAGAGTCAGCGTCCGACCTTCCAGGGCAGCAGCCCGCTCCGGTGAGAGCGCCGCCCGCAGTGGATAAGCACAAACCTGTTGCAGCGATTCGGTACTGTCCGCAGCCTTCCAGAGCGCGGCCGCGTCCTGGGGCAGCAGGCCATCCTCGCCCGAGGCACACCCCGATTCCACCGGTTTGCGCGGGCGCACCGATAGGCCCCGCTGCACCAGGAGACGGGTCAGTGCCACCGCCACCCAGGTTTTGCCGACGCCCGTGTCAGTACCAGTGACAAATAGTCCGGTGAGGCCCGCCATATCCAGCTCAACGGCGTGCTGAATGCTTTTCATAAGCTTTCCATGGCGTAGTCGATGCTGATTTCTCTGTCGGCCACAGGTAGGAAACGCCGGTTGGTGAAGGCTGTATAGTCAGGATGCCTGTGGTAGGAATCAATCACTTCCGGTGCCGCAAAACGTACCCGCCAGCAGTAGCGGTATTGAGCGTGTTCTTTCATCGCCTTACCCGTAATCACTGACCGCACTCCAGGAATGGTGCTCAGCGCTTGCTGCCCCTCACTCATCATCGCAGCCACTTCCTTTTCAGAAATGCCAATAACATTGTGGATGATCAGGTGTTCCACGGGTGCCCACGGACGACAGCATGCCAATACCTCAGCAGCCCGCCCGGCAGCACCCAACACGCGCATACATCGTTCAGCCTTAGCACTGATTGCCGCACCAACGCTCTGAACCAAATCCAGGTAACCAGCACCCGGCGCTGACCTTGCCCGTGCGCGGATCGCCGCATTCGCAGCTTCAGCCAACGCTGTAAAACAGTTGATCTTGGCCACGCCGTGGACAATGAGTCGCCGAAATTGGTCATCGTCGAGCCGGACCCTGCAGTGGATTGACAGCGGAATACCAAGCGCCTGGTTGATGCTGCGAAGCCGTTGGATATCCAGCTTGGCTTTACTGTTTGGACAACTCTGTTCCACCCGAATGGACACCTCGAGGAAGTCTACTCCCGTGCGTTCGACAAAGCCTTTTGCCTCGGCCACTGTGGTGGAAGGTAACGCGGCGGTATGCCATTGGGCGTTTATATCCATTGCATCAGTGAGATAACTCAAGCTCCCTTCGACAGGCACCCCGCAGGCATGGGCCATCTCGACTACAGTCTTCGTATGCGCCAGGTTATCGGAAAAAGTCGACTGGGAGGCGTCCATCATCACGCTGTTGCAGCCCAGGCGGATGGCCCGCACCGCCGCTTCCAGGTTTGCCCCACGGTCAAGATGAAGGGCCACGGGTACCGAGCTACGGCGTGCCGCTGCCTCTACCCCTGACATCAGCAGTTCGAAGTCATAGTGTTCCAGTTGCGACTCAGCTAGAGAGAGGATTACGGGTGCGCGAGACCGCTCGGCAGCGGCCATGACGCCCTCCACGAACTCCAGATTCACGACGTCGAAAGCACCTACCGCGTATCCGTGCGCATAGGCATGGTTCAGAAGATCTTTCATGTGCACCAAAGGCATAACGCTACCCTCCGAATAAATCCTATACGGAAAGATTTCCGTTCTGACCGTCGCATCACAGGATCTACCCCCTGTAATGCCTGACACTGCACAAATCGCTCACCCTTCATCGCGCGGCAGGTTTTTCATCGGGTGAGTCCCATGTAAAGGATCGGCAGCTTTTCTGGCAGCCTCTGCACGTGATCCAGAACCACATAGTTCTTTGCGCCAAAAATGCGGGATACATACTGGTCGGCTCTGGGATCAAGACTCAGGCAGTAGGGCGCGATGCCGGCTTGGGTCAGATCTTCCACCGCTTTCCTGGCGTCATATCGCAGGTATTGGGGATCGCGCACATCGTTATCCGCCGGCTCACCGTCGGTGATCACCAGCAACAGTTTTTTGTTGCTGGGCTGACGTTTCAAAATCGAGCCGGCATGACGGATCGCCGCGCCCATGCGCGTGGATAACTGTCCGCTCATACCCGCCAGGCGGGATTTGGCCTGATCGTTGTAAGACGCACCGAAATCCTTGTAGCGAAAATATTCCACATCGTGGCGGCCGTTTGAATCGAATCCATGAATGGCGAAGGGGTCGCCGATCTTGTCGAGGGCATCGGCGAGCAGCACCGTGGCCTCACGTGCCAGTTGTAACACGGTGCTGTTCGAACCCAGCACCGGGTCATTGGTAGATTCGGATAAGTCGATCAGCAGCAGCACCGAGAGATCACGCACCTTGCGCACATTGCGCATCATGATGCGCGGATCGGGCTGCTCGCCCATACGCATCTCGATCATGGCGCGCACAGCGGCGTTCAGGTCGATTTCGTCGCCATCTTCCTGCTTGCGCAGGCGCTGCACCCCTTGCGGCTGCAATGCTTCGATCAGAAACTTGAGTCGGCCGATGATAGGTTTGTGCTTGGCTACAATTTCATGGATGGTCTCCAACGTGCCACTCTTGGCACGCTTTTCCAGTACGGTGCACCACTCTGGGCGCTCCAACTGCATCTGGTAGTCCCACTCCGGGTAATGGTAGGGATCCGGCGGTGGCTCGCGCCCCTCCTGCTGGTTCAGACTGGTGGGTTCCTCGTCGCGGAAAAATTCGCTGGATAGCACCCATATTTCGTTCGCGTCGTCGCCTGCGCCGGGCACGTCGAGGGCGTTGACCATTTCCATCACGCTGACGTACTTGCGGATTTGCTGTGTGGTGACGCCGGCGATTACCTGCCCGTCTGCGCGGATATCCTCGAACTCCCACATATAACGGTTGTCATCGCGGTAGGGGATATCCGGCACATCAGTAGTGGCTGAATAGGCCACACCGAGCTGCAGCATTTCCGCGGCAAGGCGCAGCCCGACCTCTCGCGACCATTCGGTGGAGACCAGCCGTTCCTGTTGCTCGCTGAATATCTGGCGACCCATCGCCACCCAAGGATGGTCATCGCGGTAATCCGGGTCTAGTAGTGCATGCGCCAGACGCGCCATCAAGGACGCGGCTTCATTGCCAGACGCGGGCGTTGCCGTGTGCAGCGGCAACCAAATGTGCCTGAGGCCAGGAAATTGCTTGAGGGCAATGGTTTCCACGCGCGCATCTTCGATCAGGCCAATAAGCGCACTCTGCAATGTACTTAGCCCAGTGCTGTCGAATTGGTCTGTGGTGTATACCTGATGGCAGGCCGCGTGGGCGGCACTGGCGCGGTATAGCTCAATGCCGTGAATGTGCGTTTCCTCACCTGACGGTGCCTGCCACACCAGATCATCATACGCATCGGGGAGATGTATGATGTACCCCTCGATCGAGGGGCGGTAGCCTTCGCGCTGCTCGAAGTCGCCGCTGGTGGGACGCATGAAGAAATCGCGGCCCCATAGCGCGCGCAAATACATGCTGATGCGGCGCTGCACATCGATGAACAGTGTGCCCTTGCGTTCTTTTTGCAGTACGCCGATGGATTCCGGGCTTTCCAGCGCGAAATATTTTGCCTGGCCGTCGAAGTCGGTCTTGTGCGCCTGCGCGCCCCACAGCGCCCAGCGCCGCAGCCCGCCCAGGGTAAGCTGGCCCAGAAGTGTGCTGAGGTGATCCAGCATCGGACGCACGCCGCGCGGAGCTTGCGCGAGCAGGGTGTCGAGCAAGTGCAAATAGCCACGGAACAGCTCCGGATCACCCAGCCGCGCAGCCGCCACGGGACTGCTGGAAAACATCGCGGCAATGACGGTAGCGCTGGTCTTGGAGTACATCTTGATGGCGGCGGCCAGCATTTCGCGGACGGCATCTTCGCCCAGTTCGTGCGCCACCGCCGGTGCGCTCTGAATGAACGACACCACTAGATCAGTGCCGCGTCCCAGGGATTTCAGGCTGGTCGCGCCATTCAAATAGTAATTTTCCAGTCCACGCGGGGTGAATACTCGCGCTGCCTCATCCCAGGAGGCACGCAGCACTTCGACGGCGTGCTCCCCGAGTTCGGCCAATATGTCCTGGTACTTTTCGAGTTCGACCGCCATTTTCGGCTCCGGATATCAGAAAAAAGTACTCACCGCCGCGTCAAGCGCATCGCGCATGTCGGGATCATCGGTGATCGGGCGCACCAACGTCATGTGGCACGCCGCCAGGGGTTCCACACCTTTGGTAATGAGACTGCCAGCGTAGATCAGCATGCGTGTGGAGATACCCTCGTCGAGACCATGTCCCTTGAGGTTGCGCGCGCGTTCGGCGATGGACACCAGCTTGCCGGCGATTTCAACGCTGACGCCGGTTTCGTGGGCGACGATCTCGGTTTCTATGTCGTGTGCAGGATAGTTGAAATCCAGTGCACCGAAACGCTGTTTGGTAGACTGTTTCAGGTCTTTCATCAGACTCTGATAGCCCGGGTTGTAGGAAATTACTATCTGGAAATCGGGATGGGCCTGCACCAGTTCGCCCTTCTTCTCCAGCGGCAGCACACGCCGCGCGTCGGTGAGCGGGTGGATCACCACCGTGGTGTCCTGGCGGGCTTCCACCACTTCGTCGAGATAGCAGATGGCTCCAAAACGCGCGGCAATGGCCAGTGGGCCGTCCTGCCAGCGGGTGCCGGAAGCGTCGAGCAAGAAACGGCCGACCAGGTCGGATGCCGTCATATCTTCGTTACACGCCACAGTGATCAGTGGCTTACCCAGTTTCCACGCCATGTATTCAATAAAGCGCGTTTTCCCGCAGCCTGTGGGTCCTTTCAGCATCATTGGCATGCGTACCGAATAGGCGGCTTCGTACAGGTCGACTTCGTCGGCTACGGTGCGGTAATAAGGCATATTACGAACGAGATATTGATCAATTTCTGGTGACATTTTTCACTCCTGAAGCCAAAAATGAGGCGTTTAATCTGGCCAAACCCGACGCGGGTGCAGCCTCTGCTGATGTTCTGAGCGAGGTGCAGAGGGCCGTTTTTCCTCAGTGGAGTTCGATAATGGCGGAGGCTTCTCGCCCGGACGGACCGTGCTCAGACCATTCGGTTGGGCGTCTGGTGCCGCAGCAGCACACGCGTCTACTATCGGTGCCGACTTTTCGACTTGCTGCGCTTGAACCTGGCGTACCCCTTGCGCCAGTTTGGATCCCAATTTCTTCACAGGCATAAGACCTCCTCAATGATCGCTTCCATATCCGCTACGGCTGCTTGGGCGCGTTTGCCCAGTCCGTAGACGCTTACCCCTTCAACCGCAGCACTGCGGTAAGCCGCACGCCGCTGCATGCCGGCCTGCAATATCGGTACGTCAAACTCCGCCAGGGCCTCGCGCATGGCGCGGGACAGGGCATTACGCGATTCCAGTTGATTCAGCACCAGGCCTGCACGCAAGCCTGGATTCAAGCGCCGGACTCCGCCCAGCGCTGCCGCCATCCCCACGCTGGCCCACAGATCAATCGGGGAGGGCAACACCGGAATTAATATCACCTGAACCGAGCGCATCATCGCGGCGACCACGTCACCCTGAATGGCGGGCGGGCAGTCCACCACCACGTAGCGGTAGGTGTATGCCAGTTGCGCAATGGTAGCGAAGGGATCACGACCAGCCTGCGCCACCGGCGGCAGTCCGGCGCTACCATCTGCCATGGCGACCCACTGACTGATCGAACCCTGAGGATCGGCATCTATCAGGTGAGTAGAACCCCGCCGAGCCAAGCCCGCCGCGAGATTCAACGCCAGAGTGGTTTTGCCGGTACCACCCTTTTGGTTGATTACCGCGATGATGCTGTCCGCCATGCTTGCCCCTGGTGCCGATTCTATCGGTCCGCCGGTTTAGGTTCTTGCCGTAGCGGCCAGCGCTTCCATCTCGCCAGTGAATCTGGAGTTGCGCTCGGTCAGCTCAGCCCGACCTTCGGCATCAATACTGATGTTGACGTAGGTTTTCCCGAAGCTCACATTCGGATAGTAGCCCTCGCGTTTGGACAGATCAGCCATTTGATCCAGAAAATGGCGTGTCTGAACGTAACTTCCAAACTCAAATCGCCAGTTCAGCGTGGGCAGAAGTTCCTGTGGTCCTGATGAGGCCGCATTCAGATCCTTTACAGCGTTCATGATGTTGCTCCTCGATGCATCTCGATCAACAGGTGATCCAGGTCGCGCAAGTGACCCAACTCCTCTTGCAGCAGACCGGCGAACAAGGCTTGTAACTCTTCTGCGCGCATGCGGGCGCAGTAGTGGGCCGCTTCTTCATACAGGCGGATCACGTCGATCTCCAGTCCGCGATCGATCAGTAGCATTTCCTCCAGGGATCGACCCGGACGAATGGGCGGCAGTTGCGTACCATTGGAAGCAATACCCAATATCAACATGCGCTCAATCAATTGCTGTGCATGTCCGAGCTCTTCTTCCGCATCACGGCGGAAACGGCTACTGTATTCCTTCAACTGCCACATGGCGGTCAGGCTGGCCTGGGTGAGATACTGTTGCACGGCGGCCATCTCGGCACTGAGCGCGCGCGTCAGGTAGCCCGTCATTCGCGGATCGTTCGCCATGGCCGCGCCGGCGCTAGCTGAGTGACTGCCTGACCACGCCATCCAGGCCGCTGTCACCGGCATCGGGCGTCTTCGGTAGTATGTTTTCTACCTCTGAGTGCACGCGGGCGATGATATGGGCGGCCACCAGTCCGTCGCCAACACGCTCACACGCATCCGCCCCTGCCCGTACCGCCGCATTCACCGCACCAGTCTCACCGCGCACCAGCACGGTGACATAGCCGCCGCCCACGAACTGGCGGCCCACCAGGCGCACTTCTGCCGCCTTGGTCATCGCGTCCGCCGCCTCAATCGCCGGCACCAGGCCGCGCGTCTCGATCATACCCAGTGCCACTCCGCTGACATTTATCATTTCCATCACTCCATGTTCCGGTTCGGTTGATTCGGATAATACGGTTCATTCCACCGGGCTGCTGGGCAGAATATTCTCCACTTCACTGTGTACGCGGGCGATGATATGGGCGGCTACCAGTCCGTCACCGACACGCTCACACGCATCTGCTCCGGCGCGTACCGCCGCATTTACCGCACCGGTCTCACCGCGCACCAGTACGGTGACATACCCACCGCCCACGAACTGGCGGCCCACCAGACGCACTTCCGCCGCCTTGGTCATCGCGTCTGCCGCTTCAATCGCTGGCACCAGGCCGCGCGTCTCGATCATACCCAGTGCCACTCCGCTGACGTTTGCCATTTTCATTACTCCTTCTCTGGTTCAGTTGACTCAAGTAATACTGCTCATTCCACCGGGCTGCTGGGCAGAATATTCTCCACTTCACTGTGTACGCGGGCGATGATGTGGGCGGCTACCAGTCCGTCACCGACACGCTCACACGCATCTGCTCCGGCGCGTACTGCCGCATTTACCGCACCGGTCTCACCGCGCACCAGCACGGTGACGTAGCCGCCGCCCACGAACTGGCGACCCACCAGACGCACTTCTGCCGCCTTGGTCATCGCGTCTGCCGCTTCAACCGCCGGCACCAGGCCGCGCGTCTCGATCATACCCAGTGCCACTCCGCTTACGTTTGCCATGTCCACTACTCCTTTTGGGTTAAAAAAATGGTTAGTTTCCTGTCTGGCTACCGCTGGGGTCCCAATGATCAATGATCCCGGCGATGGTCAGGTCTGTCAGTATCCGGTAATCTCCCGCAGCGTAACGGGCTGCCGAACCGCTCACGGCAATCACCCATTTGCCTGGTGGCACACCTACTGGGTCGGCGGCCACGCTGATCCGACCTTTCGCATCGGTGAGTACCCGGAGCGATGCATTCTGCAGCCCGGGTATTCTCCGGGTGGCCACGAGATCAGAGACGACGCGCATAATGTCCATATCGGATATCCTAATCTTCCGACCAGTGGTCGATGATGCCGACGATGGTAAGATCGCTCGGAAAGTCTTTGCTGCCCGCCGCTTCGCGCGCTGCGGATGAACCCACGCAAATCACCCAGTCGCCAGAAACACATCCCACCGCATCCACGGCGATGCTTCTTGCACCGCCTTTTTCCTTTACCACCAACAGTGGGCGATGCCCCATTTCCTTGATCCGGTTGGTCGAAACCAGGGTTTTTTCCACCTGACAAATCTTCATCGTGCGCTCCGTAATGCTGAGGCACCATTCGCCTCGACCGGTTCGATCGGGCTGCCCGGGGGCTTGTCCTGCACGGTCATGCCGCAGACCAGCAAACCCTGCCGATGCAATTCCGCATAGCGCGCCTCGATCGCGGCTTTGACCCGCTGACAGCGTTCTACAGTGCGTTCGCGACTGCCGGGCACGCGACGGTCATAGCGGAAATGAATCGCCACAGGCACGGGTAATCCATGCAGGACATTAAGCGTGCTAAAAATCTGAAGGCCCACGTCCAGATCCGGCCCTCCTTCTTCCACCGTGTGCAAGTAAACGAAATACGCCAGGTTGCGTACCTGGAATTCCTCAAATCCATCCCCCACGCTGATGAATCGCTCGTTATGGCCGATGTCCGGGTAGCGCCCACCCCAGTTGCCGCATACATACTCAATCTGCGACAGGTTGTTGATCAGAAGCGTGGCAATGAGTCGGCGCATACCCTCGTGTGGTTCGCCGTTGCCCTTGCCCCATCCGTCCGTAGCGCTGGCGGCTTGAATTGCCTGATACACCTTGAGTCGTGCATTGCTGGCATCATCGTTAACCGTGTCTTTATATAACGTCAGATTGCTGACGCAGCGATATAAACTCATTTCGCCATCCGCGTCGGGCACATGCACTTTAATGCCGTCGGTATCCGTATCGACACCAATCAGTAAGGTGTCGACCGAGGCACCGCAACAAAAACTGTTTTCGATGGCCTGACGAAATTCACGCAACCGCCCCAGGCCTGCTTCTGCAGCATCCCTCTCGCTGCTGTGATGCGCCGCACAACCCTCGTGGGCGGGGTCGGAACTGCTCCAGTGGTAGACCGCTATTTTTAGGTACCGCGTACCTGCATCGGCAGACACCGGACGGCCTTCGCGATAGCGCATCAGTTCGGTTTCGATCCAGCGTTTGACATTGGCCTCAACGTCGAACATGGCCCCGGCGTAAGCCTTGCGGCTGCGCACCGCGTCATCGGGCAAGCGCAGAATGTAGCGCACCAAGCCCTTCAGCCGCCCGTCCGAGCACGGTGTGATATCCACCGCGTGGTAGCCACAGTCGAGCAAGAACGAAGTCACCTCGTCTGAATTCTGCGGCACGGCCTGCGTTTGCTCCGCCATCAGGCGAATGGTGTGCATGACGCACGCCCCATACAGCGCGCGCATATCCAGGTTAGCTATCCAGGCATCCTCCAGAATTCCTGCCGGTAACAGGAAGCCAAGATCCGTGTGGGCAACGCGCTGTGCGCGTTCGAGAAAATCGGCCTCATGCTGCTGGGCGGCAAGGTGCTTTAGCGCCGGAATGATGGCTGCGAAGTGCCCCTTCACCGCCTGTTCGTGGGCCAGCAGGCGGTGGTTCTCCAACTCATTGGTGAGCGGGTGCCGACAAGGCCGTGCCGGATCCGACGAGCAGGCCGGGTTGGGTGCACTCTTCGGGCTGAGTACAAGGTCCCGCGCCGCAAATACCGGTTTCTGCGGCCGCGCTTGCAGCGTGCTGGCCGGCGTACCCAGACCGTAAGGTGGTCGGTTTACTCCTGGCTGAGGGCTCACATGCCGCCCGGGACGGTTTCTCGTATTCATCGCAATCTCTGGTCCATGCTGCGTGTGTGGGCGTACAGTCGCCGTCGGTATCACATCAACCTCGTGCACCGCCGGAATAGGTGATCGGAGAGCCTTTGGCATCGTTGCCGCTGCTGCCGGTCACTCGGCTGGTCGGCAACGCCGGCCGCTCGCGGTCTTTCATCTGGGAAGCCCCAAGCACCTTACCGCGTTGATCTCCACGCAAGGTCTGGTTGCGGCGCGTGGATGTGCCTTCGGTGCCGGTAATGCTTTCATTGCGCCTCCATGCCGCCCCCGTGATGGCAAAACCGCCCTCGTGCCCGTCTCCGGTGAGGCGACTGCGCGGCACTTCTGTTGCGGCGGTCGTTGGCACGGCACCATAGGCCTCATCGCGATAACGGAACTCAGGTGTGCCGGAAACCAGACCAGCCGCCAGATTCACCGGACCGGTAATACGTCCCACTGCGCCATAGGCAATACCGGTAACTCGGTTGAGCGGTCTCTCCTGCGCGCTGCGCGCGGGAGTCGTGACGCTAAAATTTCCGCGGACTGCTGCCACCTCCGGGGCAGCGACTGCCGTATGCGGCGCATCGGCTGGGCCACGGGTGAGTGGATGCATCCGCGTCCCATTTCCACTCTTGTGCAGTGCCCGTTGATCAGTGCCCGCATAAGGGGTGCCACTCAAAACCTGCCCTTCACCACGAGCAGATCCGGTCACTTTGTTGTCCGGTCCCAGCCGGATGCCGGTCATCATCGCATCGGCGACGCCACTTTGTTTTGCCATCAGTGCTTGTGCTGTGGCCTGGTGGTCCGAGGCACAAAATGCCGCGTACTGATCGGGACCCGCGTATTCCGTGCCCGTGACAGGCTGGCAACCGCCATATTCATCCCCGGTGACCTTGGGGCTGCGTTCCACCGACGTGCCGGATACCGGCTGTTCGTGCCAGGTGTGCGTCACGCCGACTTTTTCCGGTGTAGGAACGGGTTTGCGGTTGCAGGCCTGATACTGAGCCAGTCCAGCAGATTCGGTGCCCGTCACACTGGCGCAAACTCCACGTTCCGTACCCGTCACGCGGTTTCCAGGGGCGGTCTCCGTACCCGTCAAAGCATGCTCGCGCAGCGTACTCATCACGCTCACCTTGTGTGGAGCGCTGCCGCCGTCGCGACACAGGCTGCCAAACGACTCCGGCTGGTAATATTGGCTGCCGGTAAGCTTGCGGCAGGATCCGGGCTCATCCCCGGTCACTCTGGCGCTGCGCCCGACTTCGGTTCCACTCACGCGCTGACCAGCCTCGGTGGCCGCTACGCTGACCTTGGCCGGAGTCAGCGCTGGCCGGGTTGCGCAAAAGGATTCAAATTTGTCGGCGCTGAGATATTCGGTGCCGGTCACGGCCTTACAGGTGCCATGTTCATCTCCGGTGACCTTCACGCTGTGCCCAAGCTCGACGCCGCTCACACGCTGGCCTCGGGTGGTCCGGCCTACATTCACCTTAGCGGGAGCCGGCTCCGGGGTAGCGGTGCACAATGCGCCGTATTGCTCGGTGCCAATATATTCAGTGCCGGTGATGGCCAGGCAACTGCCCGGCTCGGCACCCGTGACCTTGGCGCTGCGTTCCACCTGGGTGCCGGTCACGGATGTGCCACTCAGGGTAGTCCCTTGCTCCACTTTGGCAGGTGCTGCAGGCTTCTGACGGGTCCGGCCGCTGGGTCGATATGCGGACTGATCGCTGCGCCCTTTTTGGCACATGGCTTCACGGCGTGCCTGGGCGGCGTCGCGCCCGCTCAATCCTGCCAAGGCGTCGGGCTGACCGCTGTTGTGCGATATACGTGAAACACGGCTACAAGACGACGCTACCTTTCCCTGAGTGGAAAGCGCGCGGCGACGCTCCTGGCAGAGTTTGCGCACCGCGGAGGCGCTCGGCCCGGCCACTGATGCCGGGTCTTCGTCTACCAGCGCGCATACCGCTTCGAGCAACTGTTCCCGCTCGGCGATTTCAGTTGCGTCCTTACCTTTGCAGCCACAGCCATTCGGGGGGGGTAAGTCTTGCGCGGCAGCTGCCGCTTCTACAGGCGCAGCGGTGACAGTCGGTGTATCCGAGGCAACGACACGAATCCCCGTATGCGCAGTAGAGTTGGCCTGCGCAAGCCCTATGGCGCCACCCTGCGACAATGCCTCGCGGCGCGCACGGGAAAGCGACTTGCCGGTAGCCCCTGTCGCCTCCATGGCGGCCATATTGCCCACTGTCCGCGCCTCCGATGCGGATGGTTTTGCCCCCAGCGCGGCGGCACCATTGTGCGACAGTGCCCGCCGCCGCTCCAGCGCAGCGGCACGTGTCGAGCGTGGGGACGCCATATTGTTTGCCATAGAGTCACTCATGACTTGATCCTTCCGTATCCATCAAACCCCTGCGCGGGCCACCCGCTGGATAGCCCCGCACCGATCTTGCTTATCGCCCGCGGAACACCACAAAAGCGCTGCCCTGGCTCTGCGAGTAGTTGTCATACCCGATCAGGCGCACGTGATGGTTGGGGTGGGCGCGATGGCATGCCTCCAGTTCGGCAATAACGGTGTCCACTGACTGCTCGCCGAACATGGGCAGTTTCCACATGTACCAGTAGTATGTTGATGCGCGTTCAGGCTCCACATGCTCGATGCCGGGGTTCCAGCCCTGGTTCACGAGATAGGCGATCTGACGACGCATTTTTTCCGGTCCCATTGCCGGCAAATAGGAGAAGGTTTCGTACTTGGGTGTTGAGTCGTAGTCTTGAATGTCAGCCATTTTCTATTCCTTTCTTTGGCGCGCGGAGCGAGCCGTCAAGCCTCGCGCCACGCGGGTTTTCGTTTGCGCCTTTGCGATTACTGTCACAGAATCAGCGATTTACCACGTCCAATTTGTCCACGGTATCAAATTCAAACTTGATCTCTTTCCAGGTTTCCAGAGCAATTTTTAACTCTGGACTGTCTTTCGCTGCGTTGGTGAGAATGTCCTTGCCCTCGCGCTCGAGATCGCGACCTTCATTGCGCGCTTCCACACACGCCTCTAGCGCGACACGATTGGCAGCTGCTCCGGCAGCGTTGCCCCATGGGTGCCCTAGCGTCCCGCCACCAAACTGGAATACCGCATCATCGCCAAAGATTGCTAACAACGACGGCATGTGCCAGACGTGGATACCGCCAGAGGCTACTGCGAACACACCTGGCATGGATCCCCAGTCCTGGTCGAAGAAGATGCCTCGACTGCGATCCTCAGGGACGAACGATTCGCGTAGCAGGTCGACCCACCCTTGAGTGGAGGCGCGGTCACCTTCCAGTTTGCCAACCACCGTGCCTGTATGCAGGTGATCACCACCCGACAGACGAAGCGCCTTGACCAGCACCCGAAAGTGAATGCCGTGGTGCGGATTACGGTCCACAACCGCATGCATGGCACGGTGGATGTGTAGCAGGGTGCCGGTTTTCCGGCACCAACGCGCCAGACCGGTATTGGCACAGAAACCACCCGTAAGGAAGTCGTGCATGATGATGGGCATATTGAGTTCCTTGGCGAACTCTGCCCGCTCATACATTTCCTCGGGCGAGGGTGCTGTAACATTTAAATAGTGTCCTTTGCGCTCACCAGTTTCAGCTTCGGCCGTGTGGATCGCATCAGCCACGAACAGAAACCGATCGCGCCAGCGCATGAAGGGTTGCGAGTTGACGTTCTCATCGTCCTTGGTGAAATCCAGACCGCCGCGCAGACACTCGTAGACTGCACGACCATAATTCTTGGCAGATAGACCAAGCTTGGGCTTGATGGTGCAGCCGAGCATTGGTCGGCCATATTTATTCATCTTGTCGCGCTCGACCTGGATGCCGTGGGGCGGTCCGTTGCAGGTTTTGACGTAGGCGAGTGGGAAGCGTACATCTTCCAGGCGTAGTGCACGCACTGCCTTGAAGCCGAAGACATTACCCACCAAAGAGGTGAATACGTTAACCACGGACCCTTCTTCGAACAAATCTATGGGATAGGCGATAAATGCGTAAAAGCTGGTGTCATCGCCCGGCACATCTTCGATGCGATAAGCACGGCCTTTGTAGTAATCCATGTCAGTCAGCAAATCGGTCCACACCGTGGTCCAAGTGCCGGTAGAAGACTCGGCGGCTACCGCGGCGGCGGCTTCTTCACGATCCACCCCTGGTTGTGGCGTAATTTTGAAACAGGCTAAGATATCAGAGTCCAAAGGCACGTACTCGGGGGCCCAATAGGTCTGCCGGTATTCCTTTACTCCGGCCTCATACTTTTTTACGGCCATGCTTGCTCTCCTTGTGTCATGGTAGACGATGGTGATTGGAGCCACCTGCCAGGTTCCAATGCTTGGGTAGCATTGTGGACGATCTGTAACTATATAAAAGTAAAATATATTTACTATTATAATTTAGTATGGTTTACTATTGGCATGTCTATCCGTCATGCAACCTTGCACCAACTCAAGATCTTCGCTGCCGTAGCTCGGCACATGAGCTTCGCCCGTGCCGCTGAAGAGCTACATTTGACACCTCCTGCTCTGTCCATTCAGGTCCGGCAACTCGCCGAGGCAGTCGGCCAGCCGCTTTTTAATCAGATTGGCAAGAAAATCTACCTGACCCCGGCGGGGGAGGCGCTGACATCGGCGTGCCACGATGTGCTGGATCGACTGGAATATTTCACTCAAGAGATAGCCGCTCTGCAAGGACTGGAGAAGGGCAGCTTGAAGGTCGCCACGCTCTCTACCGCTAAATACTTTATTCCACGTATTATGGGAGGGTTCTGTACGGAGCATCCTGGTGTTGCTACTGCTTTGTTTATTGGTAATCGGGAAGCACTGCTGGAGCGGCTTGCGCGTAACCAGGACGACCTCTACATCCTGGGTCAGCCGCCGGAACACATAAACGTCGTCGCGGAAGCTTTCGCCGATAATCCCTTAGTGGTGGTATCCCGATCGGATCATCCCCTGGCGTCGGAAAAAGACCTTGAGCCATCACGTCTACGAGACGCACCATTTATTTTGCGCGAACCCGGTTCGGGAACACGTCTGGCTGCAGAGAAGTTTTTCGAGCAACACGGCGTTGTTCTCAGAACACGTATGGAATTTGGAAGTAATGAGGCTGTCAAGCAGACTGTGGCTGGCGGTTTAGGCATTGCCGTGCTGTCGGCAAGTACGATACACGCGGAACTTGCCAGCGGCGAACTGGTGATTCTCGACGTGCGTGGTTTTCCTCTAGAGCGCAAGTGGTATGCGGTTTATCCGGCGGGAAAACTGCTTTCTCCAATCGTCAGGGCCTTTATGGGGTGCCTGTTTGCGGTATCTGCACATGGTGAAAAGGAATGGCGCGCTCAAGAATGAAGTAATGGGATGAACGTCCCCTTCCCCCCAGCCGCGGTCCGATGCCACGATGGGGGCCCATTGAACAAGGAGGTTCATCCCATGAAAGCGTAGTAATTGGCCCTGGGTGCCGCAAATCGCGCCGAAGAAACACGCTGCGACTCCGTTTATGGCAAAGTAAGGGTGTGGCACTGCAGAAGGCCGATAAATCACGGGAGTATGTATCGTGTCTTCCTTTATCCTGCCGGTATTTGGATGCTATTCTGCTTGATAGTCTGACTCATGTGTTAGAAGTAAACAAGCGGACCATTGTTGGATCAGTGAATTCTTCATTGTACTTTACCCGTCTCCTGTCATGGTAGGATAATGTAGCTCCATAGATTTCTGATTCTCTACAAGACATGAAGCGCTCATAAGGCGCGCATAGGATAACCGATGCCTTCCAAGCTTTTTGTAAATCATCCATGACTACGGCGTATGATCGTGAAATTCTCCAGTTAGATCCGGTCAAGGATCACTGCCGAATCACCTTTCTGATGGCAACTTGTGTGTATCCTTTTGATATCGCGCGTGCGCTTGAACTAGCCCTGTTTCGCACGTATGCGGTACCTCGTATTTCTGCTCTCCTTCGCCATACAGGAGAACTCACTGAACGGACCCGCAAACGTTACGATGATACGGACCTGCTCCTCAGTGAATTGATTGAACACGGCTACGATAGTCCACAAGGGCAGGCTGCCATTGAAAACATCAACCGCCAGCACGCCAAATATACGATTCGCAATAAGGACTATCTATATGTATTGTCGACGTTTATTTTTGAACCGATACAATGGATAGCGCGTTTCGGGCATCGCCCCCTATCAGAAAAAGAACGCTTGGCCTGGTTCCACTTCTGGCGGGCCATAGGCGTGCGCATGAACATCCAAGATATTCATGATGAATATGCTGAGCTGGAGCAGTTTAATCGTTCCTATGAGGCAGAGTGTTTTCATTATTCCAATTCAAACCGATGTGTCGCAGAAAAAACGATAGACTTGCTACTGGGCTTTTATATGCCGCCCGTACTGTTTCGACTGGGAAGGCCTGCCGTTTATGCTCTACTGGATCGACCCCTACTAAACGCTTTAGGCTTATCTGGACAATCAATCTGGTTGAGCCGAGTGCTCACCCGTGCATTACGTTTACGCGGACGAATAGCCAGTGCGCTACCGATCAAAAACAAACCAGTGATGCGTACGCAATTGCGTCGGCCAACCTACCCAGAGGGCTATCGCATTGAAGATCTTGGCCCAGAAAAACCTACGCAGCAGCGGGATTGAAGGTCTACTTTAAAGACAAGCTCTTGGCCTTTCCTATCTACCAGTCGCGATTCTCAAAATTCATGCTCATAAGACTGCCACGTTTTACAGCATTAGTGACGAGTTGCGAGAACATGCTGGTCAGTCCGCCGAATGACTGCTTCCGCTGCCCTGCCGCCGTTGAGCTTTGGTAGTCGCCAGTAGATGGATTGCAGTCATCCAGCAGAGGGAATCATTTGTAGGCTGGCATAAGGCGACGCCGCCTCATGCCGGTTATCCCCCCAAC
Source organism: Acidithiobacillus ferrooxidans ATCC 23270 (assembly GCF_000021485.1). NCBI lineage: Bacteria > Pseudomonadati > Pseudomonadota > Acidithiobacillia > Acidithiobacillales > Acidithiobacillaceae > Acidithiobacillus > Acidithiobacillus ferrooxidans. Next base: position 1,466,718 of record NC_011761.1, read on the forward strand.
CCTCGATCTATACCCTTTCAGGAATCATCTGAGAGGGTTATTTCATGTCGAGCAATCCCGATTATCTGGCTGCCCGCCAGGAATGGCTTGAGCGCTACGGCTCCTACATCGCGCAGGCGAGAAACTGGCGCATCGCTGCCCTGTCGGCTATCGGCATTGCCGCCCTGTTTGGGGCGGGCATGGTGTACGAGGCAGACCGTGTCCATATCGTGCCCTATGTCGTCGAAGTGGACAAACTGGGCAAGGCTGTGGAACTGGCGCAGGCCGTGCGGGCCGGTTCTTTCGCCCAGCCGGTAGTGCAGCACATCGTTTCCCGCTTCACCTGGCTCGCTTTCACGCGCAGCCCGGACAAGCATGTGCAGAAGCACTTCATCGATGAATCCTATCATTACATCGCATCGAGCGCGGAATCCTCGCTGGACGCCTTCTACGCGCAGCACAATCCCTACGCGGCCTATTCCAACAAGACGCAGGGCAACACGGTCACGATCCAGAGCGCCGTTCCCGTTGGGCAGGTGACGGGCAAGGGTGGCTCGTACATCGTCGATTTCCTGGTAAAGCACTATGGCCCGCATGGCGGCGTGGATGGCGAGCAGAACTGGCAAGGCACGGTCACTTACGCGACGGTCCCGCCATCGAACAACCCCAATGTCCTGAAAGGCAATCCATTCGGCATCTACATCACGCACTTTGCATTCAGTCCGCAGGTGTAAGGAGAAGATGACATGAAAACCAAGACATGGCTTTCTTTGGGGCTCGCCGTCCTTCCTGGATTGGCGTTGGCTGGCGTAGATACTGGACTCCCCGCGGTGAAGCCGATCGGTTCGCTGCAGGGAAAACCGCCAATACAGCCTGCAGGGACGAAAACCGGTTCCGCCCATCCGTCCACGACACCATCCGCATCTGGCGGCACCACATCTGCGCGCCAGAAGGTCCCGGCCATCTCCCCGGAGGCTGCCGAGCGGATAGCGGCGGTGCAGGTGTGGCAACAGTCCATCGCCACCCCGCCCGAGGGCCCAGAAAGTGCTGCAACCAGAGCGTTGGCACGTCAGTCGCTGACGGCGTCCCAGGCAATGGATAACACTCTTCCCGTGGTCGGCGGCGCGAACGGAACCGTCGACAGCCTGGCCGGTCGGCCCGTGCTGGTTTGCTCGCCGCTGCACACCTGCATCATCGAGCTGCCCGACGGTGTCAGGCCCGTGACGACCGTCGGCGTCAGCAAGTCGGAATGGAATGTGCAGCAGGCGCTGGTTGGGAAACAGCCGGAAATCTTCCTGAGCCCGAAATTCAAGGGTCTCCACCAAAACATCGTGGTAGCCGCAACCGACCAGAGCAGGCCCATCAACTATGAAATCCGTCTGGTCAGTGACGCAGTGCGCTACATTCCCGCCCTGAAGATCGAGGATAGCGGGGGCGAGGTCCGTTCCTGGAAAACAGACTTGCAGTCAGCAGACTCGCAGGCAGCAGACTCGCAGGCGGCGGCCTTGCTGACGGCAGACAACGCACCAACGGATCAGTCGGCTGCTGACCATAAAGGCAATGTACTGCCTCTGCCCAATATCCGTCTCAACCACGTCAATCTTCGCTGGTCCATTCATTGCGGTGGCGGCGGATGGTTCCGTTCCAGCGACTGCAAACCAATCCGTCCATTGCGCGTGTATGACGATGGGACCCATACCTTCATCGACATGCCTCAGGGGCTGGCGAGCCACGGAGGCTTTCCCATCCTGCAAGCCCGCAATGCCAGCGGACACCTGATCGGAGTCGATACCCAGATCCGGGGCAACACCTATGTCGTCGATTCAGTTCCTGCCGAGATCCTGTTACGGCTGGGTTCTGAGGTGGTCACCATCCAGCAGGAGGGGAGGTAACATGCGCTACGGGGCAAAAACGATGAAAAAACGGTCTGTATTGGTGATGGCCACGATTGCCATAACAGTAAGCGTACCCGCTTCCATGGCATCCACGGTGAAGGTGCCGGGAATTGCCGGACAGTCCGCGCCAATTGCCGGAACGGTGAACACCGCCCAGATTTTTCGGCACAGTCTGAACATCCGTTATGGCGAACCCATCCGGGCGGTGGAGCAACAATCGGTGCGGGCCTTTGCCCTGGGCACGCTCTCGCAGCTCCCTGTATTCACGCGCCCGGGCGGAGAGGTCATTGTGCCACTGGGGCAAGTCCTGCCGGTGCTTCAGACCGCCCCTGGCAATTTCTCTGTGGTTATTCTGGGGAAGGGCGTCAAGCCGGTATCCCTGGTCGGCGCCCCACGCGCCGAGTGGGTCGTGAAGGAGACCGCCGCCGGCGGGCTTGCGGCCGGCAGGCATCCCATTCTGGAAATCATGCCCCGCTTTGCCGGACTCAAAGGCAGTATCCAGATCGTCGCGACCAGCCCTCATGGCTATCCGTTGACGTACACCGTGGGCCTGGTCAGCGGTACCTCCCGGTTCACGCCGGTTCTGTCCTTCTATCGCGTCCCTCACGTTATCCACCAACCTCGGGAAGTGGGTACACGCGACCAGGACAGGCAGGCCACGGCCCCCATCGCCCATGCTTCGCATGCCAATACTCCACCTGTGAATGCCACACATGCCGATCTCGACTGGAAAATGCAGTGTTTTACGGGCGACTGCAAGCCTGTCCAGCCGATCAGCGTGGTCAGCGACATAAAGGACAGGATGACCTATATCCGCCTGCCCACAGGGAAAACCCCGATGGTTCTGGTGCGCAACAAGTCCGGCAAATCCTTGCTGGTGGGCTACCGCATGGAAGGGCACACGCTGGCCGTGGGGGCCATCCCCTACCGCATCGATCTGCTCACGGGCAACTGGAATCACCTGGCCGAAATTAGCCTCACGAACGAGGCAGGAGCGTAGCCATGAAAAGCGGCAAAGACTTTTTCTCCGATTTGCTCCAGAAAAAGAAAGGGCTGCTCCCGGCAGGGCAACAGCCCGCCGCGGATAGCCGCAAAGGCCCTGGCGGGCAGCAAGACCCTGGCGGGCAGCAAGGCCCTTGCAGGCCGCAAGGCCCTAGCAGGCCGCAAGGCCCACAAGCCAGTCAGCTTGGGATCGAGGTCAAGCCGGACAGGGACCGGATGGCGACGCGCATCAAGCGGACGCCGCTCTATATCGCGGCTGCGGTGGTCGGACTGGGCGCCTATGGCGGCTATGAGTATCTGCAAAGTCACCCGATGTTCGGGAACGCCAAGCCGCAGGTGCAGGCCAAAACTATCCAGCCGGCGAGCGGGACTGGCGCACCGGTCGCCCCTGCGCACCGGAAGCAGGTCCACAAGCCCACCACGCCTGGAGGGGCGTCGGACACGTCGGCAACCGCAGCCACGAACAGCGCGGGTGGACCGTCCGATCCAACGCCCGCACCAGCGTCCACAGTGCCCACAAAGAATCCCTACGCAACGCAGGACGCCGCCTTCGCGTCCGCCCTGGGTACGGAAAGCACTGGGAGCGGAGCCGGTGAGGGCCTTGCCTGGAAAACGCCGGAGTCAACGCCGTCTGCGCAGGCCCCGGCAGTTCTCCCTACGGCCCTATCAGGTGCAGCCCTGGCTGATGCAGAACAAGCAGCCGATGGCGCTAGGAAAACGAAGAAAAAGACCCCGCCGCCCCTGGTGACCCGGGAGACGAGCCCCTACGAGATTCTTTCCGGGTCGGTCATTCCCGCCGTTTTGCAGACGGGCATCAAGAGCTATCTGCCGGGAGAGATCACGGCGGTGGTCAGCCAGAACGTCTATTCGTCCGTGAATGGGGCAACGCTCCTGATCCCTGCCGGCGCCAAATTGGTGGGCACCTATGACACACAGACGGCCCTGGGCATCAACCGGCTGGCCGTTGCCTGGACGCGCATCGAGTTTCCGAACGGCACCACCATGAACCTGCCGGGATACGAAGGGGCAGGCGGTGCTGGATACGCCGGCTTCGCTGGGGAGGTCAATGACCACACCTGGCTGATCTTCAAGAATGCGTTATTGATGTCGATCGTGGATGCAGGGATGGCGATTGCCTCTCCGTCCACATCGACCAGTGTGACAGGCCAGATGTCCGGGAATGTGGCGCTTCAGGACAGCGAGCAAGCCCTGGCGCAGACCTTTGGGGAAGCCGAATCCCAGCTGCTGGAAAAGTACATCGACATCGCACCCACGATCACCATTCCCACCGGCTATCTGTTCTCGGTGGTGGTGGCGCATGACATGGTCTTCCCCGGCCCCTACGACCCGGCCATGCAGACGGGATCGGCCATGGTCGACCCAGCGCTTGGGCCGAATCTCAATCCCTATGGGTTGCACCCTGCGAAGGGGTTGCACCCTGCCAAGGGGCTGCGCCCTGCGAAAGGGTTGCGCCCTGCCAAGGGGTAAGGAGCGAAAAATGCGCGGAAGCATCATCATTCGGACAGAGCACGATTGCGCTGGGCTTTCGCCGGCAAGGCGAACGGCGATTGTGACACAGAAAGTGCGCTCCCTGTCCGATGAGGGCCTGCAGGATCTGGCCCAGCGCCGGGAGAAACAGCACCCGGGGCGCCACCTTCGCCCCATGTCGATCACCCTGCCTGCCGACGTGCTGGAACGACTGCAATGCTTTCAGGGAAGCAGATGGAGCGTCTCCGCGCTGATCGATCGGATTCTGGAATCGGAAGATGCCCGCCCAGCATCGTCACGGAGTTCGCGATGATTTTACTCTCCCAGATTAACGCGGAATGCGCCCCCATGGTCGCACCCTCGACGATGGCCGCCATTGTGCGGGTGGAGTCCGGGGGCAATCCGTTGGCGATGTGGAACAACAGCACGCAGAGCATGGTCATTCCCGGCAGCCGGGCTCAGGCCATCCGGTATTTGCGGCACGCCATGGCCGCAGGTCAGCGGGTCGACGTGGGGCTGGCCCAGGTGGATACCGGGAACTTCGCCGCCTTCGGACTCAGGCCCCGGAACGCCTTCAATGCCTGCGCCAACCTTCGGGCTGGCGGCGAGATCCTGCACATGGATTGGCAACAGGCGCTGTCCAGCGGCTACCGGGGTCAACAAGCGCTCTATCACGCCTTTGAAGCGTACAACTCCGGGCGGCTCCGGGGCGATGCCCAATATGCCAACCGGATACTGGGTGCCGCTGGAGTACCCACGTCCGCCGGCTGCAAGCTTGCCGGCTACAAGCCTGCCGGCCGCAAGCCTGCCGGCTGCATGCCCGCCGACTACGGCGGACTGCGCACCGTCTCCTGGGGCAACCAGGGTAACGCGGCACTGCCGAGCAATCCCTTTCCCCAATTTCGGTGGCTGGCAAAGCCTGCTCAGGCGGTAACGCCTGCACCCTCAGATGACTCCCACTCCTGGCCGGTTCTCCCATAAGGATGCCAAGATGGTAAACAGTATCCATGCTCCCAACTCCACCGTCTCCGACTACAAGATCCAGCGCCTCGCCCGGGGCGGCAGGCTCAAGACGACGCTCGCCGGCGTTGCGGCGGGCGTTCTCGGTTACACGTTGGGCATATCCTATGTGGCTCGGGACGTGTTTCCCGGCTACCAGTGGACCGATGATTTCATCCAGAAGGCGCATGCCTACATCGCATTGCCCTACGGCTGGCGGCTATATGATCCCCTGCCGTTCCTGCGGCCGATGATCCTGAACATCCACTATCCAGTGATTCATCAGGCGTTCTATGACGCCGGTCTGCCGGCCGTGGTGCTGGGCATACTCACGGCGGGGATACTTGGGAAAAAGCACAAGGACGCGCAAAAAGCCGTCCTGGACAATCCTGTGCATGGCTCAGCGCATTGGGCGGGTAAAAGTGATGCGATCCGGGCGGCGCTCCTGCCTTCTCCACCGCCAAAGACGGTAATGGACTCCCTGCGCCCCTGGCTTGGCATGCACCCTGCGAAGGGCATGCACCCTGCGAAGGGCATGCACCCTGCAAAGGGCTTGCACCCTGCAAAGGGGCTCAAGGGAGGTTCCGACTGGGCCCGCTGGCAAGAGCGGCGGGAAAAGCGGAAAAAGGAGGCCGCCGAGTGGCGGAAGAGGAGGGCGGAGAGGGAGAAGAAACGCCTGTCGGAGATCCCGGAGCCGACCGTTTTCGACCGGTTCGACTCTCCCCATGTCTGCTATGTGGGGGCCTTCGTCGAGAACGGCGCGGCCACCCCACTCCAGCACACCGGGGCGGAACACATCCTGGTCTTTGCCCCGACCCGATCGGGCAAGGGCGTGGGCCTGGTGCTGCCCACGTTGCTGGACGGCTGGATGGACTCGGTGGTCGTGCATGACATCAAGGGGGAAAACTTCCACCTGACGGCGGGCTATCGCAAGGCCATGGGCCACCACATCCTGAAGTTTTCACCGGGATCGGTATCCGAAGAAGGTTGCCACTTCAACCCGCTGGACGCGGTGCGTGTCGGAACCCAATACGAAGTCAAGGACGTGATGAACATTGCCACGATGATTGTGGACCCGGATGGCAAGGGCCTGAACGATCACTGGCAGAAAACCGGTTTTGCCCTGCTCACGTCCATCATCCTGCATGTGCTCTACGCCATGCCGGACAAGACCCTGCGGGGCGTTGCCGCCTATCTCAACGATCCCACGCTGGAAAGCGTGGACGTAGCCTTTGAGCGCATGATGCAGACGGAGCATGACCCGGATGAGCAATATGGCTGGAGGGACGGCAACGGCCAGTGCTCCAGGGTCCATCCGGTCATCGCGCAATCCGCGCGGGAGATGCTGAACAAGGCCGAGAATGAAAAATCGGGCGTCATTTCGACCATGATGAGCTTCCTGTCCCTCTACCGGGATCCCATCGTCGCGAAGTGGACCGAGTATTCGGACTTTCGCATCGCCGACCTTCAGGACGCCGAACAACCCGTCTCTCTGTACCTGGTCACCAGTCCGGAAGACAAGAACCGGCTCAAGCCCCTCATTCGCCTGGTGCTCAACCAGATTGCCTCCCAGTTTACCGCGGAAGAACGCCTGGAAGCGAAAGACGGGCGAATCGTCGCCAAGGGAAAGCATCGGCTGCTCTTGCTGCTCGACGAATTCCCGAGCCTGGGCAAACTCGATGTGTTCCTGGACAGCATCGCCTTCCTCGCAGGCTACAACGTCAAGCTATATCTCATCACGCAGGACATCGCCCAGCTGGAAGATGAAGGCCACGGCTACGGCAAGGCCGGGGCCAAGACCATCATCGGCAACTGTCACATCCGGGCGGCCTACGCGCCCAACCAGGTCGAGACGGCCAAGTGGATCTCTGACATGCTGGGCACCCGTACCGTGACCATGGAAAACGACAACCAGAGTTTTGACGGTTCCCTGTTCGGTCAGAACAAGGGCTATTCCACGAGCCTCAGCTACCAGTCCCGCCCCCTGCTGACAGCGGATGAGGTCATGACCTTGCGGGGACCGGAAAAGGAAGGTGCCAATATCAAGACCCCCGGCGATATGCTGGTATTCGCGGCGGGCTTTCATCCCATCTATGGACAGCAGCTGCTCTATTTCAAGAACCCGGAATGGCTCGATCGGGCATCCATGCGGTGGCCAGAGAAGAGCGATTCCATCCCCGGAGCCAGGAAAGACTACAAGGCCATTCTGGGTGAGTCGGGTGGAACGCTACCCATCCCCCATATCGAGAAAAAGCCGGAAGGGCAGGATCCTGTCGAGGAGGTGAGCGAGGCTGAAAGGGCGGCATTGGCCGCGGCGGCTGGCGATCTGGACGCCGTGGCAGGAGAGTGCAAGCCCCTCGCGGGGTGCAAGCCCTTTGCTGAGTGCAAGCCACTCGCGGGGCGCAAGCCCACGGGGGACGGGAAATATGACACGTCCGAGCGGGACGCGGAGAGAGGCGTTATCGGGGGTTTGATGGGGGATGACGGCGACGGATGATGGTGGATGGTTCCTGCAAGAGGGAAAACCGCCTAATATAGATATCAGGGACCGCATGAGGGCTTTCTTTAACCCCTCGCTGATGATCGATACCAGAGGAGCGTCCAGAATGAATGCCGTTTTACCTTCTATCATCTCCGAGTTTGAGACCGCCGAGCAGGAGGCCAGCTATACTGCGTGGCTGCGTACAAAGGTCGCGTCGAGCTTGGCTGATCAGCGACCCAGTATTCCGCATGACGAGGTGATGGCCGAAATGGACGCGATCATCGCGGAAGCGGAAACCTCTGCTCAAAGGAAATTCTGAGTTGTTACCCATTATCTGGCGGGCCTCGGCCCGCGATGACTTGGCGAATATCATTCGCTACATCGCCAACGAGAATCTGCCAGCGGCGCGGCGTATGAAACGCCTGCTGGAAGAGTCTGTCTTGCCTACTGCCGAACATCCCTACCTATACCACATCAGCGATCGCGTGCCGGGCTTGCGTGAGATCGTCGCGCACCAAACTACATAGTGCTCTATCGTGTCACGGCCACCTGCATTGAGATCGTGAACGTGGTGCATGCCCGCCGTGAGTTCCCGGTTTCCACCCAAAATGAGTAGCCTCATTGTAATGTCCCATAACAGCCCCTCACAGGCAGGCGGAGAACCCCGCAAAACCGGGCCATCCGTCGCTCATGATGCCGATCCAACGAGGCAGAAGGGCGAATTCTGTCTGGTATAGAAAAACCAGGTCTGGGTCTGCCCCGGAATATTCGTTGATAAATTCCTCAGGACGCTCCATATTCATAGATGATAAAAATGCGGAGGAATATGTCATGCCTATTTCAACTGGAAGAATCGCTGTGATTGCCTTGGGTATTTTGGCTTTGTCAGGCTGTGCTGTTGGCCCCTACGGTCGATATGGATATCAGGGGTACAACCAGCCGCCCCCACCCCCTCCTGGTCAGTACAACAACGGCTACGGCAATCCACCACCGCCGCCACCTCCTCCTCCCGGTCAGGGGCCTGGTCAGTACAACAATGGCTACGGTAATCCGCCGCCCCCACCCCCTCCTGCGCCATAAGCAACATTCTGGGACAAGTTCAGCTTTATCCAGTAAAACAATAAAAGAGGATTTGCTATGCCGCGTAAACCGATTGTACTCAGTATCGCCATGGGCCTCGCCGGATTAGGGGTTTTATCACTCTCTATACCGGCGTCTGCTGCGCCGTTTGATCTCAGTGTCATGCTGGGCGATCTCGGGATCAATCTCGGTAACACGGGCTTGCCCCTGCAATATGGCTATTTTGAGCCACCCTCCGCGTATACCAACTATTACAGTCAGCCACTCTATGCGCAGTACATGATGTGGTACTACTACCCGCAGACATATTACCAATATTATCCGGCACCGCCCCCGCCTATGCCGGCGGGGGCACCGCCTCCACCGCCTCCACCACCTGGTGCGCCGCCGCCGCCACCACCTGGCACTTATTTTAATTATCTGGGGGTACAACCACCGCCACCGGCTCCACCTGGCGCACCACAACCACCCCCGCCTGGTCCTCCCGGTGGACCAGGCTTTGGGCCCCCAGGGGGACCACCACAGGGTCTCCAACCGGGTGGACCTGGATTCGGCCCACAACAAGGACCGCCTCCCGGAGGACCACCTGGAGGAGCTCAGTTCCAGCAAGGACCAGCAGGAGGGCCTCCGCAGGGACCACAATTTGGTCCGAGAAGGGGGCCACCACAGGGTGGACCAGGAGGGCCGGGACCTCAACAGTTTCCCCAAGGACCTATGGGTGGACCTGGATTCGGCCCACAACAAGGACCGCCTCCCGGAGGACCAGGACTTGGAGGACCTCTACAGGGACCACAATTTGGTCCGAGAAGGGGGCCACCACAGGGTGGACCGGGAGGGCCTGGACCTCAACAGCCACCCCACCAAGGACCTATGGGTGGTCCGCGTCCACCGGGAGGACCAGGTGGACCGCCCCCTGGAGGTCCCGGCGCACCTTAACGGCCAAAACAAAACGAGCCGCTCATCATGGGGCTCGTTGTTTGGTACTCTTTACGCCCTCAATAAACGAGAAAACAGCATCCACAAGACCGAATGATGCATCCTGTCCTGTAGACCAAGAACAAACCAATTGAACCGCCATCGACTTCAAAAGATCCCCCATGACAGCACCAGATACCGCTAATTTTCTCACCCTGGACGCCCTGCTAACCAAGATTAATCAGATGATTTCTGGCGCTGAAGATGAGTCAGTACTTCTGCAACACATATGCGAAATCGCTGTGCAGCAAAGCGGTCTGAAGCTGGCCTTTGTTTCCCGACCAGATACACAAGGGCGATTTCAGTTTCTTGCCGCTGCCGGACAAGTGGGCTACCTCAAAGATCTGTTCATCTCCAGTGATGCGCAGATTCCGGAAGGGCAAGGTCCCGCAGCTCGCGCTTGGCGCGAGGCGCGCGTTTATTTTGGCACTAATTTTACGAAGGAGCCGTTCCTGGCCCCCTGGAAAAAGCGTGCGCAGGCCTATGGCCTGGCCGACAGCGCAACACTGCCCATCTTCCGCGACGGAAAGGTCTGGGCAATTTTATCGGTATATCGCGGCGACGAAGCCCAATTCGACGACGCCCTGCAGACCATACTGCAACAATTGTCCCTCCAGATCAGTCAGGGCCTGGAGCGACTGCAGGATGTGCAGAGGTTGCGATTTTTGCGCGCATCGGTGGAGGCGCTGGAAGACGGCGTCACCATTGCTGACCCGCAAAGACACCTTATCTATGTCAACCAGGCTTTCCTGAAGCTCACCGGCTACGCCATGAAAGAAGTGCTTGGCCGCGACTGCAAGTTCCTGCAAGCCCCGCAGACCGATGCGCAGACAGTCCGGCAGATTGCTATTGCTTTGGCGCAGGAACAGTCCTACACCGGAGACATTCTCAACCAGCGCAACGACGGCACCCTGTTCTGGAATCGGTTGCACATTGACCCGGTTCTCAATGACCAGGGCGCATTGACCGGATTCATCGGCCTGCAACGGGACATCACACAAGAGCGCGAAAACAGGAACCTCATCCAGACACTGCTGGACAACGCGGCGGTGGGGATCACGGTAGTACGCCAACGCCAAATCGTGCAGTGCAACCAGCATCTAGCAGGCATGATAGGTCTGTCGCCAGAGCGCGTGATCGGGCAAAGCAGTCGGTTGTTTTACCCCGACGAGGCAACCTGGGAACGGATCGGACAGGCCTATGCCGAACTCCTCCAAACGGGATCGACCATTATCCGCCATGTAATGCTTGCGCACTACCACAATCAAAACCCACCAGTCGTCGACGCTTTTGTTAAATTGCTGGACGATCAGGAGACCTCCATCTGGACCGTGGTGGATGTGACGGAGTCGGTACAGCAGGCACAACAGCTAAAGAAACTGCAAAATATCTATCAGGCGTTGACGGTAGAAGCGGATATTCTTCTGCAGGGGCGTAATGTGCAGGACATGCTGGAAACCACCTGCACCCGGCTCGGGGAAATGGGGATCTTTCACACGGTCGGCGTTGTGCGTCCCGATGCGCAGGGAAGGGTGCGGGTGTTAGCTGGAGCGGGTCCCGGGATCGAGATGATGCAACCGTTTCAAATCCACGTGGACGATCCCTCTAGCATGTCTGCGCGCGCATGGCGCGAGCAGAGAACCATCGTACATTCCGATTTCTCCTCCTCACAGGCAGATCGTCCGTGGGGGCAGGTACTCGCTACATCCGGATGGGTTTCGGCATTGGCGACTCCCGTATGGCGAGATGGGACGCCCTTTGCCGTTATAAAATTTATTTCCACGGAGCAGGTGTTTGATGCCGATACCACCACCGCCTGTGAGCGCTTGGCCTCCTTGCTCGGCCATAGTCTCGACGAGCATGACCTCAAGGAGCACTTGCGTTTACTGCAGGAACAGGAGGCGAAGATCGCCAGGACCGACCTGCTCACGGGATTGCCCAACCGGCGCTTCCTGGAAATCCAGATGGAACAGGCCATAGCTCGTGCCGAACGCCACAACCAGCTCCTGGCGGTCTGCATGCTGGATCTGGACGGCTTCAAGCCTGTCAACGATACCTATGGCCATGGGGCCGGAGATGAAGTGCTGGTGGCCTTGGGAAAACGCCTGTCCGAAGCCTTGCGCAAATCGGACTTCGTCGCCCGCCTGGGAGGGGATGAATTCGTCCTGCTGGTGGAAGATCTCGAGGATCTGGACGATCTTGCCAACATCATGAAAAAGATCGAGGACACCATCACCGCCCCCATTCCGCTGAGCAATGGCAAAAGCGTTCAGATCGGGGCGAGCATGGGGGTCGCCCTTTACCCCTTTGGGGATACAGACACGGGGGACAAACTCCTGCGCCTGGCGGATCAGGCCATGTACGAGAGCAAGGCAAATAAGGCGGCCCGGGAGCGCTTCTGGGTGCTTTTTGGCGAGGAAGTACAAAAAGAAAAATGCACCCCCGGGCAACAGCTTTTGGATGCTGGGGCTCTGGAGGTCTGGTATCAACCTGTCCTGGATAGCCGGACACGCAGGGTGGTCGGTGTCGAGGCCTTGGCACGTCTACGGGATACGGATGGTACCCTCTGGACGCCGGCGGAGTTCCTGCCGCAATTGCAGATTGGAAATCTTTCTGATCTGACCGGGAAAGTCTTGGCGCAGTCCTTGGCCGATCTGTCTCTTCTGGATGCACATGGATGGTCCCTATGGGTCTCTGTCAATCTGGATCCACGCTCCGTCTCGGAAGGCTGCATCACCTGCCTACAGGAAATGATCGCCCAAAGCACAGTGGATCCCTCCCGCATCACTCTGGAGATTCTGGAGGGAGATGATTTCCTGGAACAGCAGAAGGCGTTGGATCATCTCCTGGAAATAAAAGCATTAGGTGTCCGGCTGGCCCTGGACGATGTGGGCAGCGCCTATAGTTCCCTGCTGCGGATAAAGGATCTTCCTATTGATGAGATCAAACTGGACCAGAGCTTTATCCGCTCCTTGGAGCAGCGACCTCAGGATCTGCATTTTGTAGGTACCATTCAGGATCTCGCTGCTGGCATGGGCGTGGATCTGGTGGTGGAGGGGGTGGAAACGGAGGATATTCTGGATGCGATCATCGTCACGGGTGCGCAGTTCCGTAAACGTTCAGCCAACCCACCCTTGCGGGTTGGCGCCAATCAGGCTAATGCAGATTTTTTCCAGTTCCACGGCAAGAGTTCGTGGAGTTTTTTGTTGGGCCAGGTCGGGAGCTTTTCGAGCACGTCACAGAGGTACGCGAAGGGCTCGATGCCGTTGAGTTTGCACGTTTCGATGATGCTGTAGAAGGACGCGGCACGCTCGCCACCGGCATCATTTCCAACAAATAAAAAATTCTTGCGACCAATGGCCACGCCCCGCAGCGCTCGCTCCACCGGATTATTATCGATGCTGAGTTGTCCTTCTTCGAGGTAGAGCGTCAGTGCTTTCCAACGGTTGAGGGCATAGCCGATGGCTTTAGCGATGCCACTTTGCGGCGCCACCTGCATCTGGGTTTCCGTGAGCCAGGCATGGAAGGCTTCCAGCAGGGGACCGGCACGCTGCTGCCGGGCGGCGACTTTCTGATCTGGTAGAGATTCCTTGATCTCCGCTTCGATGGCGTAGAGTTTGACGATCCAGGCCAGGGCCTTCTGGGCTACCGGACTGGGACCCCGCTGTTCCACGTCATAGAAGTGGCGGCGGACATGCGCCCAGCATCCCGCTTCGATGATCTGTTCCTTGCGGTAGAGGGCATCATACCCCCCATAGTCATCGGTCTGGAGGATGCCTTGCCAGTCACCCAGAAAGTGCTGCGCGTGGATCCCCTTACGGTCCGGGGCATAATCAAAGACCACGATGGGATGCGGGGCATCCGCCTGGCTGCGATACACCCAGAGATAGGCTTTATCCGTCTTGCCGCTGCCGGGGTTGAGGACGGGCAAGGGCGTCTCGTCGGCGTGCAGAATCTTTCCTTCCAGCAAGGCCATTTTGCAGGCTTCGGCGAGAATGCTGATCCAGTATTCGCCCTGACCCAGCCAGCTGCAGAGAGTGGCGCGAGAGATCGGTACGCCCGCTCGCTGGTACTGGGTTCCCTGCCGGTACAAAGGCAGGTGATCCACGTGTTTCGCCGTCATCACATGGGCCACTAGGCGCGCCGTGGGCAAGCCCTTGTCAATCACCTGTGCCGGTAATGCCGGACTTTCGAGGGTACCGCAGGGGCGGCAGGCCAGTTTGGGGCGGATATGGCGAATCACCTGGAAGCGTCCGGGGATATAATCCAGTTTTTCGCTGATCTCTTCCCCGACCGTTTCAAGTGGACCCCCACATTGCGCGCAAGTGCAAGTCTTGGGATCGTGACGTACTTCTACCCGGGGCAGATGGGCGGGGATCGCCATGCGGCCGGGGTGCCGGCGTACGGGACGGGCGGGGACCGTTACGGTCTGCGCGTCGGCGGCTGCTCCCTCTGCACGGCCAGCGGTCACGGCCGCACTGTCTTCCAGAACGGTTTCGAGGAGGCTTTCCATCGCCGCGATTTCGGTATCCAGCGCTTCTTCCCAAAGACTGATCTGGTCGGGAGAGAGCTTTTCCGAACGGCGTCCGAATCGCCAGCGCTGCAGTTTGGCGATGGTGCTTTCCAGGCGGGCGATGGTTTCATCGCGCAGGGCAATGGCCGCTTGCTGTTGGGCGATGATCCGGGTGCGTTCCGCTTCCTGTTCCTCCTGCTGTTGCAGCAGGCTCAGCACCAGATCGCGCAGGGCGTCCGGGCTGGTGGGAAGCAGTGTGTGTGAGGTTGAAACCATCGGAATATAGTACCGGAACTGGGCTATTTATACAAGAAATTCCCGCTAGTTACAGCAGTTTTGGCGTGCATTTTTCCAGGCTCGGTAACGGCGTCCACGGGCGCCCCTCTACCAGCATCGCCCACTGCGCAGCGGAGAGTTCCAGGGCACCGGCATCGGCGCGGGGCCAATGGAGTCGTCCCTGATCCAGACGGCGATACACCAGCCAGAAACCCAGTCCATCCCACAGTAACAATTTCAGACGATCCCCTCGGCGGTTGCGAAAGACAAAAGCATGACCGCAAAAAGGATCGGCAGCCAATACCCCCTGTACCTTGGCCGCCAGGCCATCAAAGCCTAACCGCATATCTACGGGCGCTGCCGCGAGCCAGATCCGGCTGCTCGAATTTAGCCACATGGTCTTTCCAGAATCTGCACCAAGGTCTGGAGCCAGCTGGTATCTACCGGCGCCGCAAGCTTCAGGCTACGACCGGATAACAGGTGAATTTCCACCGGTGAAACAGGCGTCCTGACCGGCGCGGCCAGAGTTACCGGCAAAAACCCTTCGGGCACGGCGGACAGCAACGGCGTTTGTACAGAATCGGCAAAGCGTTTGCGCCAGTAATGCAGCGTGGCTACGGCGATCCCCGCCTGCGCACAATAATTCTTGACCGACTGTCCGCTCGCCTGAAATCCCTCTACCTGCTGCCGCCAATAAGCGACTTTCTCTTCTTTCTTCATCACCATCCCTCCGCGCTGAATGCAGATCAGGATCGGTCAGGTCAGGAAATTTGGGAAGGTGGGTTGCTTAGACGCTTACGCAGTTCCTACAGGGCTACGCCATCGCCAAACCTATGCCGCTATCAGAATTGCAGGCATTTCTCCAACGCCCCCCCTGCCATGGTCGACCGCATCCAACCAGTCTGCTGGGATTTTATGCCAAGCAAATCGCAGCCCATAATGCCCTAAAAAAAGCGATGCTCCATACCCCCCATCTAATAGACTATGTGGCAGTGGCCGACGCTACCATCTGTCCTGGCCATAACCATATCCGCAGATTAGGAATTGGTGACCACAAACGACTGGAGCGACTCCATCAGGAGTACCACCAATCCATTGCGGCCATGGGCGAACGGTCGATTTCCTCTCCGAACAATGGTGACTGGAGCGACGTAGATTCAGCGGAGAATGCGTTCGAACAGGCCATTATAGGTGCTTACTGGTACAAGAAAATGGAAGACGGAAATCCGGCTTGTGAAGCAGAGAAGCCAACATGATCTACGTTCCTTGGCGGTGGAAGAACCGAGCAAAACCGGCCACTCTGCCACCCATGGCACCGATGCGATAAGAAAGAATGGTACAAATTATCTTGCTAGGCGATGGATTAAACCGTTGTCTCAAATTCAGGGTCAACTATACCGTTTCTGGGGGTGCCCAGCGATGTCGCTCAGGGGCGGACAGTTGCCGGATGGCCTCCGCCTTCTTGCACAAATACAGTTGTTCTGCCTTTTGCAGTTGTGCTTTTGTCAGGTGAAAATAAATACCGACCAGATATCCATAGTGAGAATGAGAGAGAGTTTCTACCCGGACAATGGTGGCCGTGGTTTCGCAGCTGCCACAACCAGAGATCTCAAATTCCGCCAACAACATTTCTCCAGAGCGGAAATCTGCGGCATCGGTATAAAAACTTGCACCACTGGGACCAAAGTCATATAGCTTGGAGAGCAGTGTGCTCCCATTTCGGCGACGCACGATAATGTCTCCGTCCAGGCGCAGACGTTGTTTTTGGCGGGCGCGTCGAGTCAACACCAGGTTCGGCCTACGAAAATGATGCGCACCTTTCTGAAAAGATTTCCAGTCCGCAAAAAAACCAAGAAGATTAGGTTTGGCGAAGAGAAATATAAGCGCTTTGTTATAGCTGGGGATTTCTCCGTTGGCCGGCGTCGTCGGCTCCAGGACCAAGTCCCCCATATCCCACCCCTGCGCATGGCAGAGAAGACCGTCATCATCCTCTTCTGGACCGTAAACAATGGCGCTCCGCCCCTCTACGGCACCCAGAGCCTCCGGTTCTGGCAGTGGGAGTTCATCTGCCCCGCTGAGGAAGACCAGTGGTAGATATTCCACGAGTGGAAGTCCAGACCGATGCGGCAAAATTAAGGCTAGCTCGGTATCGCTTTCGGTAAGGCTCATATCCGATCATCCTATTTGTTTTGGTTTATCCAGCGGAAGCAATCCACACCATCAAAAACATGTTTTAATAATCTAATTTTATTAACAGTACGATTGTTTCACCTCTAGATATTATCCCGGCTTTCACCCGCCATGGCCAGCAATTCGGCCAGCAGCAAGCCATTTTCCATATCCAGCAGCTTTCCCTGTTCCATGGCTCCATCTGCATCCCCAGCATCAAAGTGCAACTTGGCCACACGGGCGACCTGATGAAGGCGTTCGTGGCGAGTGAGGAGACGCATAAATTGGGGGGTCGCACCAAAACGTTGTTTTCCCTCCCCACGCAACCACAGACCCAGATGACAATACTCCTCGGCATCCTTTTCAATAACATGGGCGGGAAACGGGTTTTCCTGGCGCAGTGCGCCGATGAATTTCTGTACGCGCAGGATGTGCCCCTCCAGGATGGGCGACAGGATATTCAGGGGATGCAAGGAATCTTTCGTCCGTGGAGCCGGGCGAAAATGGGCTACCCAAGCAGGAACGTCCTCTGCCGGAATCGGTTTGGAGAAAAAATACCCTTGCAGGTGGTTACAGCCCGTCTTCACCAACAAGTCGACATGATCTGCCGTTTCTACCCCTTCCGCGATCACGTTCATACCCAGCATGCGGCTGGCCGTGATGACCGCTGTAACGATAGCGAGATCCTTGGGGTCATCGATCACATCTCGCACGAAACTCTGGTCGATCTTGATGGAATCGGCAGGGAGCCGCTGGAGGTAGGTCAGAGAGGCATTGCCCGTGCCGAAGTCGTCGAGGGCAACGCGTACTCCCAAGCGATGGCAGGCGACCAAGAGTCTTTGCGCTTCTAGCATATCTCGCAAAGGAGCCGACTCGGTGATTTCGATCTCGACCAGCTCCGGCCGCAGGCCAGGGTACTTGGCCAACATCTCCTGGAGATCCTCCAGGAACCGGGCATCCAGCAGGTGACGGGTGCTGATATTGACCGACACACGCAGTGGATGGCCCGCTTCTTGCCAGAGGGCTGCCTGATGCAACGCCACGTTCAGGACAAAGCGACCGATGGGCCGCGCGAGGCGGACATGATCCAGGGCGGAGAAAAAGGCTGCGGGTGGAATCAAGCCTCTCTCCGGGTGTTGCAGGCGGATGAGGGCTTCCACCCCTATCACCGCTCCGGCGCTGGACACGACCGGTTGGTAGTACAGCACCAGACGGTTTTCCTGCAACGCTTGTTCGAGCAGGGCACGCGTCCCTGCTTCAGTCCGCATGGCCTCATCCAGGGCTAAGCTATGCAGTTGAAACTGATCCCGGCCCGCGTCCTTGGCGGCATAGAGCGCCATATCGGCGTGCCGGATTAGGGTGCTGGCATCACTGTCATCCAGTGGGAAAAGGGTGATACCCAGGCTGCCGGTAACGCTGGCCGCTTCACCATCGATTTCCAGCGGCTCACGGAGGGCGGCGAGTAATCGTTCGCTGACACCGTCTAGATCGTCGAGGCGCTCCAGGTCTGGCAATATCAGGCCGAACTCGTCGCCACCCAGACGAGCAAGGATGTCTCCTGCCCGTAACTGCACCTGCAGCCTTTGCACCACGGCTTGCAGCACCTGATCTCCAGCACCATGCCCCAAGCGGTCATTCACCTGCTTGAAGCCGTCCAAATCCAGAATCGCTACCCCCAGAAGCCGCTCGTGCCGCAGTGTTTGGTTTCTGGCGTTCTCCAGGAAGTCCATGAAGAGGAAGCGGTTGGGCAGGGCGGTAAGGGGATCGCGCAAAAATTGATTGCGTAGCAGAAATACCAGTTCCCCAAGATGGGCAAAGGCATTGAAGTATGCCGATCCAACCCGTTGGAAATAACCCTTTTCGCGCACGCCGATCAGGCCTGCGCCACGCAAATCCTCTGTCCCGAAAGGAAAGATGCCGATTTCCTCTACTTGGTTGCGCAAGGCCTTGATCCATTCCGGCGCTTGCGGATCATCCACGGCTTGGATGATGCTCTGCCCACTTCCCAACGCTTTCCAGCAGGGATCTCCGGTGCTCTTCTGGAGCTGTAGCCCTGGCGACAGAAGCCCGGCCTGGTGCTCCAAGGTTAAGGTCTCTCCCATGACGTCGCTCACCATGTAACCGGCCAGACGTACGCTGCCGCTCTTGGCCGGCAAGTCGTCGCAGATTTGCTGCAGCAAGTCTTCCGGCCGCAAAGACACCTTGCCGCGAGGGGCGGCAAGGACGCTCATCAGCACATTAGACAAGGCCAACCTCTCGGAATCGGTCTCGCGGGAGGCGTGGGCGTAGCCCTCGAGCTGAACCATGAGGTCACCGACCAGCAGACGGAACAGGGCGTCCCGCAGCAAATCCCGGTCACTCTCGGGAACCTGCACCTGAAGTATTTTTTGCCAATGGCGCCAGTAGAGAATATAGGCGCCGGCGATCCAGGAGGGTCCGATGCCGAGGTGGTGGTGCAGAGCCCCGATTTTGCGCATGGACTCCCGCCACGGCCTATCCAGGCGGCTGACCAGAAGGCCTTTAGCGTGTTCCGTTTGCTTCTGGATCAGAGCGTCCAGACGCGCGCTGGAGAAATCCCGGAATACGGCGGCGGTGGCGGGATGACTGAGCAGATAATCGTAAAAAGCGTGGGCAAGCGCCGATGCTTCTTTATCCAAGGCATCGCGATAACGGTCGATGACCTGAAAGTCAGAATCCTGCAGGCCAAGAAACGCGGGTAGAGTGCCACTATTGTCAATAATCATTCATGTACTCTTATATAATGTTTATTAGGGGCTGATGTTCCTCTGCTTTTTTCAATCGATCAAGATCACTTCAACGTCATGCGGACAAGAAAAATATAGTATGGACTGGCCCGCCCTGTGAAAAAACTCGAAACCGGCCTTTTTGAGAGGGCAACCAGCCACGGGCGCCATGACTAACAATCAACAGGTTGCCGTTTTCGAAAATCACTCTTGATTGAGATTCTCGATTTTACCTGCCTGATGACGGGTTTTGAGAGGACGTGACCATTCGCGCTTTTTCGTTACGCTGTAACAGCTTTTTACAGAACACCTGATTGCCCATCCAATTGTCAATCATGCAATAATATCAAAATAATCAATTGTTTAGCGAATTAATGAATGCCGCAAACTGGCAAATGCCCACATGTTGCCCAAGTGGCCTCTTCTAGGCGTCAGTTTCCGTAACTAACTGCATCCTTCCGGCCTCATACAGGGCCTGCAACTTGGCGCGCACCACGTTGAGTTCCATATCAATCGAGGCAATAGGGGCGCCGCGCTGTTCGCGCCGCTGAAGCAGGATGTGGCGATGGTTCTGGAGTTGGGCAATTCGGGTTTGGCGGTAGCTTTCGTTCATGATGCTTCTCCTGTGGTGGCGGTCATGATCTGTAAGGTGCCGGTGATTTTTATCGGGCATGCTGACGCCTGGATAACCTGAGCCCGCTTGAGGAAAGGCATATTCCGAAGAATTGCGCTTTCATTCAGCTTACGGTCAGTAAACAGGTCAAAATCGACGGATTGCCTGTGCCCAAGCTGTAACGCGATGGCGGGTCCGCTGAATATTAATACCACCCCCCTTTCGCGCATCAGAGGGTCAACCGGCCCGCGCCCAATCCTTATCGAACTGCGTTTGCAGCTTGCCGATGTCTGACCCGTTGAGCAGCAGGCCCATTTCCCGGTTATTGTCCAGGCTGGTCTGGGTGAAATTTTCGGAGCCGATGAAGGCCAGCGACTTGCCCGCGATCATCTTGGCGTGCATGTACAAGGGCTTTTTCGATAGCAAACGTACGCGACAGCCATGCTCCCGCAAGAAAGCCACAGCCCGCTTATCCTTCGCATTGATGCTGGCCGGCAGGATCATCCGGAGATTCCGGCCCTTCGCCGCCAGGGCATCCAGAATGGGTGCGTATGGCCCTAATTCCTCGCTCTCTACGTCGATGGGACCGGGCTGGTCGATCACTTGCAGCAGTTGCGCCGCAGACGTCCCCGGAGAAAGAACCAGCACCCGATGCGCGTAAGCCGGTGCGCGTTGATTGCCGCCCTGCGCCGCAGTCCAGTCCGCATTGAACACCGCGTTGACCGCCTGAACCACGGTCGCGTTGCGTGTGACATCGACATACTCCCGGTTCCGGTGGAAAGCCGACCAGTCGAAATTTGCCGTGCCGATCTCGACCTCATGCCCATTGGCACAATACTTACAGTGGAAAAACGAGTAGTCATTGCCGTGGCTGGTGAAGCGCGGCGGGGCCACCTTCCACCGTGCGCCGGTCGCGGCAATGGTCCGTTCCTCCCGGCGCACCTGCCAGGGCTTCATGCCGTAGGGCTTGCCCTCGATGATGACGCGCACATCCACCCCACGACGGTGAGCCGCAGCGAGGGCGCGAAGGATTTTGCGGTCGGACAGATAATACACGCCTACGTCCAGTTCACGGCGGGACGAATGGATGACCTGGATAATGGGCGCTGGACCTGCCTGTGGTTCGATAGAAAGCATATTTTTCCTTTTCAGGCCAGACTTGGTGTCTGGGTTGGTATTTTCCGGGACTTCCGGACCTCTATTTTGACCTGTGGCTTACTGGGCACCCTGCATTCCGGAACAGGGTCTTCTGGCAATGCCAGATCGCGCGGATAATGAAACCCACTTCCGCCCGTTCCGGCTGCCATGGACGTACTGACACCACCACAGGATTTTACGATGTTCTGTTTAATTTCTTGTATACACCCATCGGGTTGCGTGGCGTCCTGAATCGGTGCCTGTTCTTTTTTTGGCTGCCGCCGCACCCCATACTGGGGTGCATGGAAAATTTTGCTGATACCCAATTTACAGCCCTTTGCGGTATTTCAACCGCACATCCTGGCACTGGGGACAAACGTAAATATCGACTTCCAGCTTTTTCTCAAAGGCTTCTTCGCCGTCGGTAGCCACCTGACCGCCCAGGAAAGCAGCGCCCGCCCCCAACATGCCGGTCAGCCCACCCATACGCAGGCCGTGTGGGCCCTGGTAGGCCATATTGGTTCCGCAGGTGCAGATGACCTGCTGGACGTTTGCGTGATCGTTGTGTTCGCCAAATCCAAACATGACTATTCTCCTTTAGGGTTGGGCCAATATGAGACCGCAAAACAACCTCAAGCGTTCACGCTCCTTCCTGTCGCGGTTTGCGGTCACTCGTTTAACACCAATTCCAACACCTCAACGATCTCCACCGTTCCCATCGTCCCGGGCAATTCGCGCCCGGCCTTTGCAAAAGCCCTCTCCAACAAAGGGCGGGGGAGGGTCACCGTCACCTGATTCGGCAGGGATGCCCCCGGCAGGGATGCTCCCGGCAGGGATGCTCCATCCGCCGGATCTCCGACGACCACTCCGTTCTCATCCACGGCGCCCCCATCCTCGATGTCCTCATCGCTATCGATACTGCGCAGATCGATCGTGGACAAATCCACTTCTTCCCCATTGGCATCAAAAGCCCTTGCAGGGTGCGAACCCATCACGGCCCCATTTTCCTGCTGCATGTCTACCTCCTGCGGTTTTCCGCTCAAACCTTGTTCGTAGCGATCTTCCTCTCTATCCACCAGCACGCGGGAGAGGGTTTCCCCGGCCTGCAGGCTGGCACGGATGGCGTCCAGCACGATGCGCTTGTCCTCGTCCTTCATCCATCCTTTCATGCGACTGATGTCCGTTTGCCCGATGGACTCCAGCGGCACGCCCAGATACTCCGCCACCGCCTGCGCATCTTCGCTTCCCAGAGAGAGCATCTGATGTACCCATGCCTTGGATCGACCCAGCCGCTTGCCCAGATCCGCCAGGCTCGGCTTGGGATCCAGGCTATCCATCAACTGCTTTACGGCCTTCGCCGTATCCACAGGCGTCATATCCGCTCGCGCCAGATTTTCGACCAGCTGCATTTCCAGCCGATCGGCGTCTGTGTCGGGCTCCAATATCACGGCGGGAATCCGGGATAGGTCATAGCCCTTGCGACCGCATGGCTGGCCACTGTCTCGGGCAGCCATGGATGCCCTCCAGCGCCGCTCGCCCGCTATGATCCGATACCTTCCCGACGCGACAGGATGTACCGCGATGGGCTGCAATACCCCATGCTGCAGGATGCTCTCCTTCAGCAGTTCCAGATCATTGTCGATGGCGTCCTGCGCCCCGGATGCCACAAACGTCTTGCGCGGCTGCTCCGGGTCCGGCTCGATCTCCGACAACGCCAGAAAGAGCGCCGAAGCGGCTCCGCCGCCGACCGTTCCGCTCGCGACGGCATTCCGTTCATCCGCACGGGCCGCTTCCTGCCCCGAATTTCGTCTACCGGGTAGACGATCGGCTTTGGCAGCGGTCTCGCCGGAATCTCCCGCCATCTCGGCCAGCGTGCGCTTCATCTCATCAAAGAGATTCTCTGAAAGATCTACCTTGGCCATTTTATCCCTCCTTCACCGTTTCTTCCGTCGGCACCCGGTCCGTTTCCAGAATCATCTTGCAGGCCATGGCCCATTTCGCCGCCGCTGCGTCTTTCGGGTCCAGCTTCCAGACGGGCATCCCCTGTTTCATGGCGTTGGAAACAATCTGCCGATTGGTCAGATGCACCGGAAGCACATGCTGACCGAAACCCGATTCGGTGATCGCATCCACGACCATCTGCTGATTCGTGGAGTTCAAAACCCGCTTGTTGATGACCAGGGACAATCCCAGATCGACCTGCGAGGCGATCTCCCGCCAAACCTTGAGCAGCGAAGTGAGCCCCTGCAACGCCAGCAGGTCGGGCTCCACGGGCGCCACCAGCAATCCGCCCAGATAGAGCGGGGCCAGCTGCTGTACGCCGGCGGCTGGTGGCGTGTCGATGACCACCACATCGAAATCGATGTCGAGCAAACGGCTCATTGCCTCCTGTCCGGCCTTCAATCCCTGCTTTTCCACCAGATGCACATGCTGGTGGCCTGGCAGGATTTGGAGATCCCCATACCGGGTATCCTGGAACTCCAGGCGGGTGTCCCCATCCCACAGTTCCAATACCGATTTGCCGCGGCCATACGGCTCCCCCGTAGTGATGAAAGTGGCGTTGCGTTGGCCGTCCATATCCACGAGCAGGGTCTTTTTCTTCGCCGCCATGCTGGCGTAAGCCGCAATGTGAACGGCAAGAGCGGTCTTTCCTACTCCGCCCTTCTGATTGGTCACGGTAATGATCTGTGGCATCTCTCCCTCTCTTCTCGCGCTTTGCTAGCGCGAAACTTCGTTTTCCGCCGCTCCTGCTCCTGCAGTGGCGGATACAGAATCCAGGAATACCAATACAACATCGTATAGAGCACATCGGGCAGGCCTACTCCGTTGCGGCGGCTGACCTCTGCCAGGTTGTCCGCCAGATGCGCCGGAATCCGCACGTGTACTTCCACCCATTCCGGGCCGGACACGGCCGGAGGGTGCCCATCCCGCCATCGAAGTCCTTTCTCCCAGGCTTTTTCGGCCAGAAACCGGGAAGCGCAGTCCTCATGGACGGCCCGCAGCGTCATCCCCTGAACGAAGGCCAGAGCCTGGATGTACAGGTGCATCTTTAGCGGGATCACTGTCGATTCCCCCGCATAGGGCATACCGTTAAAGAGAGATGGTGTCAGCATGCTTTTCCCGGCTTGACCCTTTCACGAATGGGTATAGATCAGCGCCGGGCCAGATCGTCTACCGGGTAGACGATTTACGAAGGCTTTTCCAGGGTCCACAAGAGCAGCAACCAGCCGGCCAATGAAGCCATGGCCAAGACCGGAGGTATTCTCAAGGTTCATCGCTATCCCGGCGGCGCATTGGTGGTCAAGGAGAACTTCGCGAAGGATAAGAAGCCGACCGGGGTCACGGCAATGCTCAAACTCAAGGGATATGATTCGGCGGATAGGGATTGGGTGATGGCCGCCTACGATCCTCGGGGGAAGATATTGGCCTACGGCAAGATGGGATCCTGCATCGCCTGCCATGTGATGGGCCGCAAGCAGGATCTGGTTTTTGCTCCCCCGCCGACCCAACTCCTGCCGGTTTCTACCTGGAAGGCGTTTTTCCGAAAACAAGAGATTTCTCCGGTCTACGCCCACCTCTTGAAAACGCATGCCGCGAATGTCATGCAGTGATGGAGTGCGCTCAGACCATTCCCGGGCGCTTGGCTGGGGGCGCCATGAATTCCGGCCCCACCGGGTTCGGTACACAGCGCGCAAGGATGGCTTCGATCTCTGTCTTGCAGTCGGCATCCAACTTCCAACCCTCCACCTCGTTCACCGAATCGATCTGGCCGGGATGGCGCGCGCCCCAAAGCGCAATGGTTGGCCCCTGATCCAGTACCCAGCGCACGGCCAAAGCTAGTACAGATTTGCCATAGCGTCGCTGCGCAAGTTCGCGCAGTTCATCCACCGCGCGGAGGTAATGGGGGAAGCGTTCGCCTTGGAATTTCGGGTCGATACGGCGGAGATCATCACCCTCGAATTTCGTATCTGCCTGTATTCGTCCGCTCAGGAGGCCGCGGCACAGCGCACCGTAACCGAGCACAGTGAGGCCGGTTTTCTCGGCGTAAGGCAGTTCGGCCGCCTCGATGCCGCGCTCGAATAGGTTATAAGGAGACTGTAGCGCATCCAGCCGGGCAGCGGAGCGGAAAGCGTCCATCTGCGTTGGTGTGAAATTGCTGACTCCGATGGCGAGGATCTTGCCTTCGCGGCAAAGATCCTCCAGCACTCGGGCGGTTTCCTCAAGCGGCGTCTCCAAGTCCGGCCAGTGCACCTGGTAGAGATCGATCCGATCTGTGCGCAGGCGGTGCAGCGAATCCTCGATTTCCTGACGGATGCGAGTCGGACGGCTGTCGCGAAATACCTTGCCGTCCTTCCAGGCAAGACCGAGCTTGGTGGCAAGCTGTACTTTGTCCCGCAGTTTGCCTTCCTGAATCGCCCGGCCGACGATTTCCTCCGACCGTCCGAAACCGTAAACCGGGGCGGTATCGATCAGCGTGATGCCGCGCTCTACGGCGCGTTGGATGGTTTGAATGGACTCCTTCTCATCTGTGCCGCCCCACATCCAGCCGCCGATGGCCCAAGTGCCGAGGCCGATACGTGAGGTGACAACGGCGCTATGGCCGATGGTAATGGTTTCCATGTACTGCTCCTGTATGGTCCAGTCAATACAAGCCTACCATGAAGGCAGGTCCGCACAAGGCGGATTGATCAGAGTCCACACGAATCCGGAGATCCGGTATGGTTTCCACTCTCATGCAGGCGGTGACCCGATCGGTTCACCGATGCTGCTTCCGGAGGGGTGGAAGTTCGCCAGGAAGCTCGCATGGCAATAGTCGCCTTTCATATCGGCTGGAGAATCCCATACCGGCCCGCTCTGGTGGCGGTCGTTTAGATGTTTTATAAATATGGTACCGACAACGTCCAGGGACGCAGTTTGAATCACTCGCACCCGCAATCGCCCCGACACAACTCCTATGTCCCGCGCTGGCTGCACCGGCTTTGGCTGGGTTTCATGGCGGTCGTGTTGGTGGCAGGGGCATGGCTGGCCTGGTCCGACTGGCAGCAAACCCGGTCTTGGGAGATATCCGGCCTTCGGACGCTGGTGGCATCGGTGGCGGAGGGGACGCGGGTGATGCTGGATGGCACCCGGATCTCGCTGGTGTTGCTGGGGCGGCAATTGGAGTCGGGTTCGCCGGTCCTGGGCCCCGGCGCAGGAAAAATGCTGCGGGACTATCTCGCGCTGCAGCCGGATCTGGCCGCTGTGGGGACCCGCATACCCGATGGGCAGGTGCTAACGGCAGGCGGAGGCCGGCATTTCCTCGCCGATCTCCTGTTTGCCCTCGATAACCCGGTGAATGCCCGGCGGCTGGGGCTAAATCCGGTGCAGCGGAGCGCGCTGGCCCAATGCCTGCATTCCCCGGGCTTCTGCCTTGGCCCTCCGGTACGCGATGTTTTCGCCGGGGCCGGTCATGGCCTCTGGATGATCCCCCTCTTTCAAGTAGTTCCGATCAAGGGCGGCAGCCGGCAATTGGTCGCCTTGCTGCCGCTCGTGGACGGTCGCATGCCGTCCTGGCGGGGGCTGCCGCTGCCATCCCGGGTGTCCATCTTCCTGCTGCGGGACGACGGCTTCCTGGAAAGCCGTTCTCCGCCGCCCACCCAGACCACCTACGCCGTCCGCCAGCACGGCATTGCCGCGCGCTATGTCCTTGCCCATCCGGAACTGCCGTCGGGCGTCTATTATGGCCTGTCCACGGCGGTGGACCAGTGGCGCCTGGGTGCCGTGCAGCGGATCAAAGGCTATCCCCTGGTGGCAGGGGTGGGCATTCCGCGTTCCGTTTTGTGGGCGGACTGGTGGAATAGCGTCGAGGGGCCAGCCGCCGGTGCGTTCGGTCTGCTGCTGTTGTCCATCTTCGGCTACGGCTACCTGCGGAGGGTCGGCCGAGAGCGGGAGGGGGAACGGCAAAGCGCGGAGCAGACCCTGTGGGAGGAGAAGGAGCGGGCGGAAGTCACCCTGCATTCCATCGGGGATGCGGTGATCACCACCGATACCGAAGGCCGGGTGATGGACATGAACGTCGTCGCCGAAGCGTTGATGGGCTATGCCCGGACGGAAGCCGTGGGCAGGCCCCTGGAAGACGTCTTCCGCATTGTCCAGGAAGGCAGCCATGCTCATTTGGACAATCCCGTCCGGCGAGTTCTGGAAGAGGGCCAGGTGGTGAGGCTGGCCAACCACACCATGCTCCTCACCAAGGACGGCCAGGAACGCGCCATCGAGGACAGCGCGGCGCCCATCCGAGACCGGCAGGGCGTACTGTTGGGCGTGGTCCTGGTCTTCCACGACGTCACCGAGA
Source organism: Acidithiobacillus ferrooxidans ATCC 23270 (assembly GCF_000021485.1). NCBI lineage: Bacteria > Pseudomonadati > Pseudomonadota > Acidithiobacillia > Acidithiobacillales > Acidithiobacillaceae > Acidithiobacillus > Acidithiobacillus ferrooxidans. The sequence continues at coordinate 1,494,401 of NC_011761.1, forward strand.
AGCGCCGGCTGATCGCCGAACTGGCCCATCAGGCCACCCACGACGCCCTCACGGGCCTCCCCAACCGGGTGCTCTTCATGGACCGGCTGGGCCATGATCGAGCCCAGACCCTGCGCCATGAGCACCTGCTGGCGGTGGGTATCCTGGACCTGGACGGCTTCAAGCAGGTCAATGACCACTTCGGACATGCCTCCGGCGACGCGCTGCTGCAGGAAATGGCACAAAGGTTGCATAGGGAAATGCGTTCCGGGGACACCTTGGCACGCATGGGCGGCGACGAGTTTGGGCTGCTCCTCCCGGATGTCGGGAACCTGGAACAGGTGGAAGACGCCTGCACGCGCCTGCTGGAAGTGCTCCGCGCTCCCTTCTATCTAGGAGACGAAGAGATCCCGCTGTCCTCCAGCATCGGCCTGACCAGCTATCCGCTGGATGACAGCCTGCCAGAGGACCTCCTGCGCCATGCGGATCTGGCCCTCTATGCGGCCAAGGCCGCCGGGCGGGATCGCTATCATTGGTTCGACTGGCCGATGGATAAGCTGCAGCAAGAGGCCATGGAGGTGCGGAAGATGACGGAAAATGCGCTCGATCGGGGCCGCCTGCTGCTCCACTATCAGCCCGTGGTGGAGATCGGCAATGGTCCCGTGGGCGTGGAGGCCCTGATCCGCCTCGACCACCCCGAGCGCGGCCTGCTGCCTCCCGCCGCCTTCGCCGCCGCCCTCGACGCACCGCGCCTGACCCGGCGCATCGGCTGCTTCGTGCTTGCCACGGCTCTGACCCAGACCCAGACTTGGCATCGGCAGGGCATGCCCTTGCGCATCTCGGTGAATATCAGCGCCCACCATCTCCTGGACCAGCGCTTTCTGTCCGACCTGCGGGCCGCCCTCGACGCCCATCCGGATCTGCCCCCATCCGCCGTCGAGATCGAGATCACCGAAACGGCCCCGCTGCTGGATTTCGCCGGGGCGCGGGAAACCCTGCTGGCCTGCAACCGCCTGGGAGTGCGCATCGCCCTCGACGACTTCGGCACCGGCAACGCCTCGCTGACCTATCTGCAGAAGCTGCCCGCGCAGACCATCAAGATCGATCAGAGCTTCGTGCGCGACATCATCAACGATCCCAAGGATTACGCCATCGTCTCCGGCGTGGTCACCAGCGCCCGACTCCTGGGCCTGGAAGTGATTGCCGAAGGGGTGGAAACGGCCGAACACGCCGCCATGCTTGGCCACTTGCAGTGCCACTGCCTGCAAGGCTATGCCATCGCCCGGCCCATGGCACCGGAAGCGATCCCGGGTTGGATCAGACAGTATAAGCCTTTGCTTTATCATGGCTTTTCTGCAACTCCTACCCCAACTGGCATGATTTCAATTCATAATCAACGTGTTAAAAGATTTATTGAGGCGCTGCGCCACCAGACTCCCTTTCCCTCCTTGGTCATCGAACCCGAGGCGGAGCAGCAATGCCATCTGGGACTATGGTTGCAAGGGGAAGGGAGGCTCCAATATGGGGACGACGCGGCCTTCTACCAGCAATTGCTGGCACGGCATGCCCATCTGCACGCCCTGGCCCGGGAAGCCAAGGCCCTGTACGACGCGGGGGACGGGGAAGGGGCGGAGCAGAAAGGGGCGGAGTTGGAACGGGAAAACCAAGCGCTGAACTCGCTCATCATCACAACTCATTGACCAAAATACGCGACAAGCTCCGCCCTCCAGGGTGGGGTAGTTGACGACCCGCACCGGTATCTGCACGGTCGCTATATTCCGCGACTTTTCGAAGCATCTTTTGGCCTCCAGCTTTAGTTCCCAAGGTTAGTCACCGTTCCGAAGCCAGAACTGACTCCCGGGAATCGTCCACCAGGGAACCGCTCGTTGCAGGATGCTGGTCTCCGGGACCGGGCCATAATAGCTGGAGTCAAAGGCATAGTTGCCCGGAGCGTAGAGCCAGATCTGCCCACGCTTCAGGTGATAGGTGCCGAAAGGGTAATGGACAATCCGGTGATGGTGGCCGGGCGTCCAGCGATCCACCCGGGAGTTCGGCAGAGTGTGCCCATCTACCCCGACCCCGGATCTCGTAAGCCGCACGGTCTGCCCGGGGATGGCGGCGATCTCTTTGATCCACGGCTGTCCAGCGGGAAACCACTGGTACTTCAGGCCCTCCGCGACGGCGGCGTGATGGGAGGGGCCAGGAATCTCGACTTCGACCAGTTCTCCATCATGCAAAGGATAGGGCGAGCCGAGAAGCTGGTAGAGGCCCACCGGCTCGCAGGTCGAGTCGTTGAAGACCAGATGCTGGTACTGCATCCAAAGACCAACATCCGCGACCAGGGTGATCAGCCCGGTCCAGATCCAGAACATCCACCAGAATCCGCGTTTAGCGATGGTGATGAGTCGTGTGTTCAACCCGATGTCCCTCCGGAAGATTTGCGTTGGTGTATTTGCCAACAACCAGGCGGGCGACTATGCTTCGTCCATGAAAGCGGAAAAACTGTTTCAACGGCGGGTAATCCTCTCGGAGACGGCTTTCGCGGAAATCATGATTTGGCACGTCCCTGCACCGATATCCGGCAGCATACACTCGTACAAATACCGGCTTGCTTACGTGATTCGTGGGGAATGTGTGCTGCGATACGACAATGAGGCCGGAAAAGGCGATCATCGCCATATAAATGGTCGGGAGGAGGCGTATCGCTTCTCCAGCCCCCGTCAACTGATGACCGACTTCTTTGAAGAGATAAGGAGGTGGAGTGATGAGCATGCTGACGATTGATATTCGATCCCTCCGGGATACCCTGGACGATGCCGTGCAGGCGATGGAAAGATTGGAATGTTCACAGCCGCATATCAGCTTTGAATCGCCGGAACTCCTATGGAAAATTCTGACTGGCAAGCGCTGGGAGATCCTGAGGGTCATGACGGCTGCGGGCCCCTTGGCGCTACGCGAGATCGCCCGGCGGGTCGGGCGCGACGTAAAGTCCGTACATCTGGATGTCCATGCGTTGCTGGACGCAGGACTCATCGAACGGCAGGACAATGGCTTTGTATTTCCATACGATGCCGTGCATGTGAATTTTCTGCTCAAGGCAGGTTGAGTTATATTCATCGGCTTTTTCCGCCATGCGCTTTGGCGCGCTGGTCCAGAAAGAAACGCGCAGGCGCCGTGAATGGCCGAAAGGGGAAGAAGAATAGCCGCTCGAACTGGGTGGCCCCCCAAAGCAGGGCTTCGGCCACCTTGCGCGGGCCTGACCGCTCGAAGAAGGCGATGAGCCTCTGGTCAAGCCGAGCGATGACTTGTCGAAGAGGATTGCTCACGCACCCGCTCCTTCAGGACAATGATCGCCTTTTCCAGAGAGGCTTTCAGGGTAGCAATGTGCTGTTCAGCCGGAATCCGCGAATAATCCGCAGAGAGCACCTTTTCCCATTTGGCAATCCACTGTTGCGCGGTGAGGGGACGGGACAGGTGCGTCTTGAGCAGATCCTTGAGTCGTTCACGACCCTTAGCCTCCAGGGAATCCAGAACGGATTTCCAGGTCAGCATTGGATCGCAGGGATCAGTTGGGTTTCCCATGGAAACTCCTGCCTTCATATGATCAGGCTTCTTCATCCGTTCCCCCCATCATTGATTCACCGCGAACAATACCGGCACGCTGAAGAACGCAGCCCAGGCCTTTGCCGACACTCTCTGGATGGCCGGGATATCTGTCCCCCGCGCCCACCAGTCATTGGCCGGTGCCAACAGGATTTGTATCCCATGCGGGTATAGAACGAGGGCCGGCCACATCAGCAGTTGCTCATAGCAGATGAGATAGCCGACCTTTTTGCCGTCCATCTCCGTGGTTTCCGGTTTTCGGGAAAACGGGGTCATCCGGAAACTGCCCTGGGGGCGCCACGGGTGCCACATAGAGAAAGGTACAGGGATGTGATCCGGCAGTACCGTCTGATGGCCATCCTGAATCTTCACCAGAGCGTCCAGGTAACCGTTGGCAAGGGGCACATCGGCCCCGAGCAACACGATTGGTTCTGGATGTCGCGCCGTCCAGCGGATGACCGGGCGCCAAATGGCCCGGGTGCCCGGCAGCCATGGCCCTGCCACGGTTTCCGGGAGAAACACCACCTTGTCGCCAGAGCGCAGATCCGCCAGGACCTTCGGAGCCAGTTCCATGGATGCATCGACATAGGAAAGATTGGAACGCAGACGGCCCAGATCAGTGTTGATGCCCACCCAGCCAGTGGGCGCTGTGGGCAGCGGGTGCCCCATCATGGCATCCAGGGCAGGGAAAGCAAAAGGCAAAAGCCAAAGAGCGACGACAACAAATCCAACCACCAGCAGACGGGCCAAGATCTCTTGATTCTTCTGCGTCAAGCGCCCCAGAGCGAAGATCCCGAGAATGGTCAGCAGGATGCCGCTCGGGCCTGCGGCGACGGCGCCGAGCCAGGGGGAAGTCCAGCCGATGACCCCCAAAGGTGGGAAGATCGTGGATATGGCGGATGTAATGACGGTGGCCATGACCGCGCCAAAACCGCCGCCAGCAGGGCTGCCGCCTGCAGGGCTGCCGCCAGCAAGGCCGCCGCCAGCAAGGCCGCCGCCACGGAAATACAGAGTAATGTACGGGTACGCCAGATAGGGCAGGGCAAAGGCCAGAGATGACAGCGACCAGAACCCAATACCGAGAAACAGCCCGGCGTGTAGGAAGAAAACCGACGTGCCTTTGATGAGGCCGTAGGTCGTCGCCAGGTGGTAACCCAGCATCAGCAGAAACGGGTGCAACCAGTGCCGCTTGTTCACGATGGGCAGAAGTAGCAACGCCAGTGGGGCAAGCCAGATGGCATGAGGCCAGGCCAGGGTGCCAACCATGGCACCCTGGAGTGCCGGAATGGCGAATCCGGAGACGGGAGCGGACTTCCTCCGCGAATCGTCTACCGGGTAGACGGAAACGGGTACGTATTTGCTCTGCATGAGCAGGTATAGATCGGAGATGGGGCAGATCGTCTACCGGGTAGACGATAGGAAACCGTGCCCCCCTCCTGGCCTACGGGCCAGGAAGGGGAATGCGCGGGCATATGTTCAAAGCGGCAGGTCTTGTCCAAGCGAGGCGCCAAAATCCACGGCACTTGTCCTATCGCAGTGACAGAACCTGTCTGCAAGGCGGTGGGGTTTTAGACAAGGCGGACACTTGCTGTTCGTACATATACGTACGATAATGAACACATCGTAATGGAATGGATGTGCTCGATGACCGGGTCGGAGTTTGAAAAGCGTGTGAAGCGGTTAGGTCAGAAAACCGGACAACCGGTGCGGTTCGATAGGCGCCACGGTCATGGTAGCCATGGACGCCTCTACTACGGGACCAGGTTCACCACGCTCAAAGACCGCAAGAAAGAAATCGGCATAGGTTTGCTAAAAGCAATGTGTCTGCAACTGGGCATTAGTCCGGATGATCTATAAAGGAGTTTAATATGCGATATGTTTACCCTGTAACGCTGGTAAAGGACGAGGATGGTGAGTTCCTCGCTACCTCTCGTGATGTTCCCGAAGCCATCACTAGCGGCGCCACCGAAAGCGAGGCGTTGCAAGCCATGAGCGATGCGCTGGGCGCGGCACTGGCAGGTTACGTGCTGGACCAGCAAGATGTTCCCTCACCCTCCACCCCCGCACAAGGCGAATACCTGGTGCCAGTAGCGGCGCTGGTAGCGGCCAAGTTGGCATTGAGATCAGCGATGCAATCAGAAGGCGTCAACAATACGGAACTGGCGCGACGCCTTCACCTATCTGAAGGCGCCATCCGTCGTCTGGTGGATATGGACCACGCATCGCGCATGGATAGGGTTATCGCGGCGCTGGCCGTCCTGGGCGCGGGCATCATCATCGAGGATCAGCGGCAAACGATGGTTGCGGCTTAACGCAGCGCCAAGAAGCAGCCCGCCATGTCTACCGGGTAGACAGCGCACGCAAGAGAAGGACATCAAGGCGGCGAAGCGCCTGGCTGCTGAATGGAGTGAATGACCATGAGTGAAAAATTGCCTACTTTTGACCCTGCCGAAGGGCTGACATCAGACGCCGCCATCGCAGCCTTCATCGCCGGTACGTTTGAATCTGCAGACGCCGGCTACATTGCGCACGCGCTGGGCGTCGTGGCCCGCGCCAAGGGAATGGCCCAGATCGCTGGGGAAACTGGTCTTTCGCGTGAATGGTTGTACCGCTCATTCAGCGAACGCGGCAATCCGACGCTCAAGACCACGCTAGCAGTCATGAAGGTCCTGGGGATTGAACTTACGGCAAAACCGGGCCCTCAGGGCCGATGATGGCCAAGCATATCGGTAAAGCCACCGACTATTAGACTATGCTCGCCCGAACTGACCGTTTTCTGAGCCTGGATAGCTCCGGTGTGCTATCACCGCACGACAACCAGGACTGCTACAACAGGGATCGAGCGAAGAGATCTTCCTGACAAGCATCGTTCCACGCATTGTGCGCTTCAGTTGTTTTTTGGGGGACAGGGCAGGGCAGGGCAGCGGGGCGGGCGATCGTCTACCGGGTAGACGGTCACGCGGGCCACGTTTTCCCGGAAAACGGTTCCGTCTTCCCGGAAAACGCCCACATGACCCCTTCTTTATCTTGCGTTCCGCTTTTTTTTCGGTAGACGCTTTTTTGGGCGTTTTCGTCTACCCGGTAGACGATTCTTTTGGGCAGTGTTTTCCGGGAAGATAATTTTATTAGCCGATAATAGGGCGACCGTCTACCGGGTAGACGATTACCTTGAAGCGTTACCCCCAAAATCCATGGCCAGAAGCCCAGACAACGAAGCGAGGTCCAACCGGACCCCCGGCGGCAAGCCGCGGGGCGTGGCCCGGCTGGTCCCCTGCAAGGGGAGCCGTCCACAAGGCGGTGGAGCTGCGGGGATAACGCGACCATATGTCCTGCGGGAAAAACGCGGATCGTCTACCCGGTAGACGATTCGGCGATGTCGTTTTTTTCGGAAAGACGATTTTATATCAGTAGTCATCATCATCATCGAGAGCGGGTGGTTGAATGTGTGACTTCCGGGAATTTCTGACCGGGCCATCAAAAATATCTCTGAGTCGGATGAAAATATATTCACGGCCATCCTCGCCGACATATTTCCGACCGGACAACAAATACACCTGTCCGTCGATTTTTGCTTTGCCTGTGAAATCAGGAATACTCTTCCCCTCAATCCTGCTGTGTGTGAGAAATCCAGTCTTCTCTTCTAACGTACTCATTCTTTTCTAGCCCCCACTTCGTTCCGAGCTTCTTGGCATCCTGCTTGTCCGGCCACCAGCAAGACTGGCAGCCCTCGCACTTGAAAAAGGCATCGCCCTTCTTCGTCTTCAGGGTGATGGTCAGCTTCTTGCAGTCCGGGCAGGCGGGGCCAGTCTTTTGTCCGACGCCCCGCGTTTTTCCGGTAGACGACTTGCCACGCCCAGCGCCGGAAGTTGGCCGTGCCTGGCCGACAGCTACGGTCGTCGCCTTGGCCGCCTCGATCATACGCACCACGAATTTGCGCTGGGCTTCCTCGAACTGCTGTAGCGTCACGCGGCCCTCAGACACGGATGACAGGGCATCTTCCCAGCGTGCCGTCAGGACGGGATCGGTCAGGTCTTTGGGCAGCGCGTGAACCAGCGCCCGCCCTGCCTGGGTGGAGAGGATCTGCTTGCCTTTGCGCTCCAGGAATCCCCGGGTCAGCAGCGTTTCAATGATGCTGGCCCGAGTGGCCTCGGTTCCCAGGCCAGAGGTTTCCTTGAGTTTGGCCTTGGCGGCTTCATCCTCCACCACCTTATGGATGTTGCTCATGGCCTCAATGAGCGACCCATCCGTAAATCGGGCCGGCGGCTTGGTCTGTTTTGCCTGGACATCTGCATCCTGGACGGTCAGGACCTGGCCTTTTTTGAGCGCCGGGATCGGCTGGGCGGGGGTGTCATCATTATCGTCATCGGTCATCCCATACACGGCTTTCCAGCCTGCGGATACCGGGATGTTGGCAGTCGCCTTCCAGTCCTCGCTGGTGCAAGTCAGTAGAGCCTTGATCGCCCGGTACACATAGGGCGGATAGAACTGCGCGAGATAGGAGCGGACGATGATATCGTAGACTTTGGCCACTGCGGGGCTCATAGAGCCCTGCATGGAGCCGGTCGGAATGATGGCGTGGTGCGCCGTCACTTTGCCCGTATTCCAGATGGCCGACTTCCGGTTAGAATCGGCGGCTTTCACCAGATCCGCAAATCCAGCTTTTGCCAGGCCGGACAGTATCTGTCCGGCATCCCCATGCTGTTCTTCCGGAAGATAGCGGCAATCGGTCCGGGGATAGGTCGCCGCCTTGTGCTCCTCGTACAGCGCCTGGGCCGCATCAAGGACACTTTGTGCCGACATGCCGAGCTTGGCGGAGCAGACCTTTTGTAACTCTGCAAGGGAGAAGCCTAATGGTGCCTGCTGCTGCTTTTCCGCGCTGGTGAAGTCCTTCACCGTGGCCTTGCCTTCCGCCTTGGCCCGGGATGCCAGCCGGTCAGCGGCTTTCCGGTCGGTGAGATACCCTTCGGCATCGACCCCCTCGAAATCCTCCCGCAACTCCCAGGTGGCCCAGAAGCCCGCGTTGATGCGCGGAACGTAGTAGTCCTTCGGCTTGAAGTGCTCGATCTTCTCATCACGGGCCACGACCAGAGCCAAGGTCGGCGTCTGCACCCGACCCACGGAGACGACTCCGGCGCCGCTGTTGCGCAGGGTGAAAGCACGGGTGAGATTCATGCCCATGAGCCAGTCCGCGCGGGCACGGGCTTCGGCTGAGTTTCGGAGATTCTGGTAGTCGTGGTTATCCTTGAGCGATGCCAGCGCCTTACGCACGGACTGCTCATCGAGGGCGGCCAGCCAGATCCTCAGGGTTGGTCCTTTCCAGCGGAGTTCCTCCAGGACCTCATCCACCAGCAGCTGGCCCTCTCGGTCCGGGTCGCCTGCATTGACGACAGACGAGGCTTTCTTGAGCAAGGCCCGGATCACCTTGATCTGGGCCTTGGCGTCATCCTTCGCCCGCTTCTTCCATTGCTCAGGAAATATGGGCAGTTCCTCAAATCGCCATTTCTTCTTGCCCTTTGGCGTGGTGGGAACATCATCAGGCGTATAGAAGTCCGGCTCTTCCTGCTCGAAGATATGGCCGAAACACCAGGTTACGACGGTATCCACTCCGCACTGGATGAAGCCGTTCCCTTTGTTTTTCGATCCGGGCAAATACTCGGCGATCCCTTTGCCCAGGCTGGGCTTCTCGGCGATGTATAGTTTCATCAGGCACCCTCAATCGTCTACCGGGTAGACGCTCTGCGTCACCCCAACGCGAGGGTATAGATCGTTGTTGGGTCGGTTACTGTCACTGGTCGGCAGATGTTATATCCAAACGACCAAGATGCAGCGTTTGCAGTCATCCAGAAATTGGTGGGCAGCACGTAAAATCGCCCGGTGACGTTTGCTGCGCATAGAAAAATCGACAAGTTGATGGACAGAATCAGGGTCAGCAATGGCCCAGGAAGTGTCCAGAAACGAAGTGTTGATTAAACGTTTCTTCTTACATTTTGCCTGAGAAAGGTCAGATGCGGCTACTGCATCATTTTCGTCACGATAATAAACGTATCGCTTATCATGTATTTTATGCACGCAAAGATTTTGCGATGTGGCCTTCTCGAAGAAAAAGTAATCCTCCCAGAAACGCAACTTGGGAAAACCACCAAAAGCATGAAAAATCTCTGCACGCACTACCGAAGTAGCGCCCTGACACTTATCTATTATATGAATGGTTCTACTATTATCTCGCGCATCCATCACCGTATAAAGATTTCCATCGACAACCAAGCCGACAAATAGCATATCTACCTCGGGATGCTCCTGAATATACTGAAGACAGGACTGTAGATAATCAAATAAATATGCATCATCAGAATCCAATTGTGCTATTCACCGAGTATTCAAGTGCCACGCACCATGTCTTCCATAATAGAGCGCACCTTATTTAGTGAATGATCTGTACTGACGTCATCTACAATGACACATGAAACATTCGTAACCGTTTTAGTCTTTAATTAAAGAAATTATCTTTTAAGAAAGTGTTCTCTATTAAATACAGCTATTATCACACCACAAAACGGTTTTATATCATCCGATATTACAGCCATAAAGCAGAATCCCCATTGTTTCGCTCTTGCTTGGATGCTTGACCTGGCCCCGTCGGGTTCTCGTTGCCATTTTCTCCGGTGTGAGTGCTTGACACCGTAATGGTGCTGTGCGACCGACCCTTGGTAAACAGTCGGAATCACTACCATACCCTTTATTGTCTCGTTTCTCTCCGCCTCTTGGAGCGGTTTTCCTGCTTTTTGAAGGTCGTGCCGACCCACTCGCGGCGCAGCTTCCTCGAAATCCTCTGCCGGACTCCAATTTCGCCGATTAAAGCCAGTTTGCGAACAGGCGCGCTAACGATTCCTTGAATCTTTCAAAGATCGACCGCTTCCGCCATTGCTTCAGAGTTATCTTCTTTGAATTCCGCAAGTCGTTTTCGAACATCGCCTCCATTTTGCCTGCAAAGTCCTTCCCTACTATGACGGCGTTAACCTCCTTGTTGTTTGCGAAGCTCCACATGTCCAGATTCGTGGAACCTACAGTTGACCATATACCGTCTATCACTGCGGTTTTCGCATGGAGGATACGCCCTTTCAGCTGGTAGATTCGGACTCCGGACTTAAGGAGATGGGTATAGTAAGATTGCCCGGCATATACTGCGATCGGGACGTCGTCCTCGGTCGCAAGTATTAACTGGACGTCTACCCCCCGCATTGCTGCGCCGGTTAGTGCGTTTATAATTGCCCTATTCGGCACGAAATAAGCCGCTGTAACGTGGATATAATTTTTGGCATTTGAGAAAGCGGTATAATACATCAAATAAGTCAGGCGATTCCGCTCCCCGGGTCTGCTCCCTATGGCCATGACGTAGTCATCGCCTTCTTTCTTGAGAGGAGGAAAGTAGTCCTGTTCTGGTAATATGGGGCCTTTGTGCCGTTTCCAGGTATCATAAAACAGTCTCTGGAATGCGGCGACCGCCGGGCCTTGGATCATGACGTCCGCGTCCTTCCAAGGTTTTGCCGCGTTTTTTTCTTCCCCGCTGCTAGCCTCTTCGCTGGTGATGTTGACGCCACCCGTGAATGCCGTCTTTCCGTCAACCACCAATATCTTGCGGTGATCGCGGTGGAAAGGATCTGTTGGGTTGTATTTGATGACGTTGACACCACCCGCCCGCAAGCGTCGGAAGAAGGCGGCGGGCGTATCTATACTGCCGATGCTATCGTATATAAGGTTTACCTGCACACCCTCAGCCTGCTTTTGAAGTAGAAGGCTAGCGAATTTCCGGCCAGTTTTATCGTTGCTGAATGTGTACGTCTCAAGATTTATGTTGTCCTTTGCGCCGCGAATGGCCTCCAGCATCATTGCAATGGCCTCGGGTCCAGTCAGAAGTGTCGCTTCGTTGCCCGCGATAATCGGCTTGCCGGTTATCTCCTCCATCAGCTTTAACTGCCGCGTCAGGATACTCGTGGCGCCTGATTCCTTCTCGAGATTGTCCATAAGCGCCTTGCTCTTGGCCGGAGGCAGTTCCCTTCCGTTGCTTTGGATCTCGGGTGGCCCGGTCACCGGCAATGCCGCCAAGCGTTCAGCGTTCGGCAGGTTTGAAGCACAGCCAGACATGAGCATGCTCAGCGTGAGAAGCGCGTAGAGGAATTTATTTTTTGCCATAAATGCCTCTAGTTTAGATCGGAAAATTACAGTTACCAAAAAACTTTACCAGACCATTGATTGGCTTAACCACACTCATGACTTGATAATTTTCAACCGTCGATACAGGGTATTACGACTGATTCCTAGTCGTCTGGCAGCTTCAGACATATTACCATCGCTGATATCGATTGCCCGTGAAATAGCTGCCGAAGACAAAACATGCAAATTTTCTTCCTGAGGAAGATGCATGGAGGAAATATCCAGGCTTTGAGAAGCTTGTCTGAGTTCATTGATTAGATCATCCGGCAGATGATCCCAAAGTATCGTGCTTTCATCATCGTTTAAAAGTGCACAGGCAGTCCGCAGAGCATTGACCAACTGCCGCAGATTACCCGGCCAAGAATACTTGGCGAATGCCAATGCTACTGCATCACCAAGATACAGATGACGTTCTGGCGACAGATCGCGCAACACGCGTGAGGTCAGGGCAGCAAAATCACTCCTCTCCCGTAATGGAGGCAACATCAAGGTTAGGCCGTTGATGCGGTAGTATAGGTCGGCTCGGAAACGTTCTGCCTCCATTTCCGTCTTGAGATTGCGATGAGTAGCGCAGACCAGTACAAAATCCACCGGAATCGGCTTGCTGCCACCGACTGGTACAACCTCACGTTCCTGCAACACGCGTAATAATCTGGCCTGTTGTGCCATCGGCATGTCGCCAATCTCATCCAGAAATAGAGTTCCGCCAATGGCCGAACGGATGCGGCCTGCATATCCTTCCTTTCGCGCACCAGAGAACGCACCAGGCATATAGCCGAACAACTCGGCCTCGATCAGGTTCTCAGGCAGCGTTGCGCAATCCACTGCAACAAAGGGCTTGGATCGGCGGGGACCAGAGTCATGAAACGCCTTGGCAAAGATTTCCTTTCCAGTACCAGACTCCCCTTGAAGTAATAGTGCAATCGGTTTGCCTACGACACGGCGTGCCTTCTCGATAGTGGCTTTCATCACTGCATCACCTGTGTTCAATGGCTCAAGTGAATCTGCACAGGCTTCCTCTTGCGGATGCGACGGCACGATGATTTGTCTTGCACCACGGCCTAGTTCGACACGCAGAAAAATCCTTTCGCCATTGTTCCGGATGACCGACATGATTTCACCGGGACGCCTGCGCCCCCAGCTGGCAAGTTCGGAGGTTCCGATCTGAAATACCCGCGTAACTGGCATTGCACCGAGATCTGCGGGACACAACCCGAGCAGAGAAAGCCCAGCATGATTGGCGCACGTAATCCAGCCATCTTCCTTCAGTACAATGATTCCTTCGGCAACTGTTCCGATGCCTTCTGCTAATGGATGAAAACGTACACGAATTGTATCGCCATGACACGTCTCGAACAGCCGATTCTCAATCATCTGCGCCGCTGAACGTACCAGGCCTATGGTATGTGGATGATGACCCCTGTGGTCTCCGGAAATGTCTAATACACCCAGCAACCTGCCATCTGGTGCCATGACTGGAGCTGCTGCACAGGTCAGAAATCCGTTGCGTTCAAGAAAATGTTCGGGACCATGCACCACGACCGGAGCAATTTCGGCGATAGCTGTCCCAATGGCGTTGGTTCCTTGTTGAGACTCATGCCACGAGGCTCCTTGCATCAGGGCAACCCGCTCCGCCCGTCCGAGGAAGTCGGTATCGCCTAACGTCTGAAGCAGCGTGCCACGTTCGTCGGCAAGGATGACCATGCTGCCTGTATCACGGGTTTGGGCGTAAAGGTATTGCATGACGGGGCGAGCATGAGCAACCAGTTCGCCTTGCCGGTCCGTTGCGTGGGCAAGCTGGCTGGCATTAAGCTGAGGTGGCGTTTGCAATCGGCCAACCGGTGCGAGGCTAGCATCCAGGCAACGCCGCCATGATCGCGACACCACACTGCCGACAAGTTCGGCTGGCGGTGCTTCGCCATGCGCTAGATAGCGTTGCCGGGCATGACGTAACCCCGGCCGAGTCTGGGTTGGCAGCGTTCTCTCCTCCAATTATCCATGGTCGGTCTTGCCTTCTGCGCCTGATACTTGTCTCAACTTAATGAATGTTGTCGGGATTTGCAAGATTTCCTAGATCAATTCATATTGATGTGTGCCATTCCATGACAGTGTCACAAAATGACACGAAACATCTTTATGTTACAAAAACGGCATGATACTGGTTAATTAAATAAAATTATTAAGTTAAGTAATATTCTCATGCTGGCCCGCTTTCTGCATAAGGGTAGCAGGCCCGCTGTCCGTGGCGCAATAGACCAACCTGGAGGAAGAAGCATGATTTACGCAGCACCCGGCGCAGATGGCGCCAAGGTTAAATACAAGTCCAAGTACGACAATTTTATCGGCGGCAAGTGGGTTGCCCCGGTCAAGGGCCAGTATTTTGATGTAATCACCCCGATCAATGGCAAGAGCTACACGCAGGCTGCCCGTTCTACCGCAGAAGACATCGAACTGGCGCTAGACGCTGCCCATGCCATAGCGGACAAGTGGGGCAAGACATCCCCCGCCGAGCGCGCCAACATTCTTCTGAAAGTTGCTGACCGTATCGAAGCGAATCTCGAACTACTGGCTTATGCAGAGACCGTCGACAACGGCAAGCCGATCCGCGAGACCCTCAACGCTGATATACCTCTGGCAGTTGATCACTTCCGTTATTTCGCCGGCTGCGTCCGCGCTCAGGAGGGCGGTATCAGCGACATCGACGAGAACACTGTTGCTTACCACTTCCACGAGCCGCTCGGCGTTGTCGGCCAGATCATCCCGTGGAACTTCCCGATCCTGATGGCATCCTGGAAGCTAGCTCCCGCACTTGGCGCCGGCAACGTGGTGGTACTCAAGCCAGCCGAATCGACCCCAATCAGCATCCTGATCCTGGCAGAGTTGATCGCCGACCTACTCCCTCCCGGCGTGCTGAACATCGTCAATGGCTATGGCCGCGAGGCTGGCATGCCGTTGGCCACCAGTAAGCGCATTGCCAAGATAGCCTTTACCGGTTCGACTACTACGGGTCGTGTCATCGCCCAGGCAGCCGCCAACAGCCTAATCCCGGCGACGCTGGAACTTGGGGGCAAATCGCCCAACATCTTCTTCGCCGATGTGATGGATAAGGACGACAGCTTCCTCGACAAGGCCATCGAAGGCCTCGTGCTGTTTGCCTTCAATCAGGGCGAAGTCTGCACGTGCCCCTCGCGCGCTCTGATCCAAGAATCAATCTACGACAAGTTTATGGAACGCTGCCTGGACCGCATCAAGGCTATCAAGCAGGGTAATCCTCTGGACACCAACACGATGATCGGAGCCCAGGCGTCCAAGGAACAGTTGACGAAAATCCTGTCCTATCTCGACCTCGGTAAGCAGGAAGGCGCTCAGGTGCTGATCGGTGGTTCGCAAGCGATTGTAGACGGTGATCTCGACGGCGGCTACTACGTCCAGCCGACCCTATTCAAGGGCCACAACAAGATGCGCATCTTCCAGGAGGAAATTTTCGGGCCAGTGCTTGCTGTAACTACCTTTAAGGATGAAGCTGAAGCCTTATCTATCGCCAACGATACGCTTTACGGTCTCGGTGCGGGTGTCTGGAGCCGCAACGGCAACGTCGCCTATCGCATGGGCCGTGCCATCAAGGCCGGGCGTGTCTGGATTAACTGCTACCACGCTTATCCGGCGCATGCAGCCTTCGGCGGTTACAAGGAGTCGGGCATAGGTCGCGAGACCCATAAAGTGATGCTCGACCACTACCAACAGACCAAGAACCTGCTGGTCAGCTACGCCGAGCAGAAACTGGGCTTCTTCTGATCCCCTTCATTGCCGGGGCACAACGTCAAGGCGACTTGCGGGGGCGGGCAATCGCTCCCACTTTTGAAAAGGTGAAATGATGGTTGATAAGGTCACCGCGACGGAAGCCACTCTGGAACTCATCGAGTTCCTCAAAAAAAAACACGGCAACGAATTGATGTTCCACCAATCTGGCGGATGCTGCGACAACAGCGCTGCCAACTGTTACCTCTCTGGCGAACTCACCATTGGTCCTGGCGACGAATACCTCGGAGCTATTGGTGGATGTCCCTTTTACATGAGTAAGTCGCAGTACGAATACTGGAAGCATACACAACTCATCATTGACGTTATCGATGGCCATGGCGGGACGTTCTCCCTTGAAGGACCTGAGGGGAAAGCCTTCCATACGCGTTCAAGGGTGTTTACTGATGAGGAGTTGGCCGAATTGAGTAGTGCAAAGAACTAACTTAATCACGTGGCAGGCATTCCAGATATCAGTATCATAAACAGCAGGTTGTGGCATACAGTCCGCGTACTGAATCCTATCCAATCCCAGCAAGTTACGCTCAACATCATTCTCAATAGCCTAAGCAAGATGACATTTGAATCATCTAAAATGGGAACATCAGCCGTGTCTCAGCAGACACAATGTACCGGATGATGCCGTTAGGCAGGCCAAAGCAGTACAGGTTGCATGCAGTAACGCATAGGGCAGGGCCAGAGACTGGATGCCAAGGCCGAGGCGTACTGAATGACCGCGGGATAAAAACCTCTCTCTTCCTCCGATAACGAGAGACGTAACAATCAGAGTCAGGCCGGTATGGTTCAACTCAGAAAGGAGAACGCCACCGATTAAATACCGCGTAAAAATGGCTACCCGCTCCACAAAGTCAAAATGGGAGGTGTATCAGTTTTAAATCGCTGCATGCAGGACGCAGGAAAAGTGTGTCAGTTTTAAATCGCCGTTGACATCGCAAGTCAGGCCATTGAGCGGCAGTTCCTGCAAGTTGTCCTACACCAGGCGCAAGGGGTGCTACGTTTTTGGCGTAAGCCACAATGGCACCCCCCGCCAAGGGCGCGCCAGATCAGGATGCTCAAAAATCTCGCTCTACCTTGAAGGCATTGATGATGACATCTGCCATCTGATTGCGGGCGCCATGCACCACCGCGTCCAGGACATCACTTTCCGTCCAGCCGTGGGTAAGCACCGTCTCCACATCTTCCCGTGTCAACAATACCGGTGTCTTCACGGCCTTGAGCACCAGCAGAAGCATGGCCCTGTCCCGGTCACTCAAGGGTGCCGAACCTGGGTCTCGCTTGGTGGCTGCCACCGCTTCAGCGCTTTGGCCCAGATGGTTGATCAGCATGGCCTCATTAAAGCCTACACAGTAATCGCAGTGGTTGGCCTGGGAAATCAGCATTCGGATAGTGGCCAACAACGCCGCTCCAAGGCGGGGATGGTGGCGGTAGTATTGGATGCCCTCCCACTGTTGGGCGAGAAGCGCCGGGCTCGATCCGTATACTTGTAAGACGGCAGGAACCCGTCCGAAAGCACCTTCAATTTCCTGGTACAGATCGGCGGTTTTACCGGATGCTTCTTCCGGCGTGATGATTTGCAGGATGGTCATAGATATCTCCAATTGTACGTCCATGTGCGCGATTGCGCATACAGACTAGTCGGTATGAACTGCGTTTACAAGCGTTGGGTTATGAGGCGCGCACCCTGTTTACGGGCAGAACAATGGGTCCGGAAAACCTACCTGCAGTATCATCAAAGGAGCATCTCGTCACTTTTGCACGCGGCACGAATGAGTACTTTCATCGCATCGGCATCATCATGGCTCAATTGCTCCATATGCGTCATACACTCCCGCGATTTCGGTGGGGTTGATTCTGACTCACCTTCCATTTACCCAGCAGACGGCTAACCGAAATTGCTATTGCCGACTACCTGTTCGATGAGCCACTCAGTGAGGTCGGTAGGGGTGCATCCGCAACCCTGCAAGTCACTGCAAAACTTTGCTCCTGCTGCCGCGTGAGCGCGGTCATCTGTTTACGCACCCAAAGGGGTCATCCCTGATTTGCATAGGGCCCCAAGCATGGACGACGGCATAGTTCCAGGTAGGTACCACCTTGCCGGTTTCCACCTTGGTCGCGTACCCCGAGGGGCTGATATCGTGTTGCGGCCCCTGGAAGATGGCCAACACCTCGCTGTTCGAGGGCACTTCCCGCCAGAGCGGATTAGCGCGGGCCACATGTCCCTGCAGCACCGGTTGCGGTCCTTCACCATGCACACGGGGTACAAGGGAATACGATTTGCCTCCAGACCATTGCCGCCCATACTGACCAGTGTTGCGAGGGGATAACGCTGAATCAGTGTCCGCAGGATTTCCGGGCGGTTTTCTGCAAATGGCTCAGGACAATACCAGTTCGGCCTCCTGTCATTCCATGTTCGGCGCTTCAGACTCACTTGCGCACAAAACCGCAGCGGGCGGACAGGCGTCAATGGGATTGGCCACCCAGCCGCTGTTTCGGGAGGCCTTTCGCGCGAGACGGGCACTGGTGCCGGCGGACTGGTATTTCGAGTGGCCCTTTGTCCCCGAAGACCCATCTGAAAAGCATCCCATGCTCATCCGGGCGCAAGACCATCGTATTCTGGCGCTGGCCGGGATATGGGACCAGCACACCACCGCAGAAGGTCAGACCGAGGAGACCTTTGCCATCATTACCGTCCCCGCCCAGCCTGCCTTGCAGCACATCCACCAACGTATGCCTTTGGTGCTGGATCGCAGCCATTGGCCGCTCTGGTGGCATCCTCATGCGCGGCGGACTCATCTGGAACCCTGTTTTCAGCCTGCAGACTTTTCCTGGGAAAGCTTTCCGGTCTCTCCGCAGGTGAACAGCACCCGTTACGATGCACCAGAAGTGATTTTGCCTTGGGACGGGACGATCCCGGACTGACGGAATGGCCAGAGAATGCCGACGATGGGAGGACACTTGCGTGCCGTTGACTAGGTGCTGTATAAATATATAGTACATGGCTACAGAGCGCATTCAGATGCAGACAAAGAACGCGAAACCCATCCAGAAGTTCCAATGGCTGCTGGTCCTGATTCTGGCGCCTTTGTGGGCCGGCTGGCTGGGCCATCAATCTCCACGCTATGCGGCCGGGAATGGTGCCATATTTCAAAACGCCCGCCAGGTCACCTGGACGCGTGCCTCGAGCCCCAGGACGACAACGCCCGCAGCGCAACAAAAAGGGGATGGCCGCCAGGATGGGAAGCCGCGCCATGCACTGTGATCCGATTCCCATACCGCAGGGTATATTCGGCGCCAACGGCATGGTGGCCACATCGCCCCAGGCAGTGGGCGGCTGGCATCGTGGCGGTACGCTACCGTTCATGGTGTCGCGGATTGCCGCGGGTTTTCCGTCTCCTGCCGATGGCTATGTCGAACAACAGATCGATCTGAATACCCATCTGATCCAGCACAGGGAAGCGACTTTCATCCTGCGGGTTTCCGGCTGGTCCATGCGGGACGTGGGGATATTCGATGGCGACGAGATCCTTGTGGACCGGGCCATTACCCCGGTGGATGGCAAAATCGTGGTGGCGGCCATCAATGGCGATCTCACCGTCAAACGCTTGCGCCGGATCGGCAGTGCCGTACATCTGGTGGCGGAAAATCCCGAGTTTCCCACGATCATCCTCAAAGAAGGGGAAGAACTCTGCATCTGGGGTGTCGTGACCCGGGTGCTGCATCGCGTCTGAGGCCCGCATGGCCATTGCCCTGGTAGACGCCAATAATTTTTATGTTTCCTGCGAACGGGTATTTCGCCCGGATCTGGAAGGGCGGCCCGTGGTGGTGCTCTCCAATAATGATGGCTGTGTCGTAGCGCGCTCGGCGGAAGTGAAGGCCTTGGGCGTCGCCATGGGCACACCGTGGTTTCAGTTGCAAAAACTGGCCAGGCGGGAAGGAATCATCGCCTTGTCGAGCAATTACAGCCTCTATGCCGATATGAGCAATCGCATGATGGGGATTCTTTCGACCTTCAGTCCCATTCAGGAAGTCTACAGTATCGACGAATGCTTTCTGGATCTGAGCGGCTTTGCGCAGGATCGGCTATCCCAATTGGGGCAAGCGGCCCGGCAGAGAGTCCGGCAATGGGTGGGATTGCCGGTCGGGGTAGGCATTGCAGCGACCAAGACGCTCGCCAAACTCGCCAACCATGTCGCCAAGAAGAGGCCGGAATATGCGGGAGTCTGCGTGTGGGACGATCTGCCTGAAGGGGATCAGCGGCATCTCTTGCAACAATTGCCCGTTTCCGAAGTCTGGGGGGTGGGTCGCCAGTGGACCACACGATTGCAGGAGACGGGCATTCAGACGGTCTGGGATCTCCGGCAAGCGGACCCCGCGCTGATGCGCAAGCGCTTCAGCATCCTCATGGAACGGAGCATACGGGAACTGCGCGGGGAACCTTGCATCGCCATGGTGGAAATCCCGCCGCCCCGGCAGGAGATTCAATCCTCGCGTTCCTTCGGCCGCCCGGTGACCAGCGCGGAGGAATTGGGCGAAGCGATCAGCCTGTATACCGTAAGGGCCGTCTATAAACTGCGTCGTCAGGGTTCAGTGGCCGGTGCCCTGCGAGTGTTTATCCACACCAGCCCCTTTCAGGCCCGTCTACCGTCATACCATGCCACGAGAACCGTCGCCCTGAATCGTCCCAGTCAGGATACCCGGGTGTTCCTGCAGGCCGGCCGTATCGCACTGGCGGATATGTATCGGTCGGGATTTGCCTATGCCAAGGCGGGGGTGCATCTCCTGGAGATCACTTCGGCGGATGCCTTGCAGGCCGACCTTTTCCTGTCGGCCGAAGAGGAGGCGCGTGCCCATCGACTAATGACCACGCTGGACCGGGTGAATGCGCGTTTTGGCACCGGCACCCTGCAGCCGGGCGTGGCCGGGCTGCAGGAACCGCGTGGATGGGCCATGAAACGCGGCAACAAGTCTCCTGCCTACACGACACGATGGGCGGAACTGGCCAGAGCAACACTGGAGTAACCGGGATCAACCCCTATGGGATCAAAGACAACGCGCGGGGAGTGGCGGGTCCGGGAAGCGGCGTTTGCGCCATGAAAGAGCCTCGGCGTAGACTGGTGTCTTCCCTCTTTCCCTGTTCCCTACCACAGGATATCGGCATGCCCCCCTTACGACTTCCTGCACGGCTGATGATGCAACCGGAACGGACTGACGCCCCTCTGTCGTCGGAACAAAAGACTTTTCACCGGCTCAGCCAGCAGATTGCCAAAGTCCGGCAACAGATGAGCGATTGGGAGTCCGCTATGGAGGTGACGCGACAGCGTGTGCTCAAGGACCTGCTGCCGTTGCGGGATCAGCATCTGCAATTGCGTATTCAGCTGCTGGTTCAGCTGGACAGCATCAGCCTGACCCAGAAACTCGGGAAAGCGGATAGCGAGACTCTATCCCAGATGATCGCCCAATTGGCCGAGAACCTCATGACGGAATCTTCCGATCCACAGTTGCAGGAAATATATGATCGGCATGGCGGCCCTGATGCAGAAGAACAGGCCATGTTCGCCGAGATGAAAGCGTCCATGGAGGATTTTTTCAACCTCAACCCCGAAGCTGCTGGGGCGGGTGCGGAAAATGGACCTTCAGAAAACCCAGAAGCATGGACGGAAAGGGAAAGGCGCCAAACGCAGGCACAGCGGGAACGTCAACGTGCCCGACCCAAAACGGCCCGACAAAAGGCGGAAGAAGCGCGTCAGGCAGAACAGGCAGGGCAGATCCGCGAGTCCTTGCAGAGCATCTATCGGCGCTTGGTCAGTGCCGTGCATCCCGACCGGGAAGCGGATCCGATCCTACGTGCTCAGAAAACGGCGCTGATGCAGCGGATCAATCAGGCCTATGGGGAAAATGATCTCCTGCAACTGCTGGCTCTCCAGCACGAGTTGGGCCTGATGGATGCGCAAGCCATTCATCATCTAGGCGATGCGCATTTGAAAAAGTATAACCAAGCCCTCAAGGAACAACTCGCGACCTTAAAAGGTAAAATGCAGGCACTTCAGCAGCATCTGGCCGGCAATCTCGGGGTACCCCCTTTTGCGATACACTCACCGCAGGCCCTGTCGCGGGATCTTCAGGAAACCATCCAGGCAACCCGACAGGCCATGAGCGGGTTACGACTGGAGATGAAACGACTTGCGCAACCCGTCTACCTCAAACGCTGGATAAAGACGGCTCGACGCGAAATGGCCTTGCAACATTGCATAGAGGATGATTTTTTCTGACGCGACGGTCACAGCTACAAAATCGTGCCCATATCACGGGGTGAATGGACGGTATGCAGCGCGCTTGGGTGACGTTTATTAGGCATAGCATGTATATGCAGCTTCTGGATATCGGTCCAGAAGCTTTTTAGGAAAAACTTGCTCGTGCTTCTTGATGGCAGGTTATGGCGGAATTCTCCGCCGCCAGTCTTTTCATGAGGATGTTATGGCTGATCAGAAGAAACCCTTGCAGGGTGGTGCAACCCTTCCGCTGATGGCCATGGCCGCTCTCGGTGTGGTTTTCGGGGATATCGGCACGAGTCCGCTGTATACTCTCAGCGCCTGTCTGTCCGCCATGTCCCTGCAACCTACCGCGGTAAATCTCCAGGGTATCCTCTCCCTGATTTTCTGGACCCTGGTGCTGGTCGTGAGCGTCAAATACGCCTGGGTGATCATGCGGGCGAGCAATCAAGGCGAGGGCGGCGCCATGGCGTTGACCGCTTTGGCCTCTCATGCAACCGGGCACTCCAATCGATTGCGCTGGTGGATACTGAGTATCGGGCTTTTGGGCGCGGCTCTTTTTTACGGAGATGGTGTCATCACGCCGGCCATTTCAGTGCTGTCGGCTATAGAAGGCATGGAGGTCGCGTCCCCCGCATGGAAACCATTGGTTATCCCTCTGGCGCTGGGCGTGATCATTGGACTTTTTATGGTCCAGCGTCGCGGGACAGCGGCCATCAGCCACCTCTTTGGTCCGAGCATGCTGGTATGGTTCCTGCTCCTTTTCGGCTCGGGGCTCACCTGGATCGTCGCAGATCCGCAGGTGCTGATTGCGCTCAACCCGTGGTACGCTCTGCAATTTTTCGGAATACACGGCATCGGCGGGTTGGTAATTCTGGGCGCCGTCGTCCTTGCCGTCACAGGGGCGGAGGCCCTTTATGCCGATATGGGTCATTTTGGTGCGCGGCCTATCCGCATGGCCTGGTATTTTCTGGTGCTGCCTGCTTTGGCCCTCAACTATCTCGGCCAAGGCGCCTTGCTGGAACTTGATCCATCAGCGATCCAGAATCCTTTTTTCATGCTTTTCCCCGCCTGGGCAACCATACCCATGGTGGTGATATCTGGCATCGCCACAGTGATCGCCTCGCAATCGGTAATTTCCGGAGCCTACTCGGCGACACGACAGGCGCTGCTGTTGGGATATTTGCCACGGCAGGCCATCATTCACACGTCGGCATCCGAACGCGGACAGATTTATCTCCCCCTGCTTAATTGGCTGTTGATGGTGGCGGTTATCGTGGTGATCCTCTGGTTCAGGTCTTCGAACGCGCTGAGTTTCGCCTATGGTACGGCGGTTACCGGCACCATGTTGATGACCACCATCCTGGTCTTCTTCGTCGCCCGCCACAGTTGGAAATGGTCGTTGTGGAAAGCGGGCCTGTTCTGCGGTTTCTTTGTCCTGCTGGACGGCGTTTTTTTCGGCGCGAATCTGCTGAAATTCGTAGAGGGGGGATGGTTTCCTCTGGCAATCGGCCTGGCGGTATTCACCACCATGTCGACATGGCGCTGGGGACGAGGAATTCTCGCCAGCAAACTGTACCCGGATACCCTTTCGGTGGAAGACTTTCTGAGCAGCGTCACCCCTGGCGATCCTATCCGTGTCCCGGGCACTGCGGTATATCTGACCATGCGCGAGAAGGCCATTCCGCATGCCTTGCTGCACAACCTGAAACACAACAAGGTGCTTCATGAACGAGTCGTCATCCTCACCATCAAATTTGAGGAGGAACCCCGCGTCCTTCCCGCGAACCGCGTGGTAGTGCTGGATTACGGGCAGGGGGTGCGCCGACTCACCGCCCGTTATGGATTCATGGAACACCCAGACATTCCTGAGATTCTGAAATCTGCTGAAAATTCAGACAACCTATGGAATCCGTTGGATACCACGTATTTCGTTTCTCGCCAACGGGTCATTCCGACCGCCAAGGCGTCGCTTTCTTTATGGAGAGAACACCTGTTTGCCATCATGCTCCGCATTTCCGCCAATGCCACCGACTTTTTCCGGCTCCCGCCCAATCTGGTGATGGAACTGGGAGATGTTGTCGAGTTTTCGCATAAGGTCCCCGATGCGCCAAAGAAGGAAAAGACCACACAGCAATAGCAGACCAACTCCACTTGTTGCGAAGCTCAGGCCGTGGGAACCTATGCCTACAACGCGCAGAGCCCGGACTGGATGGAGGTATATCGTGAGCATTCGTGTGGAAGAGATCGAAAAGATGGATTTTTCCGATGTGGCGAATTTGCGCGCAGGTCGGTCTGTCCCCATTCACCCCGGCGAAATCTTGCTGGAAGATTTTCTGAAGCCGATGGGTATCACCCAGTACCGTCTAGCCAAGGAACTCTGCGTCCCGCAGCTCCGTATCGGGGAGATCGTGATAGGAAAGCGGGCTGTTACCCCGGATACCGGGCTGCGGCTGTCCCAGTTTTTCGGGATGAGCGACGATTTCTGGGTGGGCCTGCAAATCGATTACGACCTTGCCGTGACGCGCCACGCCATGCAGGCAGTTCTCAATAAGATTCAACGATACGACGTTCATGCGGCGTAACGACCAAGATCCACTGGTAACGACTCCGGCAGGATGAGTTTGCCACACTCTGGGCAGGTGGACTGAAAGGCTATATTGCAGCGGGAGCAGTCATTCACAAATTTGTGGTTAATGAATTCTCGCGGTCAGATCTACGGGGTTTCAAATGGACGCGATGAACGTGTCGCTAATTGACCTGGATGTCGAGACCGGTATCGCAAAACCACCTACCGCAGCAGGTGGTCATGTCAGTTGATCCGTGCCTTGTAGTTCATCAATTGCCCAAGAAAATCTTTTGGTTTTCGAGCCCGAGCCGAAGTGATGTCTGAGCGTAAAAAAGAGTTATATAGCGGCGTTGCATTTAAACATTGAAACCGCTAGGTCCAAACTTCATGTAGCCATATGGAAACAGTTTGTGCTGGAAGGAAAAGGCAATGTTTTTAGATTGTTATATCGTGCAACGGGGTTTGGATCCAAATATTATGTAGCCAAATTGGAACAGGTACGGCAACATATTGTTCTGTATTTCTTATCGGCATAAAGTTTGCATGGCACTCTTGATAACACCAGTTGAGGAGGCTTTCATGAATAAATCAATTATTATGTCACTGATCACGCTCGGCACGATGGGCATGGCTAGTTCTGCCTTTGCCGCATTACCCTCTACAGGCCCGGCGGCCCCCACGGCCCCCCTGCCACCGATTGGATCAGGACCCGCAGCGCCACTACCTGGCAGCGGACCGGTAGCCCCGACGCCAATTGGTGCCCCGATGCCCTCCGCCCCAGCCCCAGCGCCATTACCCAGTCCTAGCTCTTATGCTGCTACACCGGCGCAACCAAATGGTTCTGGTAACCCTGCGACCCCAGCCATGCCGGGAAATCCCAAAGCCTACAATCAGGTGATTACCCACCGGCGGGGGTATGATGACAACAATGGTATGATGCGAGGAAATGTTGGTCCAGTTCATGCGATGCGACCCGACATGGTGCGACCCGACATGGTGCGACCCGAGGTAGGTCGCCCCAATATTGTTCGGCCCAATATCGGGCGCCCACATTTTCCGCACTAATTTCAGCCAGTCCATAGTCGGCAGGGGGGTTCCCTGCCGCAACTAAATAATCATAAGGAGTATACCGTGCGCTGGAGCCATTTTGTGATCATCTCTTGTCTGGGAGTAGGGGGGGCTGGTATCGCCCAAGCCGCTCCTCAATTCACCGTCGGTGATATGCCCTCATTTTTTCAAGGTTCTTTTGGAACTAACAGCACCTTGAACATTTTTTACAATGATACCTACTTTCAATACCAGAACAGCACGCTGCGCCTGAAACTCGAGGTGCCCTACCTTTCAGTGAGTGGGCTTCCCAATGGTGCCTCCCTTTCTGGAGGAAGCGTGGTGAGCCGTAAAGGCGTTTCTACACAAACCCACAGTGCGAGCGGTATCGGAGATGTCTGGCTAGCAGCCCATTACACCGTGCTACAAAGTAGTGGGCTGATGCCCGCGATCGTGCCCTTTGCCAAAATCAAGTTCGGCACGGCATCCGCCTCACAGGGGCTCGGTACCGGCAGGAATGACTATGAAATCGGCATGGGGCTGGACGAAACTATTGGCGCCCGGATTTTCCCTTTTGCCCATATTGCCTATCGTTTCGTGGGCAACCCCCCTGGCAACAACCTCCAGAATATTTGGACCTATAACATTGGCTCTAGTTATCTCGTTGATGAGCATAACGTCCTCACCGGGATGTTTGATGGGGCGCAATCGGAACAGCCAGGGTATTCCGGCCCGGCAGATCTGGTTGTCGCCTGGAACTACAATGTTACCCGTGCAGGTAGCGGATTCCAGCTATACTTCGACAAGGGTCTCAGTAACGGTAGTCCAGACTTCGGGATCGGGATAGGTGGGCAAGTGGTATTCTAACCGTAGAACTGTCCCGACAGTTGGTTTACTCTGCACCACCCCAGTCTTCTAAAGAACGCCACAGTTGGCAGGAATGTGGCGTCATCAGCAAACATCTCCCGGCTGCTGTGGTTATTGAACTGCCGTTCAGGCCGGCCCCGACTACCAGAATCTTGCCGCTGATCATGGAGTAGCCCGTTTCAATGACGGCACCAAGTCTTGGTGTGCGCATCCTTTTTCAAGGCATGTCAGTAGTCAGGCGCCTTCATTCTCTCTGGGTTCCGCAATCAATCAGGTTCTGGAGCAACGACCCGTCAAAGCCAGAATACCACGACTTTCTGTGGCTTGCCCCCTTGCCTGCGGATGCGCTGCTCAATGTGCCCCGTGATCTCTCCGCCGGTGTCCAGCTTTTGCAGTACGGCATCACGGTTGCCGTCTTTACGATAGAGCCAACCGATAGGCGTTTTCGGGTGCCCCCCAAGCCATATCCCCACCGCATCCCGATCATATGGGTTGGCTGTATCCCGAGCAATCCGAACCTGGTTATCCAAAGGGATACCAGACAGGCCAGAGGCTTCAGGGAACGCCTGGTTTAATGCAAGATTTGAAATTCGTCGCATGGTTACCGGCTATAGCTTACGGCACCGGCCACCGGAGCATTGGCCCCGGTCCCGTTGCAGCCTAATGTTGCCATGCAGGCTTTTGGCCGACTGTAGAGCAGTTGCAAAAGCAACTTTGAACATTGAGCTTTCCTCCAGATCAGAACCCGCTTGGGTATAGATCGAAGGATCTGGAGATGCCTGAAGCGGCGCACCCGCGTCCGATCTATACCTGGCCAGGAGTCGGACTCAGAGCAAGGGGAGGGGGGGGTGAACTACGAAGAAATTGAAGTTCCAGACGCGCTGCTTTGCGAGTCAGCATTTACCGAGGACAGGGCGCCAGACTTGCTCATTGCTGCGGCCTGGGCCATAAACGGGTATCGTTGCTCCGCTGAACATTTGCAGCAAGAAGAGCCACAGGAAGATGTTGATGTGGGTTGAATCATTGGGTTACACGATCCCGCAAGACCTGCGTAAAGAGCTTTCCTTGCTTGCCGACTTGCTTCCGGAGCAAAGCCCTTTGCCATATGCAAAGGCCAGACTCCTTGTGCTGTCGTGGAGCAAGCTCGGCGAGGAAGCCCTGGCCTGGGCCGGAGCAAACCTGGTCATCAAGATTGATCCAGCCCTCTACGAATCTGGAGATCCGGCATACGGCCCCAGTCCCATGCAGGCAGTGAACCGATCGGTTGACCTTTGGAAGCCGTTCACACATGAACACTGGCGAGAACATGTGCGAGAAATGAGCCTGTTCGACCTGGCTGTTTACCTGAAACTGAAGGTGGGAACGTGGGGAACGACGCCGATAGCCCGCCGGCGGCATGTCACAAAAGATCGGCTTGATGGTCTTGGACTTGGGTGTCAGATTCACCCTGCCAACTCGACTACCTCGCTCTTCATATGTGGCGAGCGATCGCTGCTTGAGATTGTTGAATTAGACCTTGCGGACCAGATCAAGTGATGTTTTGCGCACCACTTTAGAGCGGCTGGCCATGTCGGATTTGTACCGCGCGGAGGGACATTGGTGGTGTGGGCCGGAGCGCAGATCTGCTTAGTAGTGACGGCAGAGGTTGAGTGCATTCTGAGTGCAATTTGTTGCACTCTACTGGCTGTCAACGCCTTTCAGTTCCTTTTTAAATAAGTATCCACAAGCATGCAAATGCCTTCACACGGCAGGGGTCGCAGGTTCGAACCCTGCACCGCCCACCAGATAAAACAAAATGTTAGGCGCTACCATGAGCGCCTTTATTTTTCTCTGTGAAATTTCTGGCGTAAAGCCGCCAAAAGCCGTGTCCATAGCCTTTCTCTGGGCCGGAGCCCTACGCCCAAGGTGGGTACGGTCATCACCTTGGCGTATACCTGCTACAGGTCGCGACGGCGGCGGGAAACCCTCGCCTGGTCATCAGGTCAACGTGCTCCTTGTCTACACAAAAGCACGGGCAATAACATTTGGTTGGCGCTCATAACCCGTCTTGCCGCGCCAGTTCTTTGAGTGCGTAAACCAGGTCCAGGGCCTGTCTGGGGCTGAGTTGGTCCGGTTCCACCTGACTCAACCGGTATACTGCCGGATGAGGAGCGGCCTGGAAGAGGGAGAGTTGGGCGGGCGCCGTATGACTGAGCGATGATCTGGAGCTTTCTTCCAGTTGACGGAGGCGTTGGCGGGCGCGCTGCACAACCGGGTCAGGAACTCCGGCAAGCCGGGCGACCGCCAGACCGTAACTCTGCGCGGCTGGACCACTCTCCACCCGATGCAGAAATACGACCTGATCGTCTTGTGTCAGCGCGTCGAGATGGGCATTGCGCAAGCCGGGCAGATCCAGCTCCGTCAATTCAAAATAGTGAGTGGCAAAGAGTGTGCGGGCGCCTCGTTCCGCCAGGGCTTCCGCCGTGGCCCAGGCGATGGACAGGCCGTCGTGGGTGGCCGTACCCCGACCGATTTCATCCAGAATCACCAAGCTTTGTGCCGTGGCGAGGTGGAGGATACGCGCCGTTTCGCTCATTTCCACCATGAAGGTGGAACGGCCTCCGGCGAGATCGTCGGCAGCGCCGATACGGGTGAAAATCTGGTCGACGGGGCCGATGACCGCTTCGCGGGCAGGCACCCAGCTGCCAATGTGGGCCAGCAGGACGATGAGCGCCGTTTGCCGCATGTAGGTGGATTTGCCGCCCATATTCGGCCCGGTAATGAGCAACATCCGCCGTTCCTCGTCAAAATCGAGATCGTTCGGGACAAAATTGCTGCCGATCTGAGCTTCGACTACGGGATGACGGCCGTCATGGATGTGTAACACCGGTTCCGTGACGAAATGCGGGGCGCACCAGTGTAAGGTGACGGCGCGCTCGGCCAGCGTGCTGAGCGCGTCCAGTTCGGCGACGGCAGCCATGGCGTCCTGTAAGGCCGGCACCTCCGGGGATATGGTTTGCAGTAGCTGCGTGAAGAGCAGACGTTCCCGGCTCAGGGCCAGACTTTCCGCCGAGAGGGCCTGGTCTTCGATCGCTTTCAATGCATCATTGATGTAACGTTCGGCGTTCTTGGTGGTCTGGCGGCGACGATAGTCGTCGGGAATGGGGCCCTGATAGCTGCGGGCGATCTCGATATAAAAACCATGTACCCGGTTGAACTGGATTTTGAGCTGGGCGATGCCGGTGCGCTGACGCTCCTGCTGCTCCAGGTCACGCAGCACTTCCTGTAGATTCTGGCTGAGTTGCTGCAGGCGATCCAGCTCCCCATCGTGGCCGGCACGGATGTAGCCTCCATCCCGCTGGGTCATGGGCGGAGTGTCCACCAGGGCCTTTTCCAGCAGGGTGCGGAGGGTGACGAAAAGCGTTATGCGCTGCTCAAAGACATCCAGAGCCGGATTCCCCGTTTCCTGGATAACGAGTCGCAGTCCGGGGAGTGCCTGGAGGGTGCTGCGGAGCTGGGCGAGATCGCGGGGGCTGGCGTTGTTCAGGGCTATGCGGGTGAGAATGCGTTCGGCGTCGGCGATACCGTGCAAGGCCTTCTGAATGGCAACCGGTCCGCTGCCTTGGGTGAGTGCGGCGACGACTTCCTGGCGGGCCGCCACCACGGGTCCTTGCCGCAGCGGTCGCAAAAGCCAGCGGCGGAGCAGGCGCGCACCCATGGTGGTCTGGGTTTTTTGCAGCAAGGTGAGCAGCGTGGGGCCATTCCCCTGTAGGCTTTCCACCACCTCCAGCGCCCGCAAGGCGGTCGCGTCGAGATGGAGCTCCTCCTCGGCGCGCTCCGGATGAATCCGCTGGATTTGGCTCAGACTGCTGCGCAGCCGGGTCTCGGCATAGTTCAGGAGTGCGGCAGCAGCGCGCAGGGCGAGGGGCCAGTCATTACACCCGAAACCCACCAGCCGTTCCCCGAAATAGCGTTCAAGTACTGCATCGCAGCGTCGCGTCTGAAAGCCGGTTTTCTCCAGAAATTGCAACTTTTTCGGGTCGATTCCAGCGGGAACCGGTGTATCTTCCGGGGCGATGATTTCGGCGGCGGGGCGGCGCGCGAGAATATCCGCGACGGCGGTGTCGGCCACTTCACGCACCCTGAGGTGGCCGCCGGCAGCGTCCAGCCAGGCCATGCCGCAACGTGTGCCTTCCGGACACAGGGCGAGGAGCAGGGGCTCCTGTCCGCCATCCAGCAGGGCACCGTCAATAATGGTGCCGGGGGTGATGATCCGCACTATGGCGCGTTCCACCGGACCCTTGGCGGTAGCCGGGTCGCCGATCTGCTCACCGATGGCCACCCGTTCGCCCAGACGCACCAGTTTGGCGAGATAGCCATCTACGCTCTGGACGGGTACCCCGGCCATGGGAATGGCCCGTCCCGCGCTCTGCCCGCGGCTGGTGAGGGTGATGCCGAGGAGTTGGGCGGCCTTTTCGGCATCGTCGAAAAATAGTTCGTAGAAATCCCCCATGCGGTAGAACAGCAGGGCATCCGGGCACTGTTCCTTGAGCTCGAAGTACTGGCGCATCATGGGAGTATGTTGCCGAATGGCGCCGGACTCATTCACCGGGCCGCCGCCCCGTTTCCGCTCCGCGAGCGGTGGGGCGGGTGTGCTGCACTGTTCCATCGCGACGGTTTGCCGTTTTTCGGCTCAGGCCGATGCTATCTGATAGATCTCGTCCTTGAGGGCGAGGCGGCGTTTTTTCATTTGTTCCAGTACGCTCTCGCCGGTTGCAGCATCGTTGCGTTCGATATGTTCGATTTCCGCGGTGAGGGCGTTGAACTCGTCAAAGGCCTTGGCAAAGTGCGCATTGCTTTGTTGCAGGACGTCCATGCGGGCCGCGAGTTGGGGGAATTCCTTTTTCAGATCCTGGTGTTCCGTTTGCATGTTACGCTCCTTCCGGTTGCCTGGGCCCGGGATCAGGCCTAGGGTGCTTGCCTACGAACTGCAAATTAGCATTGTGCCCGTTGGCTGGGCAAGCGTCCTTGCGGTTGAAGGAAACGGGAGTGGGCGTTACGATGAATGGTGGCAAATATGATTTCAAGAGCTCCAAGACGACCAGGAAACGGGAGGGAGGTGCAAGTCAGCATCCAGGGGATCGACTGCGGGTGTCGGGCAGGTGCCGGGACATGTTGCAGACGATCATTGCCGCCTTGCGCGGGCAGGATTTTGGTCTCGCCCCTACGGTTCAGTAATTTTTGGGATTGACCATGAAAGACGCTGCTCTGCGGGCTCGGCACTCCTTGATGCCCACACCCCTCCCTTCGACCGGGCCGGCGCAGCGGGCCGGTAACGAGCGGCTTCGGCTTCTGCAGGTCTTGGGCGGCGATGGCCGTGGCGGGGCGGATCAGGTTGCCCTGGCCTTGGCCGATGGCCTGCACGAGCAGGGTTTTGCGGTGGAGTTCTTCGTGCCTGCGGGTTTCGTGCGCCATCAGCGGGAACGCCTGCGCGGCCGGGCGGTCACCGTTGCCCCGTCATTTTCCCCCTTCAGCGCAGCGGCGCTGGGGGCCCTGCGCCGGGCGGCGCAACGGGTTGATCTGGTACTCACCCATGATTCTCCAGCCCGGCATTTGACCCTGGCGGCCAAGGCCATGGGTGGTCTGCAAGCCCCTTTGTGGTTCATGCGTCATTGTATCATACGCCCCCCAGCCCTGCGCTGGGCGCCCTGGCAGCGGCTCTGGGTGGCGCATCAGCTGGCCGCCAGCGAGGTGATTGCCGAGAGTCTCGTCGCCAGCGGCTATCCCGCCGCGCGGGTCACCCGCCTCTATGCCGGCCGCGATCTCTCATCTTTCTTCGCGGTAGACTCTCCGGCCCGGAGCGCGCTGCGGGCTGTGCTCGGCCTCGATGTCTCGCCGGCACCGTTTTGCATCGGCATGGTGGCTCGTTTCGATCGCTGGCCGGGTTGGCATCCCCAGGTGGCGCACCCCAAGGGCTTTGATGTGCTTTTCGCAGCCCTGTCGCGGCTGGATTTTCCCTATCGTGTCCTGCTTCTGGGCCCGCCCCATCCGGAAGACCACGAAGCCCTGCGCGCCATGGCCCATGCCCACGGCGCGCGTCCTGAGTGGCTGATTTTCCTAGGCTTTCAGAACGACATCTCGGCCTACTATGGGCTGATGGATGTCAATGTCCTACCCTCGCGGCGCGAGGGGCTGGGTCTGGCGCTGGTGGAAGGATTGGCCGCCGGGGTGCCGGTGTTGGGCAGTGGCAGCGGCGGCATTCGCGAAGTGATCCAGGACGGACGCAATGGTTTTCTCTTTCCCGAGGGTGATGCCGTTGCCCTGGCAGGTCTGTTGATCCGGCTGGCGCGGGAGCCGGAGTTGCGGCGGCGCCTGGGTGAGGAGGGCAGACGGCAACTGCAGGAGGCCGTCTTTGATGAAGGCCGCCTCGTGGGCGGTTTTATGGACTGTTTGACGCGGGAGCATCCGACCTTTGTACACGGCGAGCGGATGCCGTAACGCGGTGGGGAAAAAGGGCAGCGGGGTATAGGGCGGTATCAGCACAGGGGCGTAACTGGTGGAAGCAGCGAAGCGGCCCCACCCTGCTCAACCGCGAGGTAGTATCCCTGGCGACGATGGTGGGATGCAAAGGCCGATGCGGCCCCTGGGGATGACCGCAGGGCGGATGATGTGTGCCATTGCTTTCGGAAGAATCGTCCTTCCCGCCGCGGCGCAGGAAGGACGCCGGGATCAATTGCGGTTGCCGCCGAAGATTTCGAGCAGCGCCATGAAGAGATTGATGATATCCAGATAGAGACCGACGACCAGCAGGACTGGCTCCTGAATGCCGCCGCGAATCATCCGCTGGGTGTCAAAAAGGATCAGGCCGCTGAAGACCAGCACCAGGACGCCCGCAATGGCGAGTTGCAACGCGGGGATATGCAGCAGGAAGATGTTCAGCAGAGAGACCACGATGGCCAGCACCAGACCGGTGATCAGGAAACCACCGATGTTGCTGAAATCCCGTCGCGTGGTGACCGCATAGGCGGAAAGTCCGACAAACATGGCTGCGGTAGTACCCAGGGCTTCGGCGATGATGGAGGCGCCGCCTGGCATCCGCAGATACATCTCGATGGCCGGACCCATCATCATGCCCATGCCACCCGCAAACAGAAAGACCAGAGGGACGGCAAAGGGGCTGCGATGCGCGCCGGTGTACTGCACCGCAAAGAGCAGGGCAAAGGAACCGATCATCAGGATGAAGGGATGTTCATAGGCAAACGGCGAATGCATGCCGTAAATGGAGGCTATGGTTGAAACGACGAGTGTGGCCGCAAGCAGCGCATAGGTCTTGCCCATCAGCGTGCCGATGGCTGTGCCGCTGCCCGATCCGGGCGGATTCATGCTGTCCGGAAACTGGTAAGGGTTCTGGTCCTGATTCATGTCTGACTCCTGTGAATGATCACGCCGCTAGCATAACGTAAATTACGTTTTCTCGCCTCTTTCCGAGGAATGGGGACGCCGGAGGAAAAAAGCAATACCCGGACAAAGTGGCCGGGCAAACAATGAGATGCTGCGTTTTCAGCAAAGTTCCCCAGGCACGGGTGCTTGCCCTAGGGGAGATGGGCATTTACCCTGCATCTTTTCGCCGGTTCCCGGGCGGGGTTTTGCATGCGCGCATTGATTTTTGATACAGAAACGACGGGTCGGGTGGAGCCTGAGCTGATCGAGGCAGCCTGGCTGGCGGTAAGCGATCTGCGGACGCTGGAGGTCGAGGAGCAGTTCGTGCAACGTTACCGGCCGGCCAAGCCCATCGAGATGGGAGCCATGGCGGTTCACCATATTCTTGAGGAGGACCTCCTCGAAAGCCCGCCCGCCAGCAGTTTTCGCCTGCCCGAAGATACCGGGTACCTGGTCGGTCACAGTATAGATTACGACTGGGGCGTGATCGGCAAGCCCGACGTTAAACGCATCTGCACCTATGCCATGACCCGCAAACTCTGGCCCGAGGTGGACAGCCATTCCCAGTCGGCATTGATGTACCACTTCAGCAAGGACAAGAGAAAGACCCGGGACAACCTCAAAAATGCCCACTCGGCGCTGGCCGACGTGAAGTTCTGCCGGATTCTGCTGAACAAGGTCATCCTCTCGGTGCGGCCCAACTCCTGGGAAGATTTGTGGGAGTTCAGCGAGCGTGCCAGGATTCCCGAAACCATGCCCTTCGGCAAGCACAAGGGTGTGAAGATAGCCGACCTGCCCGACGATTACCGGCGCTGGGCTCTGAATAACCTTACCGATATGGATACTTACCTGCGCAAGGCGCTGGAAGCCTGAGCTTCGGCAACCTTGTTCAATAGCAGGGTGCAGGCGTCCATGCCGCTGTGACCGGCGGCGATGAGCCCGTCTTCGTGGCCGGCCATCCGGATGAGCAGAGGTAAGTGCGCCTTTCCGGCAAGCTCGGATACGGCCAGGGCCATGGCGGGGGTGCCGTATTCCGCATCCGGGGGGGTGGCCGCGAATCCCAGATCTGCCGCCTGTCTCCAGAGCTGCGGATGGTGGATATGAAAAACCCAGCAAATATCAGGATGGGCGTCATAACATGCCGCATGGCTGAGGGCCTCGGAGGAGGGCGGCTGTGGTCCTTCGGCACGGATCCGGTTGTGGACGATGTCCCAGTAGGTGACCTGACAGAAATGCTCCGGAGCCAGGGTGCTGAGGTGACCAGTCTGAGTGGCGGTGATCAGAAAACCGCCGCGGCAACGACAGCTCACGTTGCCGAAACCGATGCCGCCGTAGCGGGCGGGGTCGGCGCCGATCAGTCCATGGGCGTGCAGGACATCGCGCCAATGGCCGAGGGTGGCCTGGAGTGCGCAGGCGATGACCGGCCCCGCGTGCCAGTCCAGTTGAAATTTGATCACGCCTTCCTGAGTCATATCCCGCCTCGATGCCTGACGAAAATGCGGTGTAGCAGCCGGTACCAGCCCGGCACCCGCCCCGGCCGGTGTACTTTTGCCTCCGGGGGCCGGCGCGGTGGCAGGGAGACATTGGGCGGATAAATATCCACCAGCGTTGCGCCCCAACTGCTGCGATCATTGGCCAGATGAAAGCCCCGGACCACGGGCTCGCGCCGGAGAATGGCATGTACCGTTTCGCGCAGCACGCCTTTGCCCTTACCGTGGATGATACGGATTTTCGTGATATGCCTGATCCGGCAGGCATGAAGATATTCGCGGATCAGGTCGGGCACTTCCTGGGGGCGAAAGGTATGCAGGTCGAGGACTCCGTCAATGGGTGCCTGTACGGGATGCGTATTCGGGTCGGGGTTTTTCACCGGCTCGCACCTTCAGCGCGCGGCAACTGAGACGGGATGCCAGCCATCAGAGTAAAACCCGCTCGATACCCCCCTGGTGCGCGGCATCGATAAAACCTTGCTGCCACTGCGGTCCAAGTATCTTGCGCGCAAGTTCCACGACGATGTAGTCGGTGTCGAGACCCGTATCTTCACGGTAGCGTTCCAGACCCTGCTGGCAGGCTGGGCAACTGGTGAGCAGTCTGACGTTGCCCCCCTCGGCCCGTGCGCCGCCGGTGAGTTGCAGGATGCCCTCCTTGAGGATCTCTTCCTTGCGGAAGCGGAGCTGGGTGGCGATGTCCGGGCGACTGCTGGCCAGAGTGCCCGCCTCACCACAGCAACGCGCGGAGTCCAGCACCTGCTGCCCGAGCAGTTGCGATGCCACGGCGTGGGGTTTGTGGGTTTTCATGGGACTGTGACAGGGATCGTGGTAGAGATATTGGACGCCCTCCACACCATCGAGGGCGACGCCCTTTTCCATCAGGTACTCGTGAATGTCCAGCAGGCGGCAGCCAGGGAAAATCTGCTGAAACTGGTACTGCAGAAGTTGATCCATGCAGGTGCCACACGACAGAATCACGGTCTTGATATCCAGGTAGTTGAGTGTGTTCGCTACACGATGAAAGAGCACCTGATTGCGCACCGAGATTTCCTGGCCTTTGTCTTCCTGGCCACCGGCCGTCTGCGGATAGCCACAGCAGAGATAGCCGGGTGGCAATACGGTCTGCGCACCGACGTGATGCAACATGGCCAGCGTAGCCAGGCCGATATCGCTGAAGAGCCGCTCGCTGCCACAACCAGGAAAGTAGAATACCGCATCGCTGTCCTCCGCCACTTTGGCGCTGTCCCGGATGATGGGGACGGTTTTATCGTCGACGATGGCGAGGAGCTGGCGCATGGTCCGCGCGCCCATGTCCGCAGGCAGCGGTTTGCGCAGGAAGTGGATGACTTCGGCGCGCAACGCGGCCTTGCCGGTGGTGGCCGGCGGTGGTCCCTTGGGTAGCAGTGGCTTGAAGATTCTGTGGGCGAGTGCCTGCGCTTTGTAGGCGGTTTGCAGCACACCTTGCCGTATTAAATGAACCCTGCGTGGTTCCGTGGTGTTGAGGTAGAGCATGGCTAGACGCGTGCCCATATTGAATGATTTCTCTCCGCGGGCACGGAGAATGTTGCGCATCTGAATGGAGACCTTGCCAAAATCGATATCCACCGGGCAGGGAGTCTCACATTTGTGGCATGTGGTACAGTGGTCGGCCACGTCGTTGAGGGCTGCAAAATGCTGCTGGGATACTCCGCGCCGGGTCTGTTCCTCGTAAAGGAAGGCCTCGATGAGCAGGCCGGTGGCGAGGATTTTGTTGCGCGGCGAATAAAGCAGGTTGGCGCGGGGGATATGGGTCATGCAGACCGGCTTGCACTTGCCGCAGCGCAGGCAGTCCTTGATCTCACGATTCAGGGCGCCCAGCGCGCTGGCTTCCAGCAACAAAGCTTCCTGCTCCACCAGTTGTAGTGAAGGCGTGTAAGCGGTTTCCAGCCCGGAACCGGCCAGCAGTTTACCCGGATTGAAGAGATCGTCCGGATCGACCTGCGCTTTGTAGTGGGCAAAGGCTGCGATTTTATCCGGCTCCATCCAGCGCATTTTGGTGATACCGATGCCATGCTCGCCGGAGATTACGCCTCCCAGGCCCAGGGCGATGGCCATGATCCGGTCCACTACCCGGTCGGCTTCCTGGAGCATGGCGTAATCACTGGAAAGCACCGGAATATTGGTGTGAATGTTGCCATCGCCGGCATGCATGTGCAGCGCGACAAACAGGCGGGTCCGGCGTACCTCCCCGTGGATTTCGCGGATACGTCCGCGCACTGCGGCAAACGCATCACCCGCAAACAGGGCCTCCAACGGTTTGCCCACATGTTCCCGGTAGCTGACCCGCAGGGCACCGCGCAGCAAGAGGCTCGCCAGTGTGTCGCCTCGGTGCACGGCGGACAGCATATGGACATCCAGCAATTCCGGATGCTCCATGGCCGGCATGTCCAGATTCTCCAGCAGGGATTGCCAGCGCCCGCGCGTATTGCTGATCAGTGCCCTGGCAGCGGACTTCTTGGCGTCGACGATGGCCTGATCCTCGCTGCTGTCTTCATAGTCCTTGGCCTTGCGGACTTCGGCCAGATCGCCGGAGACATATTCCTCCAGTGCGCTCAGGCTCGCCAGCTTATTGTTGATGGACTGCTCAATGTTGATCCGCTCGATTGCGCGGCTGTACTGTGCCAGATTTTCCAGAGGAATGACCACATCTTCATTGATTTTGAAAGCGTTGGTGTGGGCGGAAATGGCTGCGGTACGACTGCGGTCGGCCCAGAACCGGCGTCTCGACTCGGGTGTGGTAGCGACAAAGCCTTCGCCGCCCCGGGCATTGGCAATACGTACCACCGCCGCTGCTGCTGCGCCGGCCGCACCGGGGTCGTCACTGGCGATATCGGCGAGCAGCAGCATTTTCGGGCGTTCGTGGCGGGGAGCCTTGTTACTGTACTTGATGGCTTTGAGATAGCGCTCATCCAGATGCTCCAGACCGGTGAGCAGGACATGCTCCAACCCCTCCACATAGGATTTTACTTCGACGATGGCAGGTACGGCGGCATCCAGATCGCTGCCATAAAATTCCAGACAGACCGTGCGCACATGGGCAGGCATCCGATGCAGCAGGAAACGTCCGGAAGTGATGATCCCGTCACAGCCTTCCTTCTGGATGCCAGGGAGACCGCCGAGAAACTTGTCGGTAACATCCTTGCCCAGCCCCGCCTTGCGGAAGCTGGCGCCAGGCAGGATGAGAGTTTCCGGCTCTCCCAGCGCCGTGTGCCCATCAGCCGCGAAGCGGTTCAGGCGGAACCGGACTTCCGGCTGATCGTGAATCCGGCCAAGATTATGATTCAGGCGCTCTACTTCCAGCCAGTTGCCGTCGGGGGTCACCATGCGCCAGGAGAGCAGGTTGTCCAGGGCCGTGCCCCAGAGTACCGCCTTCTTGCCCCCCGCATTCATGGCGATATTGCCGCCGATGGTAGATGCATCCAGGGATGTCGGGTCGACGGCAAAGACCAGGCCGGCCGCGTCGGCCGCGTCGGCTACGACCTTGGTGACCACGCCCGCGCCAGCGAAGATACTGTGGACGGCACTGTTCAGGCCGGGTGGTATAACCTTTTCCACCGCTGAAATCTGCTCCAGCTTTTCGGTGTTGATGACCGCGCAGTGGCGACGCAGAGGAACGGCACCGCCGGTATATCCGGTACCACCACCGCGCGGGATGATGGACAATCCGAGTTCCCGGCATGCGGAGACCAAGCGCTGGACCTCCTGCTCGTCAACGGGGTAGAGAACGACAAAGGGCAACTCCACGCGCCAGTCGGAGGCGTCGGTGACGTGGGAGACGCGCGCATAG
Organism: Acidithiobacillus ferrooxidans ATCC 23270; assembly: GCF_000021485.1. Taxonomy (NCBI): domain Bacteria; kingdom Pseudomonadati; phylum Pseudomonadota; class Acidithiobacillia; order Acidithiobacillales; family Acidithiobacillaceae; genus Acidithiobacillus; species Acidithiobacillus ferrooxidans. Next base: position 1,533,500 of record NC_011761.1, read on the forward strand.
GCGCTGAAGTCCACGTTGTCCTTTGCGGTGATCCGGAGCAGGCGGCGCTCCGCTTTCCTGCGCAGCATCAGGTCCTCATCAAATTGCCGCGTAAAGCCGCTCACCGCCGCGCGGGCGCTGTCCAGTAGACGGAGCACCAGCGGATTTCCGTCGGCGCGACCGGCAATGTCGTTCAGGCGATGAGCCAGGGCATCCCATAAGGCCTGGCGGCGGCGCCGATTCTGCGCCAGGTCATCCTGAATATAAGGGTTGCGCTGCACCACCCAGAGGTCGCCCAGCACTTCAAAAAGCATTCGTGCCGAGCGTCCGGTAACCCGCCGGTCACGCAGGTCTTCCAGCAGTCGCCAGGCATCCGCTCCCAGCAGGCGATGCACAATCTCGGCGTCAGAAAACGAGGTGTAATTGTAAGGAATTTCGCGGAGGCGATGGTTCATCAGGAAATGATGACGTTATCAATGAGCCGGATCTGGCCCAGCCGGGCAGCCGCAAACCAGCGCGCCCCGGGCTGTGGTAAGGCAAGGGACTGCAAGGTCTGCGCGTCGCGCAGTTCCAGATATTCCGGCAGGAAACCCGCCCGTTCAAGGCGCTCCCAACCTGTCGCGGCGAGATCAGACACCGCTGCGTCGTTGGTACTGCGCCGGGCGAGGTCGAAAAGTGTTTCTGCGAGAAGCGGGGCTACCTGCCGTTCCGCCAAATTCAGATAAATGTTACGGGAACTGTAGGCGAGCCCGTCTGCCTCTCTTTGCAGCGGCCCCGGCAGGACCTGCACGTTGAGGTTCAAATCGGCCACCATCTGCTGAACGATGCGCAGTTGTTGATAGTCTTTCTCTCCGAGAATGAGTATTTCCGGCGCGACCATGTGCAACAGTTTGCTGAGCACCGTGCAGACTCCGGCAAAATGACCGGGGCGGCTGGCGCCGCAAAGCACCTTGCTGAGGCTGCGCGGCGGCATGACGATACTGATATCCTGGCGTCCCCGCGGATACATCAGCCCGTCATCCGGGGTAAATACGGTCTGGCAACCGGCCTCATGCAGGCGTTGCAGATCCTGATCCAGGGTGCGCGGATAGTTCGCGAAGTCTTCCCCGGGTCCAAACTGCAACGGATTCACGTAGATGCTGACCAACACATGTTCGGCACGGTTGGCAGCCAGCCGCACCAGCGCGAGGTGGCCTTCGTGCAGGTTGCCCATGGTGGGTACGAGGGCCAAGGTGCCATGCAGACTCTGACGCCACTGGCGCAAACCGGCAATATCCTTGAATATCGCCATATTAACGTTTTCGGCGCGGCGGGAACTCGCTGTTGCCCACTTCCCGCACATATTCGGCCAAGGCGTCCCGCATGATCCGTCCGCCCTCGATGTAGCGCCGCGCAAAGGGCGGGCTTTCGGTTCCCAGTCCCAGCAGGTCGTGTATTACCAGCACCTGGGCATCCGTATCCGGCCCCGCGCCGATGCCGATCGTGGGTATGGCGATATCGCGGGTAATATTCGCCGCCAGCGCATCGGGGACCGCTTCCAAAACCAAGAAGCGGGCACCCGCTTCCGCCAGTGCGCCGGCGTCGGCCTGCAAGCGACGTGCACTGTCCGCATCGGTGCCCTGTCGCTGAAAACTGCCCCACTGCCGTACCCGTTGGGGAGTCAGGCCGATATGGGCGCAGATGTTGATGCCACGTTCGGTACAGAAGGCCACGGTGGAGGCCATTTCCGCGCCTCCTTCCAGCTTGACCACATCGGCGCCGGCGCGGAGCAGAGTTACCGCCGCAGCCCAGGCCTGCTCCGGTCCTTTTTCATAGCTTCCAAAGGGCAGGTCGGCAAATACCAGACAGTCACCCGCTCCTCGAACCACCATCCCGGTGTGATAAGCCATCTGCTCCAGAGTAACGCCGAGGGTATCACTGCCGCCGCCGACCACCATGCCGAGAGAGTCGCCCACCAATATGCCATGTACCCCAGCCTCGGCCGCAAGGCGGGCAAAGGGATAGTCATAGGCGGTCACCACGGCGCGTTTGATGCCGCTCTTTTTGTCTTGCACCCAGCGGGCGATTTTCTTATGCATCTTGCTCCTCAGCGTCTTTCAGGCGATGCCTGACGGCGTCGATCAGTCGCTCAGTGTGCCGCGGATCGTGGACAAAATCTACCTGCGCCGAGTCGACATTCATGCGGGGCAGGGCATAATTGGCCTGCCACGCACGGTAAGCCGCTTGCACCCGCGCCAGATAATCGGGCGCCAATGCCTGTTCGTAGGCATCTCCACGGGCCCGGATGCGTTTCATCAGGACCGCCAGCGGCGCATCCAGGAATATCATCAGATCCGCGGGTGCGGGATGAAAATCCAGTGCCATGCGCAACTCATTAAAAAGATGGTGTTCTTCCGCATCCAGAGTGAGAGGGGTAAAAATTTCGTCTTTGCGGGCGCTGTGATCGCTGATGAGCCAGGAGCTGTCATCTCGATGCCGCCACTGCTCCCGGCGTTGCATGAAAAACTGCAACTCGGTCGCCAGCGCGGCGCCCGGACCCTGGTAGAACCGGGAGAGAAAAGGGTTTTGGGCTGGTGCTTCGAGGATCATCCGTCCGCCCAAGGACTGGGCCAACTGCCGGGCAAGGCTGGTTTTACCGGCCCCCATGGGGCCTTCGATGCTGATGATGCGGGGGCTGGTCATGCCTGGACGGAACGGCTCTGGCACACAGCCATCTCTGGGGCATGGTCCGGTATGCAAATCACGGATTGACCGGCCACTGCGGACAGGTGGCGGGCGATGCGCCCGCAGCCGGGAATGACCAGTTCCGGATCAAACTCGGCAAGAGGGACAAGCACGAAGGCCCTCTCATGCAGCGGGGGTGGGGCAGGGTGAGTTCCGGATCGGTCGAGTGTGTGTTCCCATAACTCAGCAGGTCGAGGTCCAGCACCCGCGGACCCCAGTAAATTTCCTCGGCGCGGCGCCGCCCGCGGCCGCCTCCAGCATTTGCAGATGGCCGAGGAGATCGCGGTCCGGTAACGCCGTCTGCAACCGGGCGACCGCATTGATAAATGCAGGCTGTGGAACACCACCCACGGGTGCCGTCTGGTAGAGATGGGAATGCCACAGCAAGGTGCTTTCGGGTACGGTGGCCAAGGATTCCAGCGCCTGTCGCACCTGCGCCACGGGCAGGTCCAGGTTGCTGCCGATACTGATCCAGGCGATCACGGTTGGATGGACGGCAGGATGCCTTGTCTGATAAGCCATTGTCGCGCGGTTTCCTTATCTTCGATCTCGCCATCCAGGTGGGCTTCGTACAGGCGACGCAGTACCTTACCAAGTTGAGGGCCGGGCGCCAAGCCCATGGCTTGCAGATCCCGGCCGCTGAGCGGCGATTTCAGCGCACGCTGCTTCAGCAGATAGTGGCGGCCACTTTCGGCAACTGCGTCGCTTTCCGGATGCTCCGCAAGCAGCGCGAGTATGCCGGGTAACGACAGCGACGCCCATAATTGCGCCGCCGCACTGGGGCGAGTGGCCTGCGCCAGGGCCGCCGACACTTCGGACAGGAATTGCAGATCCCTCAGAATATGGTGACCGTCGGCCACAGGCCAACAGTGTAAGCGTTTCTCCGCCTCCGCCCAAGGGATATGCCGCCAGATCAGGGTCAGCAACACGGCGGTATCGAAAAGTCTCTCGCCAGGGAAGTGGCGGTGAAACCAGGTGATCTCCTGTCGACCGCGCTTCATGCTGGCAAGGAGCGTCTCCGGTTCCGGTGGTACCGGACGCAACAGAGGCCATAACTGCCAGGCATCCAACTTTTCGAAAACCCCGGCGAGATCCTCTAGTTCAAGCACATACTTCAGCTCACGCCATAAACGTGCGCCGCTGAGCCGGGCGAAAATATCCCGGGCCAGCGCCGTCTTGAGCAGAACATGGGTACCAGGTTCCAGTCGCAGGTGAAAACGCACGGCAAAACGCAGTCCGCGCAGCATGCGGGTGGGGTCATCCACAAAGGAAAGGGGGTGCAGCACGCGCAGCAGGCCGTGTTGCAGATCCATGCGTCCCCCATGGGGGTCTAGGAAGCCGCCAAAACTGCCCGGGTCCAGGGAGATGGCCATGGCATTGATGGTGAAATCGCGGCGGGCGAGATCCGCGACGATATCGCCGGGCCGTACTTCCGGCAGCGCGGCGGGTGCAGGGTAGTGCTCGACGCGGCAACGCGCCAGATCCAGCCGGAATCCATCGGGGTACTCGAGGATGGCGGTACCAAATTGTGGATGATAGGTACATTGCATGCCGGACAACTGGGCGGTACAAGCTTCAGCGACGGCGCGGACATCCCCCTCTATGGCCAGATCTGTGTCCGGTGCAGGATGGTTTTGCAGAAGGTCGCGAACGCAACCACCCACCAGATAGGCCGGCGTGCCGAGACTTGCTGCGGTTCTGCCGATGTCGTACAGGCGCTGCAGGCGCCCCTCGCCCCAATGCTGCCGCAGCAACCGGTGGATCTGTGCAGCGGATGGGGGGTTGTCGGTGCCGGATATGGTCTGGTGAGAGTTCAGCGCGGTTCGTCCCATAGTGGAGACGCGGGCCCGGGATCAATCGTTGCCGGCTCGTCCGTCGTCATGGCCGTCGTCCGAGCCGCCCGGCTGGGAGGTTTCGCCCTGTTTCGCATGATTGCTGCGCCGTCGCCGCCGAGGGCGGCGCCGCGAAGTTGCCGGAAGTGGTCCCAGCGCGGGTTCCTGTCCCGTTTCTTCGAGGCGGGCACGTTCGATCAGGGCGCGCCGGCCATCATGATCCGCGGTCTGGAATTGTTCCCACCATTCTACCAAAGTAGCTGGTATTTCTCCGCTCTGGCTGCGCAGGTTCAGGAAATCGAAGGCGGCGCGGAAACGCGGGTGGGCTAGCAGCGCATGGGGGCGACGCCCGCCACGGCGCATGAAACGCGCCTGTAAGTCCCAGATTTCACGCATGGGCAGGGCGAAGCGGCGGGGAACAGAGATCCGCCCCGCGCACTCCTGCAGAACGCCGCTGGCGGCCTGCTGCAGGGCAACTGTCTCGGGCTTCCCCTGTTGTTCCAGCAACTGTCGTTCCTGCTGCAGGGCAGGCCAGAGCAGCGCGGCAAAGAGAAACGCGGGCGTCACCGATTTACCGTCGAGCAGCCGCGCATCGGTGCCCTGCAACGCACCTTGCAGGAGGATGCGGGCGGAGCCGTATCGTGCGTCGTCCAGAAGCGCATCCACCTGTGGAAACAGGGCCGCAAACAATCCCATCTGGCGCAGGTGCTCAAAGCTGGTCTGCGCATTGCCGGTCAGGAAAAGCTTCAGCGTTTCCTCAAACAACCGCGCCGAGGGCACTTCCTGCAGGAGTTTCCGGCAGGCAGCTATCGGTGCCTGGGCGGCAGCATCCAGAGTGAACCCAAGCTTCGCGGCAAAACGGACCGCCCGCAGCATCCGCACAGGGTCTTCCCGGTAGCGCTGTTCCGGATCACCGATGACGCGCAGTCGGCCGGCCTGCAAATCTTCCATGCCGGTGGAGAAATCCAGAATGCTGCGGTCGGCAATATTATAATAGAGCGCGTTGGCGGTGAAATCCCTGCGCCGCGCGTCCTCTTCCAGAGAGCCGTAGACGTTGTCTGCCAGTATGCGTCCCGTTTCGCTGTGCTCGCTGGATTCGTCTTCCTTGCCGTTCGCACTGCCGCGGAAGGTGGCCACTTCTATGATCTCGTTGCCAAACTGCACATGGACCAGAATGAACCGTCGGCCGATCAGCCGGGCATTGCGGCGAAATAACTTGCGGACCTGTTCCGGGTGCGCATCTGTTGCGACGTCGAAATCCTTGGGCTCTCGTCCGAGCAGCAGATCGCGGACACTGCCGCCCACCAGATAGGCCTGAAAGCCGGCACGGTGCAGGCCATTGAGCACTTGCAGGGCGCTGTCGCTGATCTGCAGCCGGGATACGTTGTGCTGACTGCGCGGTGTGACCCGCGCACCGGGGATGCCGGACGATAACGATGAGGGCGCCGCCGCCATTTCGACGGCACTGTCGGGCAGGTTCAACTGCTTGGTAATAAATGATTTTATGGATACCAAGGGCGATCTCTGGGTTGGTAGGCGGTAATCTGGGCGACAGTGTACCTGAAAAGTTAAGGAAAAGCAGTGTTTGCTGGAAAGCGGGTACCTTGAATACCGGAACGCATATTGGATGCGGCGCCCTGAAAACCCATTCAGGGATGGTCCTGCGGCTGAACAGCCTGGGTGGGATGCTCCCCGCCCCACACTTGTCTGACCAGGTAAATCGGTCTGTGCTTACTTTCCTCATAGATCCGACCGAGGTACTCACCGATCACCCCCAGGGCCATGAGCTGCACGCCACCCAGGAACAACAGGGTAACCATGATGGATGGATAACCCTTTACCGGGTTTCCGTACGCCAGGGTGCTGATTACCAGCCAGACGGCATAAAGAAAGGCCAACAGCGAAACCGCAAAACCCAGATAAGCGGCAAGTTGTAATGGTACCTGACTAAAGGAAGTAATACCTTCTACGGCGAGATTCCATAGCCGCCAATAGCTCCAGGTGGTTTTTCCCGCATGGCGAGGCGCACGATGGTAGTACACATTCGTGCTGCGAAAACCGACCCAGGCAAATAAACCCTTCATGAATCGTCTGCGTTCGGGAAGCGCCTGCAGGGCCTCCAGAACCGGACGGGACAACAGCCGGAAATCACCCGTGTCCGGCGGGATCCCCACGTCGCTCATGCGATTGATGATCCGATAAAAGACATGGGCAGAGGCGCGTTTGAGCCATGATTCTCCTTCGCGGGAGAGGCGAACGGCGTTCACCACATCAAACCCCTCCCGCCATCGGGCAAGAAGCTCGGGAATCAGTTCGGGCGGGTCTTGCAGGTCAGCATCCAGCGGAATGGCGGCTTCTCCCAGTGCGGCATCGAGCCCGGCGGTGAGCGCCGCTTCCTTGCCAAAATTCCTGGATAAATCAATAACTCTGACCCGACGATCCTGGTGATGCAGGGCAATCAACTGCAATAGTGTATCATCTCCGCTGCCGTCATTGATGCAAATCATCTCCCACGGCTCGCCCGCTTCGTCCATGACGGCACGGACACGGGTGTAGAGAGTCTGGAGACTCCCGGATTCGTTGTGGCATGGGACGATGATGGAGGCAGTCACGATGCTGTGTTGCGGGTCCGGTCGTGGAGATGATGGAGTCATCGCAGAAAATTACAAGAGTGCGTCCGCCACGTCAAACGAGACTGGAAAATTCATATCCGCTTCGGTATAGTGCGGAATGCCTTGAACCATGGGGCTGGGACGCAATGGCCCGGCCCCTTTCTTGTTAGGTGAATCACTATGCAACTGATCGGCGAAGCCCTCACCTTTGACGATGTGCTCCTCGTTCCCGCCCATTCGGCGGTGCTCCCCCGTGATGTGCAGATCGCGACCCAACTCAGCCGACGCATCCGGCTGAACATTCCGCTGCTCTCGGCCGCGATGGATACGGTAACCGAAGCTGCCATGGCCATCGGACTTGCGCAAGAGGGCGGGATCGGCATCATTCACAAGAATATGTCTCCGGACCAGCAGGCCGCTTTGGTGCGGCGAGTCAAAAAGTTTGAGTCTGGCGTTATCAAAGACCCCATTACCACCCGCGCCGATGTGAGCATTCGCGAAGTGTTGCAGGTGATGGCCGTGCATGGAATTTCCGGCGTGCCCGTCGTGGATGGGGAGCGTCTGGAGGGCATTGTGACGCACCGCGATCTGCGCTTTGAAACACGCATGGATGCCCCGGTGAGCAGTGTCATGACGCCCAGGGAACGACTGGTCACGGTGCCGGAAGGGACCAGTCTGGATGTCACCAAGGCATTGCTGCACCAGCATCGCATTGAAAAAATCCTGGTGGTGAATGACCGCTTCGAATTGCGCGGGCTGATTACGGTCAAGGATATCCGAAAAGCTACCGAACACCCGCTGGCCTGTCGTGATGGGCAAGGCCGCCTGCTGGTGGGCGCGGCGGTAGGCGTCGGCGACGGTACCGACGCGCGGGTACAGGCGCTGGCGGAGGCGGGGGTCGATGTCATTATCGTCGATACGGCCCATGGCCACAGCCAGGGTGTGCTTGACCGGGTACGCTGGGTGAAGAATCAATTTCCGGATGTGGATGTGATCGGCGGCAACATCGCTACTGGAGAGGCCGCCCTGGCGCTGGTGGACGCGGGCGCTGATGCCGTCAAGGTGGGTATCGGACCGGGCTCCATCTGTACGACGCGTATTGTTGCCGGGGTAGGTGTGCCACAGGTCACGGCCATCAGTAATGTGGCGAACGCGCTGGCGGGTACGGGCGTATCGCTCATTGCCGACGGCGGCATCCGCTATTCCGGAGACTTCGCCAAGGCCTTGGCCGCGGGGGCGCATGCGGTCATGGTCGGTGGCCTGCTTGCGGGTACCGACGAAGCGCCGGGCGAAATCGAACTCTATCAGGGCCGTTCCTACAAGGCGTATCGTGGCATGGGCTCGCTGGGGGCCATGCAGCAGGGGTCTGCCGACCGCTATTTTCAGGATGCCAGTCCGGAGGCCCCCAAGCTGGTGCCCGAAGGCGTGGAAGGCCGGGTACCCTATAAGGGACCGGCCGGGCAGGTGATTCACCAGCTCCTCGGTGGCTTGCGCTCCAGCATGGGCTACCTGGGGGCAGAAGATTTGTCGGCCCTGCGCAGCCGTGCCCGCTTCATCAAGATTACCCAGGCGGGCGTGCGTGAGAGCCATGTCCACGACGTGAATATCACCAAAGAAGCGCCCAATTACCGGGTGGAGTGAACCATGCAAGAACGTATCCTGATTCTCGATTTTGGTTCGCAGTTCACCCAGCTTATTGCGCGGCGGGTGCGCGAAGCGCACGTCTATTGCGAAATTCACCCCTACAATATGGCGCTGGCGGAGATATGGGCTTGGCGGCCCAAGGGGATCATTCTGTCCGGAGGGCCATCGTCGGTGCACGATGTCGATGCCCCATCCGTTGATCCTGCCCTGTTTGCCATGGGCTTGCCAGTCCTCGGTATTTGTTACGGCCTGCAGTTGATGGCCCAGTTACTGGGTGGGCGGGTAGGCAAGGCGGAGCATCGGGAATACGGCCGCGCGCACCTTCAGATAAAGGAAGCGATCGGACCGTTTCTACCCTTTGGAGCGGCAGGCGCTGCCGAAGAAGTCTGGATGAGTCACGGCGACCGGATAGAATCCATGCCCGATGGTTTCCGGGTGCTGGCCAGCAGCGCCAATTCACCGCTGGCGGCCATTGGCGACTCTGCACGCAACTTTTATGGTGTGCAGTTCCATCTGGAGGTCGCCCATACCCCCCGCGGCGCGGAGATGCTCACGGCCTTCGTGCGCGGCGTATGCGGCTGCACTGGCGACTGGACCATGCACTCTTATGTGGACACGGCAGTGGCGACGATCCGTGCCCAGGTGGGCAAGGGCCGGGTCATCGCCGCGCTTTCCGGCGGGGTGGATTCGGCCGTGGCGGTGGTGCTCATTCATCGCGCCATCGGCGACCAGCTTACCTGTATTTTTGTGGATAACGGGCTGTTGCGCTTTGGGGAAGCGGAGAAGGTGGCGACGGTCTTTCGCAATTACTTTCAGATTCCCCTGCAGGTGGTGGATGCCCGGCAGCGTTTTCTGGATGTACTGGCGGATGTCACCGATCCCGAAAAGAAGCGCAAGGCCATCGGTAATCTGTTCATCGAGATTTTTGAGGAAGAGTCGAAGCATCTGGAAGGCGCCGATTTCCTGGCGCAGGGTACCCTTTATCCTGACGTGATCGAGTCCATCTCGTTTAAGGGTCCCAGCGCGACCATCAAGTCTCACCATAACGTGGGTGGCTTGCCGGAGCGCATGCGCTTGCAACTGGTGGAGCCTTTGCGTGAGCTGTTCAAGGACGAAGTACGTGAACTCGGCCGTGAGCTGGGCATGCCCGAAGAAGTGATCCGGCGTCAGCCCTTCCCGGGGCCTGGTTTGGCCATCCGCTGTCTGGGGGCGGTTGATGAACATCGCCTCGAAGTCCTGCGCCGTGCCGACCGTATCGTCATGGAAGAGATCCGTGATGCCGGATTGTATGGTCGTCTCTGGCAGGCTTTTGCGGTATTGCTGCCGGTGCGCAGTGTCGGCGTGATGGGCGACGCGCGGACCTATGATGAAACCGTCGCCCTGCGCGCGGTGGAGTCGGCGGATGGCATGACCGCAGACTGGGCGCATATACCCTATGAAGTGCTGGGACGCATCTCCACCCGGATCATCAACGAGGTCGCCGGGATCAATCGGGTGGTTTACGATATTTCATCCAAGCCGCCGGCTACTATCGAGTGGGAGTGAACTGAAGCCGGCACCATCCGAGCGGGAGCAGCGCGAGGCGCGGCTACGGGCGCAGATGGAAGCCAAGAAGGCGAAACGCCAGGGCAGGAAGGGGCGCGGCGTTTGGCCCTTGCTCGGGTGACTGCATAGTTCTACGATTGTAGTCATGGACAGCAAATGAGAGGTTTTGAATCATGGCAATCCTGACTGTAAGAAATGTGCCGGATGACGTGCATCGCGCTTTGCGCGTGCGGGCGGCCCGGCACGGTCGCAGCACGGAAGCGGAGGTGCGCGAGATTCTGGCGGCTGCGGTCAAACCTTCGAGCCGCGTGTGCATGGGGGAAGCCCTGGCCGCCATCGGCCGCAAGATCGGTCTGACCAATGAAGATTTCGCCGTTTTCGAGAGTGTGCGCGACAAGACGCCGGCCAAACCGTTGCGCTTCGACTGAATGATCGTCCTGGATACCAACGTCGTTTCCGAGGCGATGAAGCCGGAGCCAGACGCGGCCGTGAGGGCTTGGCTGAACGAACAGGCGGCGGAAACCTTGTATCTGTCGAGCGTCACGCTGGCCGAGTTGCTGTTCGGCATCCGGGCGCTGCCGGCGGGCAAGTGCAAGAACATGCTCGACCGCGCCCTGACCGAACTGCTGGAGCTGTTCAAGGATCGGGTGCTGCCCTTCGATACGGATGCAGCGCGCCACTATGCCGACCTGGCCGTGACGGCCAAGAACGGCGGGCGCGGCTTCCCGACGCCAGACGGCTACATCGCGGCTGTTGCCGCATCGCGGGGCTTCATCGTGGCATCACGCGACACGTCGCCCTATGAAGCGGCCGGCGTGACCGTCATCAATCCCTGGAAGGATGCATGACCGCAGGAGTGCGAACCATGACCGCCACAGCCACCTTGTCGAGCAAGTTCCAGATTTCCATCCCCAAGGCCGTGCGCGAAGAGCAGCACTGGGAAGCCGGGCAGGAGTTCGTGTTCATTCCCAAGGGCAAGGGCGTGCTGGTGATGCCGGTGCCCGAGATGGCGCAGTTGGTCGGTATCGCCAAGGGCGCCCGCACCGACAATGTTCGTGATCGCGAGGATCGCTACTGATGACGGCAACGCCGTACGTGGTCGATACCTCGGCATGGATCGAATGGCTTGCGGACACCGCGCTGGGCAGGCGTCTGGGAAAACAGTTTCCGGATAGGCCGCAGTGCATCGTGCCGACCATCGCGCTGATCGCCAAGACCGATGGGATAGATTGAATGAACATGGGAAAAAGCATCCCCTCCGTCTCCGTCACCTACGCCCCGGGGGATACCCCGCACCGAACCCAAAACCTGACGTAAATCCTGGCAGGGCTCACCGATGACGAGTTGGTAAGATGGCCCGGCGACCTGGTCGATGCCGAGCGGGAGAGGAGGCGCAACGCCGCAGGCTGAACGCGAGGACGGAGAGGTCGCCGGCCAGCTCAGACTTCCTTTGGCGTGACATGGTATTTTTAGGGGTATCGGGTGATGGTTGTTTTTAAGATATTGATTGTAAATTGATATATTCTTCCGTTTACCATCGAGTGGGAATGACCAGGCGGTAAGTATATATGGCGGCAACTGGGCGTTTCTTTGCACCTGAATTGTCGTTATCTTTTATGAAAGATCCTCCGTCCCTGCCTTTTTGACTATGTGCGTCTTCCGTAGCACGTTCCCGCAGTATATGCTGCTTCGCGCCACGCCATGTTACGGGTTCCCTGCATTATTTGTTATGTGAAATACGCTAATTATTTTGTACGTTAAATAAATAGTGTTGACATTTTTGCTGCGAAATGTGATAATAAAAAATATAAATATTTACCAGTAATGCATATCAAAAACATTCGGTGTGGCTGTAACGTGCAATTCCTTGGTCATTCTGCACCGTGATATTCACCACATTTCGGGAGAAATCATGGCATCCATACAGCTCCAGAATATAAAAAACAGACTGCGGCGAGAGGGTTCTCTGCAAGGCCTTATACTTGCCTGTGTGGGCGCTTCAATTGGCTCTGGGTGGCTGTTTGGACCACTATATACCGCGCAGCAGGCAGGGCCCTACGCGGTCGGTTCATGGATGATCGGCGCCTTCGCCATCCTTTTGCTGGCGCTGGTTTTTGCGGAACTTGGTCCGCTGATTCCCCGGGCTGGGGCAGTGGTTCATCTGGCCCACGTGGGAAACGGCCCGATCATTGGCCATATGTGGAGCTGGATCCTCTTTCTCTCTTATGCCACCATCGCGCCTATCGAAGTTACGGCCATACTGACCTACGCCAATAATTACCTCCCGGGATTGCTACAGCAGCATTCTGACCTGCTCAGCGTCAAGGGTTTCGCCATCGCGCTGGTGTTGCTGGCCTTTTTTGTTGCCATCAATTTTCTGGTGGTGCACTGGGTGTTGAAAATCAACAATGGCGCTACCTGGTGGAAAATTTCGATTCCTGTATTGACGATTGGGGTATTGCTCGCCACATCCTGGCACCCCGGTAATTTCGTGGTGCATGCACAGAATGCCACGGCCGATTTTCACGGGATGTTCGTTGCCGTGGCCACCAGCGGTGTGATTTTCAGCCTGCTGGGTTTTCGTCATGCTATCGACCTGGCTGGAGAGAGTAAAAATCCGAAACGGGATGTGCCGATCGCCGTTATCGGCTCTGTCTTGATTGCATCGGGAATTTATGTCGCTTTACAGATAGCTTTTATCGGTGCGATACATCCTGCCGATTTGGCGGCAGGAGGCTGGCGGCATCTGCGTTTTTCTGGAATCAACGGTCCTTTTGCCGCCCTTGCCGCTGCGGTGGGGGCCGGCTGGCTGGCCGTGCTGCTGTACGTCGATGCGTTTGTATCACCGGGCGGGGCCGCATTGATCTATACCACCACCGCAGCCCGCGTTACCCTGGCGACCGCTGATACCGGAGCAGCGCCCCCGTGGGTGGCATGCATCAATCGGCGCGGTGTTCCCTGGGCCAGCCTGATTTTGCTGTACGTAGTCGGTGCGGTGTTCTTTTTTCCCTTTCCCTCCTGGCAGAAAATGGTGGGTTATATCGCTTCCATGACGGTACTGTCGTATGTCATCGGTCCTGTTGCGCTGATTCAATTGCGCCGCGCGATGCCGGATCTGGAACGCCCTTTTCGCCTGTGGGCAGCACCAGTTATCGCACCCTTCACCTTCGTCGTGGCCAGCTGGATCGTGTTCTGGTCGGGTCTGAATACCCTGAATTTCATTTTCGGCACTTTGTTCGCCCTGCTCATCTTTTATGCCCTCACCGGTATCTGGCGGAAAGGAAGATGGTCCGCAATGGGGTGGCAGTATATGTGGTGGATTATTCCCTATTTCCTGGGTTTGTGGGGAATCAGTTGGCTGAGCCCGGCGGTTCTGGGCGGAACCGGGGTGCTTGGATTTTTTCCCGGCATGGCGGCAGTGGCCGTTTTGAGCCTGCTGATATTTTATGTGGCCATTCATCAGGCGGTGGCGGACAGTACCATGAGAGCCTACATGCAGCATTTCAGAAAGCGGGAAGCGGATGCGCCGTGAGTCGCATGTAAGCAGGTAATGGGTGACGGTGCTACCGGCATGGGCTTACTTTTTTCAATAACAGATCTATTCGGTGATCAGGAGAGATGCATGACGGATCGCATCGGGAAAAAACGGGCCACAGAACCTAACCGATGGTTGAATCGTTCCAATCTGCAAACGGATGCGAAGCGTTGGGTGATTAAAATTGGCAGCAGCCTGCTGACGAACGACGGCCAGCATCTGGATATCACCGCGATACGCGCATGGATGCAGCAAATTCTGCTGTTGCATCAGCGTGGTGTGGAAGTGGTACTGGTGTCCTCCGGATCGGTAAGCGCTGGAATGCAACGTCTGGGCTGGACAGATCGGCCGGTTTCACTCAAAGCTCGACAAGCCGCGGCCAGCGTCGGTCAATCCGCCCTGATACATACCTACGAGAAGATGCTGCAGGAATGCGCGCAGCCCGAGAATGACCGTTTATACTGTGGTCAAGTGCTGTTGACCCACGATGATCTTCGTACCCGCCGGCGCTACCTGAATGCACGCTCCACGTTACGTACGCTGCTGGACATGAACGTGCTGCCCATCATCAACGAAAATGATGTGGTTTCTTACAGTGCGATCAATCTGGGCGACAACGACACCCTGGCGGCATTGGTGAGCAACCTGCTGGATGCCGATATCCTGGTCATTCTTACCGATCAGACGGGACTGTTTGACGCTGATCCGCGCAGTCATCCCGAAGCAACGCTCCTGACGGAGGTGGGTGCAGGTGATCCGATGCTGGAGCGCATTGCCGGGGGAGGTGGATCCCGGATGGGAACGGGCGGTATGCTGGCCAAGGTGCGTGCTGCGGCACGTGCCGCGCGTTCCGGCACGTCGACGATCATTGCGGATGGACGCCGTCCGGAAGTCTTGCCGCGCTTGCATCAAGGGGAAGCGATCGGCACCTTCGTTCATGCCCGCTTACCTAAGCTGGCTGCGCGGAAGCGCTGGCTGGCCGGGCATCTGCGCAGCCACGGAGTGCTGCATCTGGATCAGGGAGCGGCCCGGGCGATTCTGGAGGAGGGAAGCAGCTTATTGCCGGTGGGCGTTATCGCGGTAGAAGGCACATTCCGGCGGGGGGATTTGGTCGTTTGCAAAGATCCGCTGGGGCGGGACATCGCCCGCGGTTTGATCAATCTCGACGCGCCGGTCGCTGCCCGCTGCTGCCGGAAACAGAGTCATGAACTGGCGGATGATCCTGAGGTGCTGGAAGATGTGCTGATTCATCGTGACAACTTGGTAATCAACGACTTGTTACTCTAAAAAGCGGTGAAACGGCTGACGATCCCGAAGCGATAGGGGATGTACCGATACTGATCCATCGCGATAGCCTGATGGTTAATGCTCCCCCGTCGGCGGAGCCATATTCCCGTCCATAGGTAAAATCCGACCGGGAATAATGTGGACGTCCTGCTGCTGGTGCGCCAGTGTTATGTTATGGCGGAGCAGACTTTCCACCACGGAAGCACGCAGGTCGGTCTGCACGTTATAACTCTTGTTACAGTCGTCCAGATACACCCGCAGATAGAATTGCAGGGCATTTTCGCTGACATCCAGTAACAGCGCGGTGGGCGGAATACCGCGCGGATCATCTTGCAGGACGTCGGGGTGGTTTTGACCTTCCGCTACCAGCAGCTGCTTTACCAGCGGGATATCGGCATCATGGGCAATGCTGAAGGGGATCATCAGGCGCAACACGCTATTTGTGTACATCCAGTTGGTCACCTGGCCAGAGATCAGTTCAGAATTAGGAACGAAGACTTCAGTGCGGTCAAAAGTAAGGATCAGAGTGTAACGGATGCTCATCTTCTGCACATATCCCTGAGTGTTCCCCACCTGAATCCAGTCACCAACACGAATGGGACGCTCCAATAGCAGAATCAGACCAGACACAAAATTATTGACGATATTTTGCAGGCCAAAGCCGATGCCTACCGATAGGGCGCCGGCGACGATGGCAAGATTACCGAGTGCGACACCGGCGGTAGAGAGTGCAATCAGCACCGCGATAATGAACCCGGTATAGCGGAGGATGGATAATACGGAGTGGCGGGCTCCGCTTTCCATATGGTTGATAATCCGCGAGTTATCAGACAGGTATTTCTGGACCAGGGCGTTGATGTTGAACAGGATGGCGAGCAGTATCGCGGCGATCACCCAGCGGAAGGGCTGGATGTGAAAACCGGCAATGGTGAATCCGGTGATAAAATATTTCCAGATCAAGGTAAATCCTGTATGCGTCAGGCCCCAGGCATGCAGGACGAAGGCCGCCACCCCCAACCATACGGCGGTGTAACTTATCGTACTGAACCAGGTTATCCATGGCAGGGGCTGATCTTCCTTCACGCGTAGGCGGCGGCGCAGGAAATGTTGCCAGAAACCGGATTTTTGTGCCGCCCGCATCCAGAATTCGGCAAGCCCCCAGGACAACAGGAACCCCATGCTGAGGGCCAGCAGGGACGTCAGCAGGCCGAAGAACAGATAATTGGAAAGGTTGCGATAACCGGACAGCGTACATATGGCGGTAGCGATCAGGGCCAGAAGCAGGACCATCCTGGGCAGCGGATGAGATCGGAAAGGCTTTTGCACGCCCATTCGCCAGACCAGCCATAACACCGCGCTGAGGAGGACTAGATGATATGCGGACACGAAAAAGGCCTGGTCTGCTGCGGACAAGGGATCCTGAGGGGAAATGCCTATCCACACGAGTCCGAACAGGGAGAGGAGGGCAATGAACCGCAGGGTTCGCAGTGCGGAGCGCAGCGTCTGCTGCTCCCAGGAAAAATGGCGGCTGACGATGCCGGACGACCGCAGGGCCCACGCGAGCAGCATGGAGATAGCGGCATAGGTGCCCCAGGTGCCGAATATGAGGGCAATGAGAGGCGAAAAGGTGTCTGTAATATAGCTTGAGGCTGCAGCCGCGGCGACGCCTCCCAGCAGGGGCGCATAATGGTAGAAATTTCGCTGCGTATCGGATAAATCCCGCGTGCGATGAATGGCCTTGGCCAAAGGCACCCGCAGAAACGACAGCAGGGCAAACAGGAAGATACCGATCCCGGCGGAGAGTTGCAGGCCCTTCTGGGCAAAAATGGAATGTTCATTCCAGGTAAGCCAGAAATGCCGCTCGGCAATCCAGGTAGTGGCAGGAGTAGACAGAAGGGCTACGGCCTGCTGCCAGATGTCGTGATCGTGGCGCAACAGCATTTGGGCCAGTAGCGCATCACGTTGTTCGCGGATCTGTCGGCCCAGATCCGCACTCGCAATGGCGAGAATCTTACAGGTGGCGAGTTCCCCGCTGAGAGTTTTCTGCTCATTCTGCAGCTTCTGGCGTAAAACCGTCAGATTCTCGGGCTCGCCGGCGACGGCGGGTCCAAGAATGCCCAGGGCTTTGTCCGTCTGGCTCAGATTGCTGTTTTTTTCGGTCATGCAGACGTCTGCATCATGGCCAATGGCGGTTACGCTTTTCTGCCAGTTCTGAAGTTGCCGCGTATCCGCATGCTGTGACAGCCCGCGGTGGATGGTCTGCAACGTGTCGTTAGCCGTCGCAAGTTGCAAGCCCGATGCCTGGGCCAGCAGCGGAATCGTCCACATTGCAAGGAGCATCCCCAGCAGAAAATAGCCTGAACATGAACTTCGCCTGTTGTCGGGTGTGCCGTTGTCGATCGGCCCAATGCTTATCCGGTTGATCACGCGCATCTCCTTCCTTGAACTGTTTTCCACCCGCCGGTAACCGGGCATCGGGCAAAAATCGTTTGTTACGTTATCACAAGGTGGGGTTATGTTGCTCCCACCGGATGTAGTTCTGCGGAAACGCCCTAACTGTTTATTTATTCGATGAAAAATAAATCGGAGAGGATTATGTGTCGGGAGCTGACGACAGGAACGCCGGTATTTGGCGCAGTATGACAGAAGTTTTGCACGTCGCGATGCTTTGGTCCGATGCCCGCAAAAAATGCGCATAACCTTGTGTCTGCGTGCCATGTCCGTCGCTGGATGCTGTATATATTGCGCCATGGCATGATACTTGCTTGACTTATTGCGCATCCGACGATCCAAAAGGAACAGTCATGAAAAAGCCCATCTATAATACCCTGTTAACGATGTTGATCGCCGCACCTTTTGTGGCTTTGGGGAGTTTTGTGAATACGGTGACCCCCATCGCCAGCCCCACACATACCGCATCTGTCCAACCGGTGTTGCAATCCGGTTTGCAGACAGTCAGTGCCGTGGGCCAGGTGGTGGGCCATGTGGAACAGGCTCAGTGGCTGAAGCTGACGCCCGCGTCTCCGGAGGAAGGGAAGCCGGTAGGCGAAGCTGTCGACGTGGTGCAGATCTGGTCCGTATGAGTGTGCCCGACCGGCGTGCGCGACGCTCAACCGAGTATGGCGCGGCGTGCGCCGTGGCTGAGCAGGGGGAGTGCAGCCCTTTGCAGCATGGGGGGCAGGGCGACGGGTTTGAGCAGCATCTTGATGGCCATATCGAAAGGGTAATAGCGATCCACCCAGCCGCCTATGCGTTTCCGGAACGCGGCAAAGTCCTCTATGAAAAACTTCTCTCCCGGATTTTTCACTTCAAAAGCATTTTTGATCGCCAGATAGCTGTCTTCCTGCTCTGCTTCCGCTACTCGTTTCCATAGTTCGCGACCGATACGCCAGCGCGAATTTTTTTCGGCGGCCTGATATTGCCTGAAAATTCTGTAAAAATATTTGTAGTGGTGGACTTCGTCAGCGCGGATGTGTGCGGCGATCTGGCGCAGCACCGGCTCCGGGCTCGCCGCCTGAATCATGGTGTAGAAGCTGGCCGTACCCGTCTCGACGACACAACGCGAAGCCATCTCCAGCGCGTGCGTGGGGCCGAGCAGTTCTGTGCGGCAGCAGGGCGCATACGCCGTCACGAAGCCCTGATATGCACGTTCCCAGTCGAAATCCGGCCAGACAAAGAGCACGTACCGGCGCAGCGCGTGCCCGTGCTGTACCTCTTCCATCTCCCACTCCTGGCGCAACCATGTGGTGGCGCCGACGTTTTCCTGGTAATACTCCACCAGGTTGCGGGTATAGAGATCGGAGAGCGTTTCTACAAAAGAGGCGCCGGCTAACAGGTAAAACC